>JBBQNP010000027.1:0-39679 GCA_038330085.1 Planctomycetota bacterium | reverse complement strand
CGGAGCTCTCCATGCGCGCTCTCCTCGCCCTCTCGATCCTCGCCCTGGCCCCTCTCGCACGGGGTCAGGACACCCTCTTGTTCCAGGACGACTTCGAGTCCGGACTCTCGAACTGGACACCCAGCGGCCTGTGGCACCTGCAGGATGTCTCGTCTCCATGCAGCTCGATCGTCGCTCCCTTCCCGAGCGGATCGAAGTGCGCCTGGTTCGGGTCGACCTCGACGTGCACGTTCGACACCCCCAACGTCGGCTGGGGTTGGACCGACGGGACGCTGACCCTGGTCGCCCCCATCGCGCTCCCGGCCAATGCCGCCTCGATCCGCCTCACCTTGCGCACGAGCTCCGAGGGTGAAGACGATCAGGTCTGGGACCGCCGTTCGCTCCTCGTGCAGACCGACGGGGCGGGCGGCTGGTCCAATGTCGGCAACGTCCTCTCGTCGACTTGGCAGACCGCGGTCTTCGACCTGACCTCGTATGCCGGACACACGGTGCGCTTGGGTCTCGAATTCTGGGCAGGTGATGGCGCCTTCAACGACTTCTATGGTTGGTTCGTCGACGATGTGATCGTCACAGCGTCGACGGACGCGACCACGACGTTCTGCACCGGCGACGGCGGGAGCGGCGCGTGCCCGTGCAACAACCTGGGCGGAGCCGGACGCGGATGCGCCAGCTCGTTCCAGCAACAAGGTGCTCGCCTCGAAGCGAGCGGTTTCCCGAGCCTCACAAGCGACACGCTCAGCATCCAGGCGACCGGCGTCTCGGCTGCCGCAGTCACGTTCTTCGCGGGGCCGTCGCGCACGCCGACCGGCGGAACGCTGCTCTTCGGCGATGGTCTGCGCTGCGTCACGGGCACGCTGACGCGACTGCGTGCGTTCCCTGATGCCAACGGAGTCGCGCAGATCCCCGTCGCGACCGGAGCGCCGTTGCACCAAGGCTTCTCCGTCGGCGCGGGCAGTCCGACCTCGTACGTGCAGGCGCTCTACCGCAATGCGGCGGCGTTCTGCTCGAGCGCCACGTTCAACCTCACGAACGGCGTGATCGTGACGTGGCGCCCCTGATGCGCGACGCCGGAGCGAGTCCGTCCGGCGCCCTCTCGGATCAGCCCATCGCCTTGATGATCGCCTGACCCATCTCGCGCGTGCCGACGGCGGTCGGATCGTTGCGGTCCTTCTTCAGGTCGTACGTGACGTTCTTGCCTTCGCGAATGACCTGCGCCACCGCCTTTTCGAGGCGTTGAGCGGCGGCGGATTCGCCCAGGTGCTCGAGCATCAGCACGCCCGACAACAGCATCGCCGTCGGGTTGACCTTGTTCAGGCCTTTGTACTTGGGCGCGGATCCGTGCGTCGCCTCGAAGATCGCGATCCCGCCGTCGCCCTTGTTCTCACCGGGCGCGATGCCCAATCCGCCGATCAGTCCGGCGCACAGGTCCGACACGATGTCGCCGTACAAATTGGGTAGCACGAGCACGTCGTAGTCCTGCGGCTTCTGCACGAGCTGCATGCACATGTTGTCGACGATGCGGTCCTCGAACGCGATGTCGGTGTATCTCTCGGCGACCTTGCGCGCCGTCGCGAGGAACAAGCCGTCCGTGAACTTCATGATGTTGCTCTTGTGGACGGCCGTGATCTTCTTGCGCTTGTGCTTGCGCGCGTACTCGAAGGCGGCCTTGACGATGCGCTCGCTCCCGGTGATCGAGATCGGCTTGATCGATATCCCTGAGTCAGGGCGGATCTTGGCACCCGACAACTCGCCGATGACCCCCATGAGCTGGAGCGTCTTCGGATCGCCTTCCTTGAACTCGATGCCCGCGTACAAGTCCTCCGTGTTCTCGCGGAAGATGACGAGGTCGATGTCGGTGTAGTTCGAGCGCACACCCGCGTACGTCTTGCACGGACGCACGCACGCGTACAGGTCGAACTCCTTGCGCAGCGCGACGTTCACCGAGCGGAACCCGGTGCCGACCGGCGTCGTGATCGGCGCCTTGATGCAGGTCTTCGTCTTGCGGATCGACGCGAGCACGTCGTCGGGCAGCGGCGTGCCCTTGGCCGCCATCACGTCGACTCCGGCGTCGACCTCGGACCATTCGAACTGGACCCCGGTGGCGTCGAGGACTGTCTTCGTGACTTGGGCCAGCTCGGGGCCGGTGCCGTCGCCGCGGATGAGCGTGACCGGATGCTTCTTCATGGAGGGGGGCGCTCTCGAGTCTCGGGCACGCCGGCGAGCACCGGTTCCGGCGCCGGGGCGAGGCCCATTCTTGTCGGGGATGCGAGGGTCGAAAGACCACTGGCGGCGCAGCGGGACGCACCCGGTGCACTGCCCGTCAGAATGCCGATTCTCGCGCCCTTGGGAAAGCGCCAGCCCGCGCGAAAACGCGCGCAGCGTGCGGGATCCGCACGCTGTCGTCGGGGCCAGGCCTCTCGCGGAGGGTCGGCTCGGTCAGAGGCCCGAAGGCGAATCCGACTCCTTCTTCCACCAGTCGCGCCAGGCCTTCACGCGCCGCGCGCGCTCCGCCTCGATCGCCAGCGGATCGAACTTGAAGTCCTTGTTGGTGATCGCACGCAGCGCGAGGTTCACCGCTTCGCGCACGGCGCTCTCGGTGTCCTCGAGCGCGTCGATGAGCGCCGGCACAGCCGGCTTCGATTGCATGTCGCCGAGGACGCGCGCGGTCGCCATGCGCACGAAGAGGTCCGTGTCCTTCAACATCGGCGTGAGGAAGGGAACGGTCTCCGGGTCCTTCGTTGCACCGAGCGCAGTGACGGCTTCCCAGCGCGTGCTGTTCTTGTCGCTCTTCAGCCCGGCGAGCTGCAGGTGCCAGGGTGCCTCGGTCGCGGCGCCCGGACCCGCCGGCGCGGCCGCTGCTTCCGAGACGAGCGGCGGCGCGGACTCGATCGTCGCGATCTTGTCGGTCAGGTTTCGCGCTTCGTCCTCGTTGTGCGCGACGCGCGCGGACAAGGCCGCGAAGCGTTTCTCGAGATCGAAGCTGCCGCTGCCCGACCTCTGCTCCAGCGCCGCGAACGAACCCTGGAGCGTCGTGATCTGCCCGCGCAATTCGGTGTTTTCGGCCTGAATCTTGGCCAATTCCGCGTTGAGCGCCTCGCGCTTCGCCTTCTCGTCGGCCATGCGCTGCAGCATGCGTCGGTCGACATCGGTCTGTCCGTCGGCGAGCTCCGTGGCGCGGCGCCTCAACGCGGCGAGCTCCTGCGTTCGATCTTCGAGCGCGCGTGTGGTCTCCATCGCCCGTCGCTCGGATTCCTGGATGCGACCGTCGAGAACGAACACGGCGCCGGCCGTGAAAACGAGCCCGAGCAGCGCCAACCAGACGCCGCCCGATCCGCCGCGGTGCACGTGGACCGGATGCGCGGGAGCCGGGTGATACGCAGGCTGGGATGAGAGCGCCGGCGGTGGCTCGGTCGCGAAGTACGGGTTCGGCGTCTCCACGAAGCTCGGCAGCACGATGTCTTCGGGTTCGCTCATCCCCTCCTCCGTTTGCGCCGCGAATCCCGTCTGCATGGGATCCGTCGCTCCGGCTTCGTGCAGCGACATCGCCCGATCGCACGCCGCGCAGACGACGCGTCCTTTGCGGAAGAAAGCTCGGCCCGCATCGAGGTCGGCCTGCGGCACGGATTCATTGCACAGATCGCAGAAGTGGATCTTCATCCAGTCGTCTTTCGCCTCGGTCGCCTGCGGCGGCGCTGCCCCCCGCCTGCCCCCACCTAGTCCCCGAACGGGCCAGGTCATCGTCCAGGTTCATCGTGCGGGCGCAAGTTCCAGACCGCACCTGCCGGATCGGACCGTCCGCGGCGTCTGCCGCTCGTCCCCGCCTCGGTGCCCGGTCCCCGACTCCACGCTCCATTGTGTAGGCTCGCTCGTCGGCGCGACAGCAAGATCCCGCGCAACCGCTTGGGCACGGCGAAGCCAGGATCTGAGCCGGGCAGCCGCAAGGGAAGACGGGTCGAACTCCAATGATGTCGGAACTCCCGCGTATTTCGAGGTCGAGGGCGGCATGAGCCCCGAGGACCTCCTCCACCAGCCCCTGGTCGTACCTCCCGATCTGGCGGCCCGGCTCGACCGCATCGGCCTGGAGTTCCTGGCCGAGGTGCTCGAGATCGAAATCGCGCGGCGGCCCGGGAACGACGCGGCAGCCGGCGACCTGGGTCACGTGCTGACGCGCCTCGGGCGCAACGAGCGCGCGCTGGAGGTCGACCGCGAGCTCGCGCGGCGCAACCCCGAGGACGAAACGGTGCACTACAACCTGGCGTGCTCGCTCGCGCTCGTGGGAGAGATCGATGCGGCGATCGAGGCTTTCGAGCGCGCTTGCACGCTCGGGTACGACGATGCCGATCACGCCCAGGCGGACGAGGACCTCGCGGCGTTGCGCGAGGACGAGCGGTTCCAGGCGCTGCTCGCCCGGTTGCGGACCGCGCGCGAGACGTAGTCCTCCGACCGCAGTGGTCCTTGCTCCGGCGTGGGCGCGCGGCCT
Organism: Planctomycetota bacterium; assembly: GCA_038330085.1. GTDB lineage: Bacteria > Planctomycetota > UBA1135 > UBA1135 > JAEUIA01. The sequence goes on along the minus strand of JBBQNP010000027.1, from coordinate 35,199 downwards.
GAGCCGGTACGTCGAGCCTGGAACGTCAGCCGTCCGCTTTGGTCGGCGCTTTCGCGCTGCGCGTCGACGCGTTGTCCACAGCCACGCCGGGACGCAGCGGATCCTGACTACGGTCGTGCCACCAAGCTTCCCAGGCGGCGATGGATTTGTTGCGCGCCGCGATGTCGCCGTTGGCGTCGTAGCCAAACTTCTCGTGCGTGGACTCCCACAGCGTCTGCGCCGACAGCGCGCGCGTGATGTCCCGCTCGTCGCGCAGACCCTCGATCAAGGTCGGCACGACCTGCCAGTCGCCCAATCGCAACAGCGCACGCGCGCGTTCGAGGCGCAGGTCGAAGTCTGCCTCGCCTTCAGGCATCGGTACCGCACGCAGCGGCTCGACGAGGCGGCTGTCGCGCGTCGCTCCGAGCGCCGCGAGCGCCGAACCGGCGACGTCCTTGCGCGGGTCCTGCACCATGGCCAAGAGCGTCGGATACGCGGGCTCGCCGACGGTCGCGAACCAGGTGATCATCTCGACGCGTTCCATGCCGTGCGTCCACGGCAGGCGGCGCGCGGCGTCCTCGATCTGCGAACGCAGGCGCGGCGAGGGCTTGAGCCACTCCTGGTCGCCGAGGGAGGACTGTGTGCTCGAGCAGGCGCTCGCGAGGCACAGGAGGAGGGCCGAGGAAACGAGGGCGAAGAGTCGCTGGTGTTTCATGACGCCCCCCTCATCGGCGCGGAGGTGGAAAAGCTTGACGTGCCCGGCGCACTCAGGCCCGCCGGCGGGAGAACGCCCCCAGGAGTGCCGCGGCGAAGAGGGCCAGCGCGCCTGCGCCGAGCATCCAGGGATAGAGCGGATGCGGTGCGGCCGTTGCAACGTTGGCGCGCGGCGTCGCCTCGAGCGGATGCGCCCGGAAGCGCTTGGGGGGGAACGTGAACTCGGGTGCGCGCGGCGTCGCGAGTGCGATCACCCACGCAGGTCCGGATGCAGATTCGAACGTGACCGTCCAGAACCCCGCTGAGCGCTCGAGTTCTGTCGGGATCGGCGCACAGCGCTCGAGCAGTGGATCACCGGTCGGCCCGGCCTCGGCGAAGAGCACGTCCGCGCTCGCGCCGTTTCCGTCGACGACGTGCGCGTGCGCCGGCGCCGGCAGATCGGGCGGCGCGTTCTCGAGACACAGGCGGCCGTCTTCCTCGCGCAGGCGCGGCTCCGACGAACGCAGCGCGTGCACGCGCGCGAGCGTGCGCAACAGCGGGGCGAGCCTCTTCGGATCCGTCCACTGCGGAGCCCAATCGCTCGCGGGTTGGAAAGCGAGCGCCGCGGAGAGACCGAGGCCTGCGCGCCGGATCGCGCCGAGCGGAGCACCGTCATGCGTGGACCAGAACGGCTCGGCGTAGTTCGTGTCCGTGCGCACGACGTCGGCGCGCACGGCGCGCGCGATCGGTGCGAGGTCGACGCTCGCACGCGCGACGTCGGCGGCGATGCCGTTTTCGTGCGCAACGGGGAGCACGTCGAAGGGACCTTGGAGCACTTCATCTTGCGCCAGCGCGCGCGCGAAGAGGTGCGCCAGACGGTCGGATGCACCTGGCTTCGAAAGATCGCCGGCGTCGACGATCGACTCGCCCGGGTTCAGCAGCGACGCAAGCAGGTCGCGGTCGGGATCGTCACCGGCGGCGATCACGACGATGTGCGCGCGCTCCGTGCCCAGGCGCGTGCGCAGGCCTTGACCGCGCGCGGGTGCCGCCTTCACGTCGGGATCGCGCCCATCGCTGAGCAAGAGCACCAGGGCTTCGCGCGCCGAGTCCGCGCGCTCGAGCGCAATCTGCTCCAGCGCGCGCCAAAGTTGCGTCGAGCCCTGCGGTGCGCGCGCGTGCCCGACCTGCTCGACGAACGCGCGGCGCAGCGCCGGTCTGGCGCGGTCCGCAGCCGACAAGCGGATCGGCGGCGACAGATCGTCGGCGAAGAAGCGCACTTCGACGTCGTCTTCCGGCAAGGCGGCTTCGAGGGCGGTGCCGATCGCTGCCGTCGCGCTCGCGAAGGGCGTTCCATCCATGCTCCCCGACGCGTCGACGAGCAGGATGACGTCGCGCGGACCGAGCTTGTCGTGCGCGGGCACGAGCGCTGCGATCGATCGGAGCGGATCGTCCGACCCCGCACGGCGCGCGATCCACTTCCAGCCGGCCAGGTCGAGCCAGCCACCGCCGTGCACGACGAACGAAGTCAGCAGGCGTGCTTCGTCGGCGGAGAGCGCATCGTCGACGGTCACGAGGGCATCGACGACGGACAGCGCGCTCACGATTTCTCCAGCGTGAAGCGGGAGGATCTGCATTCCGCTCGTGCTCGCTGCGCCGATCCCTTGGAGGGCTTTCGCGACGGCTGCACCGCTTCCGTCCGCATCGGCGACGCCGACGACGAGCATGCCGGCGCAACGGACGCGCGCACTGCTGACGTCGTCTTCGACGATCGCGTCGCTGATGCGCTCGCCGGAACCCGCGCTGAGCACGGCACGCGCTTCGATCTCGATCGCTCCGGCGACGGCGGCACCCAGGTCGGCGTGCACGGGCACCGTCGCGGAGGGCGATGAGGGCGTCGGCCACTGCAAGGCGACGCGCGTCTTGCTCTCACCGCGCGCATCGCGGCGCACGATCTCGACGACGGCTTTTTCGTCGGCGTCGGATCCCCGTTGGATCAGCGCTTCGAGCGAGACGACGAGCGGCGCACCGACCTCGATCGCGCGCGGCACGGAGAGCGGACCGAGTGCGACGTTCGACCGGCTCGGTGCGGGCAGGCCCAGCGTCTCGACGATCGTCGCGCCCGCACGCTGCAGTGCGTCGGCCGCGGGCGCAGGATCGCGGCCGGTGTACGTGCCGTCGCCGAGGATCACGACGTGCGCATCGTTGCGATCGGCGGCCAGCGTCGCAGCGAGATCGAGCGCGGCGCTGAGCTTCGTTTCGTCCGATCCCGCGGGATCGCCGTGCTCGAGGAGCTCGAAGCCCGAGCGCGCATCCGAGCCGAGCCGCGCGAGGACTTCGTTCGCGCTCGCCGGTGCAACGAGCGTGCGCACTTCGCTGCCGAACGCGACCACGCACACGTCGGCCGGCTCCTCAGCGGCGCTGCGCTCGCCCGCCCTGTGCTCGGCTGACTCGCGCGCTAGGCGCGTCAACTGCTCGCGCACGAAGCGCTGCCAATCCGACCGGCGCGGTGCGAAGACGCTCTTGGAGACATCGACGAGCACGATGTCGAGCGGAACACGCGGAGCAGCGGCTCGCGGCAGGGCCAGCCACGTCCCGAGCGCGAGCAGCGCAATGCCGAACCACGCGAGCGCGCGTCCGATGCCCGCGGCAGCGACGCCTGCGCTCGCACGGGGCATGTTGCGCGGGACCGGGTTCGTCGGCGACGTCAAGCCCCGGCGATCCTACGCAGACTGGGTGCGGCGTTCATCAGACCGCACGGTTCGCGCGAGACCACCCGCACGAACCTCAACCACGCTGCGTCGCGTCGATCCAACCGCCGCCGAGCAATCGATCGCCGTCGTAGAACGCTGCACCCTGTCCAGGCGTCACCGAGAGCTCGGGTTCGTCGAACACGGCCGTGCACCCCTTGCCCGTGACGTGGAGGGTCGCCGGCTTGGGCTCGCAGTGGTAGCGGTGTTGCGCGAGCACGCGCATCTCGCCCGACGCGGGGACGTCGACGCCGATCCAATTGAGGTCGCCGACCGTCATCTGCGTGACACCGCATTCGTCGCGCGTGCCGAGCACGACGCGGCCCTGATCCGGCTCGAGCGCGACGACGTAGAGCGGCTCCGCCGACGAGATGCCATGCCCGCGGCGTTGTCCGATCGTGAAGTTCTCCGTACCCGCGTGCTCGCCCAACCGGTTGCCCGCGGTGTCGACGAGTTCGCCCGCGTGCATCACGACGGCGTGTTCCTCGAGCAGCTTGCGGTAGTCGTTCGAGGGCACGAAGCAGATCTCCTGGCTGTCCTTCTTCTGCGACGTGCGCAGTGCGGCCTTGTGCGCGAGATCGCGCACGGCGCTCTTCTTCAACGCGCCCAGCGGCAGCCGAGTGCGGGCCAGGTTCGCTTCGGCGACCGCGAAAAGTTGGTAGCTCTGGTCCTTGGTGGTGTCGACGCCGCGGCGCACGTGCACGCGCCCGTCGATCACGTCGAGCCGCGCGTAGTGCCCCGTCGCGACCGAATCGGCGCCCAGCTCGCGCGCGAACGACAGCAGCCGATCGAACTTGAGGTCGCGGTTGCACACCGCACACGGGTTGGGCGTCCGCCCGCGCGCGTACTCGCGCACGAAGTAGCGGATGATCGCGCCGAATTCGTCCTTCAGATCGACCGCGTGAAAAGGAATCCCGAGATGGTTTGCAACCATCCGTGCGTCCCGAGCGTCGCTGACAGAGCAGCACGACTTCTTGGCGGACTCGGTTTCGCTCACGTGGACGCCGTTGCGCATGAAGAGGCCGACGAGCGATCGGCCCTCCTCGCGCAGCATCCAGGCCGCCACGGAGGAATCGACGCCGCCGCTCATGGCGACGACGCAGCGCGTGGAGGTGGATGTGACGGAATCGGTGGACATGGAAACGGCAGACAAGAGATCAGCAGAATCGTCGGCAGCGGGAACTGCCGATGTGGCCGGTCGCGCGCAGGAGGGTGAGCCGCAACCTGCGCAGCCTTCCGACGAAGGGGCGATTCTAGTACCCTCTCCGCCCGTTCCGCCGCCGAATCCCCACGCTGCTGAGCGGGTCCAAACCCCTGGGCCCGAAGCACCGGAAGTCGACGCAGCGCCCGAACTACCCGCATCAGTGGGAGAAACCCATGCACCTGATCCCGACCCTGCTTCTTCTCCAGGACGCCAACGCGCCGGCCGGCACCCAACCGAACACACCGGGCGGGGGACCGTTTGGCGCGCTCACCCAGTTCATTCCGTTCATCGGGATCGGCCTGGTGTTCTGGCTCCTGATGATCCGGCCCGAGCAGAAGAACCGCAAAAAGCGTCAGGCGATGCTGGCCACGATCGGCAAGGGCGACAAGGTGATGACGAACGGCGGACTGTACGGGACCATCGTCCAGGTGCAGGACCAGATCGTGACGCTGCAGATCGCGGACGGCGTGCGCGTGCGCTATTCGCTCTCGGCGATTCAGAGCCTCGAACAGGAAAGCGTGGAGAAGGTCGCCGAGGCCAAGACGACCTGAGCCTGCTGGCGCGCGGACTGCGCGCGTTCTGCCTGCGTCACTGGCCGCGCTGGTTCGCGCGCACGTGCACTCCGGATCCGCACGAGCTGGGTCGCCTCGGCGAAGAGCTCGCCGTGCGTGAGTTCTTGCGCGCTGGTCTCACGATCGAAGGCCGGCGCGTGCGCACGCCGCACGCGGAGGTCGACATTCTGGCCATCGACGTCGCAGCGCGCACGCTCGTCGTTGTCGAGGTGAAGACGGCGCGCTTCGAGCCCGTGCCCGCTCCGCGCGGCGTGTCCAAGGATCTCGCTCGCGGGCACTTCTTCGAATCGGGCCGGCTCGGCGCAGCGCAAGCGATGCGGTTGCAACGCGCGGCGACGTGGCTCGGTCGGCGCAGGCACATGCGCACGCGCATCGATCTCGTCGAGGTCTGGATCTCCACCAGACCGCGGTCGGTGTGCGTCGAGCATCGAGCCGACATGGGAAAGTCCTTCCCGGTGGCCTTCGAATCGCGGAGGCGCGCCGAGCAGGGTTGAAGCGGGGGCCACGCGATCGAATCGTGTCGGATCGGACGCAATCGGCGGAAACGGCCCCGGCAGGGTACGGTTAGACTCTTCGCGACCTGCGCCGGAGGGACGTCCGCACGTTCAACCGGCGCGCGATCCTGGCCGATCAGGTTCCACGGTCGAGGAGTGCACTCCTCACAAGCCGTTTCACCCGTTCGGGCCCGAGCGCCGGGTCGATCGATGCTGCGCGTCCTCCGCCACTACCTGCCGATTCGCAAGGCCCTGCTCATCCTGAGCGAGACGGCGTTGTTGACGATCGTGATCAGCGCGTGGATGACGGCGCACTTGTGGGGCAACCCGTCGGAGAAGATCCGCGAGCTGCTCTCGTCCGACGTGCGACCGATGCTGCCCGAGGACGCGATCCTGCGCTGCATCTACAGCTCGTTCCTCCTGGCCGTCGTGTCGCAGATCGCGATCGCATTCAACGAGCTGTACGACGTGCGCATCTCGGGCTCGCGCTACGACCGCGCGGGACGGTTCGTCGAGTCGACGGGTTCGGCGCTCGGGTTGACGCTGCTCGCGGTCGTGCTCGCGAGGTCGTGGGGCCTGAAGCAGATCCTCGACTTCCCGCCGCTCACGCTGAGCCAGCTCGTGTGGACGCTGGTGTTCGCGATGCTGTCGGCGTTCGCGGTCTTGTACTACTGGCGCTCGCTCTTCCACTGGTTGCTGCGGCGCGTCGAGTTCGGCGAGCGCGTGCTGATCCTGGGTGGAGGCAAGCGCGCACACGCGCTCGGTCGCGAGATCCTCGATCGGCCGGATGCGGGGTACGTGCTCGTCGGGATCCTGCCCGACGATCCGGCGTACCTGCACGAGAGCGACGTGCACCAGCCCGCGCGTCACGTGTGGCCCGAGAGCGCGCGCGTCGCAGCCGAGGCGGGCGGCAACGTCATCCCCTTCGAGCGGCGCGAACCGGAGCGCGTGCCCGTGCTCGCCTCGACGCTGGCGCAGCCGGGAGCCATCGCGCAACAGGCCGTCGAGGCCGATCCGCGCACGCAGTTGCTCGTGCTCGAGCCGCTGTCGGACGGGGACACGCGACACAGCGGTCCGCGCACGATGCTCGAGCTCGCGCAGGAGAAAGAAGTCGATCTCGTCGTCGTCGCGATCGAGGACCGGCGTCGCAGTCTGCCGGTCGACGAGCTGCTCGAGTGCCGTCTCGCGGGTTTCGGCGTGCGCGAGCAGGAGGCCGTGTACGAGCAGATCACGGGCAAGATCGCGGTCGAAGCGCTGCGTCCGTCGTACTTGATCTTCAACGAGGGCTTCTCGCGGCATCCGTGGGCCGAGCTCGCCAAGCGCGTCGTCGACTTCACGCTGTCGATCTTGTTGCTGCTCGTGACGTGGCCGTTGATGTTGGCGACGGCGGTCTTCGTGCGCTGGGATTCGCCCGGTCCGATCCTGTTCACACAGGAGCGCGTGGGCAGAGACGGGCGCGTGTTCACGTTGTTGAAGTTCCGCAGCATGCGCGCCGACGCAGAGACGGTGTCGGGGCCGGTGTGGGCGACGCAGGATGATCCGCGGATCACGCGCTCGGGCAAGTTCATCCGCAAGACGCGGCTCGACGAGCTACCGCAGCTGTTCAACGTGATCGCGGGACACATGTCGCTCGTCGGTCCGAGACCGGAGCGCGAGCACTTCGTGCGCGACCTGACGAAGAAGATCCCCTACTTCAAGCAGCGCCACATCGTGAAGCCGGGTCTGACCGGTTGGGCGCAGATCAACTATCGCTACGGCAGCACGTTCGAGGACGCGGTGCAGAAGCTCCAGTACGATTTGTTCTACATCAAGAACCAGTCGCTGCTCTTCGACCTCTCCATCCTGTTCAACACCGTCAAGATCGTGATCTTGCGCAAAGGCACGTGAAGATCGTGAGATTGCGCAAAGGCACGTAGCGCGCCGCTCCGCTGCTTGCGCGTGCAGAAGACGCTGAGTGCGCTCTCGCTCGTGCAAGGCCACGGCAACTACAACGCACCGCGGCGATGTTCCGCGCCTACGGCGCGGCGGGCCCGGCGCGAGCAAGCCCGGCCATACCGGGCTTGGACGCGCCGGCCCCTCAGTAGGAGGAGGAGTGATGTGCTTCATGTCCGTGCGGCGCAGAGGGTGGTCGGTGCAGGATGGGTGGCTGGCGCGTGACAGGTGCGGGTTCTGGGCGTCAAGATTCGTACACGCATGGATGGAGAGTTTGCAGGTGTGGTTGGTGGGTTGCCGACGGATGTCGTCGCGAGCCCGCTGTACAACGCGGATCTCGCGCCGGTTCCTTTCGAGCGGCGTAACTGGAGCACGTACAACTTCGCGGCGCTGTGGATCTCCATGGCGCACTGCATCCCGACGTACATGATGGCGGGCGGGTTGATCGCGCTCGGGATGAACTGGTGGCAGGCGCTGCTGACGATCGCGCTCGGCAACTTGATCGTGCTCGTGCCGATCCTGTTGAACGCGCACGCGGGGACGAAGTACGGCATTCCGTTTCCGGTTCTCGCGCGCGCTTCGTTCGGAACGCGCGGTGCAAACGTGCCTGCGATCCTGCGCGCGCTGGTCGCGTGTGGATGGTTCGGCATCCAATGCTCGATCGGCGGCGAGGCGATCAAGACGTTCCTGTCGGCGCTGTGGCCCGCGTTCGCGTCGATGGGCGGGAGTGCGCAGGTCCTGGGCCTTTCGATCCCGAGCGCGCTCACGTTCGCCGTTTTCTGGGCGCTGAACATCTTCATCATCTACCGCGGCATGAACGCGGTGCGGGTGTTCGAGAACTGGGCCGCGCCGATCGTGCTCGCGCTAGCGCTCGCGCTGCTCGTGTGGGCGGTGAGACAGGCGGGGGGGCTGGGGCCGATGCTCACGTCACCGTCGAAGTTCGCGACGCTTTCCGATTTCTGGCCCGTGTTCGTTCCGTCGCTCACGGGCATGGTCGGATTCTGGGCGACGCTCTCGTTGAACATTCCCGACTTCACGCGCTTCGGCCGCGGTCAGCGCGAACAGATGCTCGGGCAGACGTTGGGACTGCCGACGACGATGCTCGTGTTTTCCGCGATGGGTGTCGTCGTGACGAGCGCGGCGCAGGCGATCTTTCACGGCGTCGACATCAAGGAACTCTGGAAGCCAGACTTCATCCTGGCGCAGCTCACGTCCGCAACGCCGCCGGCGGGATATGCGGCTCCGCTCATCGCTTCGGGCGCAACACGCGCAATCGTCGCCGTGATCGCGCTGTTCGGCATAGGGCTGGCGACGCTCTCGGTCAACATCGCGGCCAACGTCGTCAGCCCGGCCAACGATTTCTCGAACCTCGCGCCGAAGCGGATCTCGTTCAGGACGGGCGGCTTGATCACGGGCCTGCTTGGCATCGCGATGATGCCGTGGAAGCTCTTGTCGAACCCGCAGGCGTACATCGATCAGTGGCTGATCGGCTACTCCGCTCTTCTCGGTCCGATCGCGGGGATCATGATCGTCGACTACTGGGTGTTGCGCCGGCGCGAGCTCGACGTGCCCGATCTGTACCGCGAGCACGGTAGGTACGCTGGGATCAACAGCTCGGCGATCATCGCGCTCGTGCTCGGCGTGCTCCCGAACGTGCCCGGTTTCCTGCATCAAGCGCACGCAATCGAGGGCATTTCGCAAAGCTGGCAGACGCTGTACACGTACGCGTGGTTCGTCGGTTTCGCGATTGCCGCCGGTGTCTACTTCGCGCTGGAACGTAGACGGCCGGGGCACGCCGAAATCGCTCGAACATGAGCGTGGATGACCGCGACGATCCCGTCAGCGCCGCCAGATCGCATCGAGGATTGGATCCGTGAGCGGGCTGCGGCCTTCGGGTGGATCGAAGGTGCCAGAGCTTAACGTGAATGCCGCAGCACCTGCGTCGTAGGTTGCGGGCCCTCCTCACTTTCCTCCAGCCCCGCACGGAACACGATGGGACTCATCAACTGGATCTTCGACATCTACCAGCACACGCAGATCGACGCCGCGCGCGAAGAGACGCGCAGCATGCGCTCCGAGCTCGCCTCGATGCACGGCAACGGCTTCGTCAACGGTGCGAAGCTGGAGCGCGCGCTGGGAGAGTTGGCCCTGGCGACCAAAACGATGCAGCGCATGCTCGTCGAGAAAGGTGTCTGCAGCGCGGATGAGCTGGCGCAACGGATGCACGCGATCGACCTCGAGGACGGTGTCGTCGACGGACGCGGGCCGATCGGCTGACGAGGGGGTTCGCCGAAGCGTCACACGCTGCAGACGCGCCCGCGGATCCAACTGCACGAGGGAGTTGCCAAGCGTGGGTGGTTCAGGGGCGCAACGCAGCGAGGATCTCACGCGCGACGCCGTGTTCAGGCTCGGGCACCGAACCGAGCCCAATCGAATCGGTCACCACTTCTCCAAGGTGCCGTGCCAGGTCGTCGACGGAACAACCGGCGGCGACCATCGAGACGATCGTCGGCGCGTAGCGGTCGTATTCATCGGCCGGCCAGTTCTTCCCGGGCTCGACGCCGATCGGATCCCAGCTTCGCAGGATCTCCTCCACGATCGGGACCTGGCGCATCGCGTCGTCTTTTCGTGCATTGTTGTCCACGGGAGCGAGACCAGGCTCGGCAGTTGTGTTGCAGGTGAACTCGGTGTCGATGTCAATCGACGCCGATGTCCTCGTTCCACAGTTCGGGGCGCGTGCGGATGAACTCGCTCATCAGGCTGCGGCACTCGGGGTCGTCGACGATCGTCAGCACGACGCCGCGGGATCGCACGTAGTCTTCCGGGCCGCGAAAGGTGACGTTCTCGCCGATCACGATGCGCGGGATCTTGTAGAGGAGCGCTGTGCCGCTGCACATGTCGCACGGAGAGAGCGTCGAGTAGAGCGTCGCGCGCTGGTAGTCGCGCGCTGTCAATCGACCGGCCTTCTCGAGGCAATCCATCTCGGCATGCAGGATCGCGCTCCCCTTCTGCACGCGCCGGTTGTGGCCGCGACCGACGATCACGCCGTCGATGACGAGCACCGAACCGATCGGGATCCCGCCCTCGGCCAGACCGAGCCGGGCTTCGTCGATGGCAGCGCGCAGGAACTTGTCGGTCATCACGGAAAGTGTATGCCCGAGCCGGCGCGCGCTGCACGCGTTCGTCCGGCTCGGGAGTCCAGTCCGTCTCTCAGCCGCCGGCCACGTAGAAGCAGTACGTCGCCGTGTAGTCGACGCGCGCCTCCTTGCCGACGTGCGCCGCGTCACAATCGGTCGTCGGCGGCTGTCCACCGTGCGTGTTGATTCGCTGAATGAACTTCACGTCGGCGAACTTGCCCTTGCCTTCGTTCGACCTCGCCGAGAGGAGCAGCCAGGCCACGTCGTCGGCTCCGGGAGCGTCGACCTTCTGTTCCACCTTGCCGCCCACTTTGCTTCCGTCGCTCGATTCCCACGTCGGTCCGGCGTAGTGATGGCCGGCTTCCTTCCCGTCCGCGCCCATCAGGCGCGCGTCGGGTGCCTTGAACGCCCACTCGAACTTCGTGGCGTCGTCTTTCTTCGGCTGGCACATGTAGATCTGGACGCCGCTGGCCTTCATCTCGAACGCGAGCTTGTTGCCTGCCGGCACTTCCAACTTGGCCGGCACCTCCGGCTTCTTGGGTGCAGCCTCCGACTTGTTGCAGGCTGCGAGGCACAATCCGAGCACGAGAGCGAAATAGAGCTTGTTCATGGATAACGGTCCTTCATTCGAAGAGTCCGCGCGAGCGGAACAGTTTCATTTGCGGGAGCTCTCCCGGGGATTGCGAAGGAGGCTGCACCAGCATTGCGGCGCGATGCACAACGTGCTGCGTTGGCAAAGGGACCGGAATCGGGCGCACGGGCGCCGACCTGACCTGGGAGGCTCTCTCCCCGCGCGAGTCTACCCATGGGCATCGCGGGATGCCCAATCGATGACCAAGCGCCATCCTCGGCTGATCAGTCCGTCACGAGCGAATCCGTCTCGCGCGCGATGTCGCCCTTCCACATCGTGTCGCGGTTCGTCTTCGCGGCGTGATCGCGCTTCGCTTGCGCTTGACGCGCGTTCAGGTCGGCGTGCGTCGTGAAGTGCGGCACGCACAAGCCGACCATGTCCTTCACGTTCTTGAACTGCTTCTTGTCCATGAACGAGCTCAAGCCGTTGCACAAGCCTTCGATCATCTCGTAGCCCTGCAACATCGCGCCCGTGCAGACCTGCACCGTGCTCGCGCCGACCAGGAAGAACTGCGCGGCATCCTCGGCGCATTCCACGCCGCCCATGCCCGACACCGAAACTCCCGGGCAGGCGCGCGCGATCTCCATCACCTGTCGCAAAGCAATCGGCCGCACCGACTGACCCGAATAGCCGCCCGGTTCGGAGTAACCTTCGACTGTCGGCATCGGACGCAGCGTCTCGAGGTTGATCCCGATCACGCACAGGATCGTGTTGATCGCGCTGATCCCATCGGCTCCGCCCGCGACCGCGGCGCGCGCGGGCACCGTCGGGTCGGTGATGTTCGGCGTCATCTTGGCCCACACCGGCACTTTCGACACTTCCTTCACCCAGCCCACGACCTCTTTCACGATTTCGGGATTCTGCCCCATCGCCGCGCCCATCTTGCGCTCGGGCAAGCCGTGCGGACACGAGAGGTTGAGCTCGAACGCGTCGATGCCCGTCGCCTGTGTGCGCTCGACGATCTCGTGCCACGCGTCGCGGCTGTACTCCTCCATGATCGACGCGACCAGGATGTGCTTGGGGTACTCGCGCTTGCAGTCGGCGAGCTCGTCGAGCCACGCGTCGAACGGTCGATCACTGATCAGCTCGATGTTCTGGAAGCCGATCACTTCCTTGTCGTGGACGCGCGCGTGCAGCTTGCCGTAGCGCGGAACCGTGTTGATCACCTTGCTCGCGTCGAGGCTGATCGTCTTGCACACGATCCCGCCCCAGCCGAGCGAGAACGAGCGCTTGATCACCTTGCCGTTCGTGCCCGGCGGACCGGACGCGAGCAGGAACGGGTTCTGGAAATGCAGCCCAGAGAATTCGATCGACAGGTCGGCCATGGCGGAGGGTCGGCTCCTCGCGTCATGGTACGAAGCTCGGACTCCGTGGCCCACCCTACTGCCGGCTGGGCCACTGCGCTGCGTCCGAGCACGAGCCCATCCGTACCTCTCTACGCACTTTTCGCTCGCGCTCTGCGCACAACGGCGGATGACAAGGGATCGGAAGTGGGCGTAGATTCGAACTCGTGCTCGCGAGCCTCGGAGGTGACGCCCATGTTCGACCGCAGATCCGTTGTTGGTGTGCTCTTCGCACTCGTTGCGTCCTGCAGCGGAGGCTCGAGCCCGACTCCCGTCGTCGTCGATGAACCGGGCAGCGGGTCCGGCTCGACCGTCCCGCCCGGCCAGTACCGCGTTCTTGCGAACAACGACCTCGGCATGCACTGCATGGACCGCGAGTTCTCGACGTTCTCGATCCTGCCGCCGTTCAACGTGTTCGACGCGCAGGTCGTCTATCGCTCGCCGAGCGGCATGCCGGTGCTCCTCGGACCTTCCCAGGTCGCCGTCACCTACGAGCCCGTGGCCGACGCGCTGGGCTCCTCCAACTCGACCAGCCTGGGCAAGACCGACTTCTGGCAGCACGCGAGCGCGCTGTTCGGCGTCACCCTTGCGCCGGGTCAGGGTGTGACCGGACTCTACATGCCGGCCGACGCGCCGCAGCCCGGACCTCAGCCGATCGCGTTCGAGCCCGTGCTCAATATGTTCCGCGCCTTCGGCCTGCCGATCACGCCGCTCGACGACTCGGGCGCGACCAACACGTATCCGCTCATGCGCATCCGCGCGCGCACGTTCACCGGCACGGTGCTGGGCACGACCGACATCGTCGTGCCGATCGCGAGCGAGACCGATTGCCGCAACTGCCACACGACCGGTGCGATCGCGGCGAACCAGCCCGGCGTCGCCTGGTCGACGAACACCAACAGCGAAGTGCAGGCGAAGCAGAACGTCCTGATCCTCCACGACGTGCGCACGGGCACGCATCTCGTCGCGAGCCAGCCGGTGCTGTGCGCGAGCTGCCACTACTCGCCGCCGCTCGACCTGGCAGGCAGCGGTCCACCGACGGGCGCGCCTGGAGTCCACAACGAGGCGCCGCTCAACCCGCCGGCGAAGCCCTACCTTGCGACCATGTCGGGCGCGATGCACAGCTTCCATGGAGTGCAGGTCGACGCGCAAGGTCAACCGGTGTTCGTGCCGGGAGGTACGGCTCTCCAGACCTGCTACCAGTGCCACCCGGGCGCCATCACCGAATGTCTGCGCGGAGCGATGAAGACCGGCGGTATCGAGTGCCTCAATTGCCACGGCGACATGCTCGCGACGGGCGGAGTCTTCCCGCTGGCTCCCGGCGGCAGCGTCGACGGGACCAACGACGGACACGGCCGGCGTCCGTGGCAGGATTTGCCGCGCTGCGGCTCGTGTCACACGGGCGACGCGCTCAACCACCTCGTCGGAGGAGGAACGGTTCCGTCGCCGGACGGCATCCGCTTGCGCCAGGCGTATCGCACGGGCGATCAGGCCGCGTCAGCGATCGCGCCGACGAATATGCGCTTCGCGGAGAACGTCAACAAGCTCTACCGTTTCAGCAAGGGTCACGGCGGCGTCGCTTGTGAAGGCTGTCACGGCAGCACGCACGCCGAGTGGCCGGTCGCCGATCCCGCGTCGAACGACAACGTCGCCGCGAATGAGCTGCAGGGACACTCAGGCACGATCCTGGAATGTGCGACGTGCCACGCAACGCTCGCTTCGACGATGAACGGGCCGCACGGGATGCACAACGTCGACAGCTCGGATTGGGTGGATCACCACCACGACTTCTACGAGCAGAGCCATTCGTCGTGCCAGACGTGTCACGGCGCGAACCTGCTCGGGACAGTGCTGTCGAAGACGCCGATCGACCGGAACATCTCTCACGATGGGCACACGTATCACCTGTCGGCCGGTCAGCAGGTTGGTTGCAATTCCTGCCACAGTTGGCCGTTCCACGACTGATGCCCGCAGTTCCGGGCAGGTCGAGCGGCGCTCACTGCGAATTTCGCCGTGAGCGCCGGTTTCTTGGCCGCCGTCAGGCCTGAAGCGCCGCGAACGACTCGGTCAGGATCTTCAGCGCTTCGTCGACCTCGGCCGCGCCGACGTTGAGTGCCGGCGCGATGCGCAGCGTGTTGCCGTACAGGCCGCCCTTGCCGATCAGGAGGCCGCGTTTCTTCGTCTCCTCGAACAGTTTGGCCGTCGCTTGCGGGTTCGGCGTGCGATCGCCGCTCAACTCGTCGACGACCAGCTCGACGGCGAGCATCAGGCCCTTGCCGCGCACGTCGCCGATCGTCTTCGGGTGCTTGCGCTGCAGCTCATCAAGCCCGGCGCGCAGGCGTTGGCCTTGCACGGCGGAGTTCTGCACGAGCCCGTCGTCCTCGATCACGCCCAGCGTCGCATTCGCGGCTGCGCACGACATCGGGTTGCCGCCGAACGTCGAGATCTGCGACTTCTTGAACGCGTCGGCGATCTCCGGCGTCGCGATGCACGCGGCGAGCGGCATCCCGTTCGCGATGCCCTTGGCCATCGTCATGATGTCGGGCTCGACGCCGTAGTGCTCGATGCCGAACCACTTGCCGCCCGTGCGACCAAAGCCGGTCTGCACTTCGTCGCAGATGAAGACGCCGCCGTACTTGCGGATGATCTCGACGGCGACCTGGAAGTACTCCGGCGGTGGCGTGATGAACCCGCCGACGCCTTGAATCGGCTCGGCCAGGAACCCGGCGATGCGTCCGGTCGTCGTCGTCTGGATCAATTCCTCAATGTCCTTCGCGCACTTGATGCCGCACGAGGGGTACTTCAGACCGAGCGGACAGCGGTAGCAGTACGGCGACACCGCGTGCTTGATCGCCGCGATCTGCGTCGGCACCGCGCGGTAGTTCGAGTGCGCGGTCAACGACTGCGCCAGCATCGAACGGCCCGAGTAGCCATGACGCAGCGCGATGATCTCGAGCGCGCCCGTGTGCACTTGCGCGAGCATCACTGCCGTTTCATCCGCTTCGGTGCCCGACGCGGTGAAGTAGCTCTTCTGCAACCGTCCCGGCGTGATGCGCGCGAGCGTCTCGGCGAGCTCGACCATCGGCACAGTCGGGTAGAGCGTCGACACGTGACCGAGCCGGTCGATCTGCGCCTTGAGAGCGCCGTTCACACGCTCGTTCGCGTGCCCGACCGACACCGTCAGGATGCCGCCGAAGAAATCGAGGTACGTGCGCCCGTCGAGGTCCTTCACGCGCAGGCCGCGACCGCTCTCGAGTACGACGGGCTCCTGGTAGTAGTGCGCCATCGACGGCCACAGGAACTCCTTTTCTTTGGCGCGGATCGCGGCGCTATCGAGCGCGGGCGCGCGTGACGTGCCCGAAGGAACGTCGCGCGATGCGGGCTTGCCCTTCTCGGACGGCTGGGACGAGCCGCGCGCGGCGGCGGAAGGGTGATCGTTCATGGTCGGAGCTCCTCGATGGCCGCCCGTCACTCTACCGATGGACCGCGCTCCGACGATCTTGCGGCCTGATTCCGCTCATCGCCGCGGATCGAATTGGATGCGAGGGGGACGGGTCCTGCGGAACGGGTGCAAGCAGATTGGTCGAACGGGTCGAGCGCAATCATCTCGCCAGAGAGCGCACTCTCGACGGCCCCAGGAATGCCGACGGGACCGTCCGTTCCGGACAGTCCCGTCGAACTCGACGCGCTCCGAGAGAACTCGTGCCGTCGAGCGTGAGCGCGAATTGCCGCGCCGCTCACATCAGCCCTTGGGCATTTCCTCTTCCTTCGGCCAGTCACGGCGATATGCCGCGGGCACTGCCTTGGTATCGGTGTCGAAACTCTTGCGGGCCGCGTCGACTTCCTTCCTCGCGGCGTCGAGGCGCACTTGCGCGAGGTTCACGTTCTCTTGCGCGTCACGCACCTGACGTTCGAAGGCATTGACGTCGACCTTGGCGGCATCCGGGCGATCCAGCTTGGCCACGGCGTGTGCCTTGACGGCTTCGACCTTGGCTTGCGCCAGCTCGTTGTTGCGTTCCTTCAGGTTCTCCATCGCGCGAGCGTGATCGACCTGACGGTCGCGCAACGTGATCCGCGAGTGCGCGGCTGTGACCACGGTCTGGGCTTCGGCGAGGTCTTGGCGTGCCTTGTCCAGATCGGCTTGCGTTCCGCTCTCCGCGATCTTGACGGCTTCCTGGGCACGCTTGACCTGGGCCTCGGCGATCTCCATGTCCCGGTCGGCGAGCTTGCGGCGGTCCACGGCTCGGGTCGTTTCCACTTGCGCCGCGGCATAGGCGTCACGCGCGACCGAAGCAGATTCACGCGCGTCGGCAACGTCGCTGCGCGCGCTGTCGGGCACGTTTGTCAACATCGCATCGTCGACATGCCGGTCGAGCGAGGGCTCGTTCTGGCCCGAAGTGTGGCAGGACTGCACGGCGCAGAGCGCCAACAGGGAAACGGGAAGCAGCGATTTGAGTTTCATCATGAATCGTTCTCGATTTGGGGGACGGGACCAGTGCGCGCTTGCAAGACGTGCAAAACGATTTGCAAGCTCGAGGACGCTCGGGTGCGCCGCAGGCACATAAGTGGCGTGCGGTGCAGCGATCTCTTGGAAATCTCGGCAAGGCACATTCCATGCCGCCAACGGCATCTTGGATGGACCGGCATTCGATCCGCGGGGTTGGGCATCGAGTTGTCCGACCCACCACAATCCGCCATCGCTCTTCGCGACGCGCTTCAGCGGGGTAGACCGCTCGCGGCGAGGTTCAGTTCTCCTGACATCTGGACATCTCCGGTACCCTCGACCACCTGCGGCACCGACTGCGGCCGAACGATTCATGCCGCATGACCAGGAAGGCTTGCATGCAATCCCTCGACGGGCGGAAGCCCGAGATCCAATATCCCTCCAACTGGACGTATCAGGTCATCGGCCTGGACGAGAACGAGTTGCGCCGGGCCGTCTTCGAAGTGCTCGGGGACGCGAGGCACGAGCTCAAGCCCGGCAACGCTTCGAAGGGCGGTAAATACGTCTCGCTCGGCCTCGAGACGCAGGTCGTCGACGAGGCGCACCGGCTCCGGATCTTCCAGCAACTCGCGTCGCATCCCTCGATTCGTTTTGTGATCTGAGTCGGGCCGCTTCGTGAGTTGCACCTGATACTCCTGCAAGCAGCGGGTTCCGCCGCCCATGACGGCGCATCCCCCGCTGTCGCACGGGCGCGCGCACTCACTTCAGCGAAGCCACGTACTCGCGGAAGCGGCGCTCGATGTCGGTGAGGTCCGACGCGACGACTTCCTTGAAGAGCGCCTGCGACGCGGCCGGATCGCGCGCGCGCAGGTCCAGAGCTTCGGCCCCGAGCGCCGCGCCCGAGCACATGCTCTCCCAACGCGCGAAGCGCGCGCCCGGCTCGGGTCCGGCGTACTTCCTGAAAAAGCGCACGAGTGCCCAGGACTCCGTGTAGAAGCGCAGCGCAACCTGCTTGTCGGCCTGGTCCCACAGCGCCGGCGCACTCGCGGCGAACAACGTTTCGAGCGAATCGAGCTTTGCCGGATCGGAGAGCAACGCCAGACGTTGCGGGCTCAGGTCCGCGCCGACCTTGAGCTCCTTGCCGTTCCAAGTGAACGATCCGTTTCCGCCGTACGTCTCGGCGAAGCCTTCGGCGTACCAGTCCGGCATCACACCGCGTGTGACACCGTACTGGTAGAGGTGCGCGATCTCGTGGATGACGAGCGCGTTCAAGTCGGCGCCCTCGGCGCACAACACGGCCGTGTACGTCTTGCGATCCGCGACGCCGCTGCCGGACTTGAACGTCGCGAGGCCGGCGTGGTCGAGAAAGGCCTCGTAGGTCGGGCGCGTGGCGAAGACGAAGAGCTCCATGCGCTGTGTGGGTCGCCCGCCCAGATCCGCCTCCAGCAACGGGCACAGCGCGGTGCCGAGGGCGTGCAGGTTCGAGACCAGGTCTGCACTGATCGGGCTGCGCACGCGCAGCGCTTCGGATTGCACTTCGAAGATCGCGCCCACGTCGGGCAGGTGCTTCAGGAAATCGTCGCGCAGGTAGCGCTTGCCGTTGATCTCGATCGCGGACGCGAGGATCGTCTTCGAGATGTCGGCTGGAACGACACCCGAGGAAAGCTGCAGCCGCTCATCGGCATCGGTCTCCAGCGAACGGCCACGACGCTGCAGCAGGAGGTCGTACACCGCCCGCGCTTCGTCGGTGAGCTTCTGCGCGTAGGCCCACTGCGCGAGCTCCACGTGGCTGCGCTCGTCCTGGTCGCGCGCCGTCTTCGCACGTGACTCGTAGTTGCGTAGGAGCGTCGGATTCGGCGGCTTCTGAGGTTTCTTCCAGTTCTCGTCGTTGAACTTGCGCACGGCCTCGAGCTCGGTCTTCGCGGGTCGGAAGCGGCCGAGCGAGACCTCGAGCGACAAGAGGAGTTCGGTCGTCGATTGCGCGCGCAGCGTCATCACCCAGCACCACTTGGCCAGGTCGTAGTGCCTCTGCGCGCAATCGACCAGCATGACGTCGCGCTTGTAGCGCCACGCCGCGATCAACTTGTCGTCGGCCGTGAACGATCCCGACACCGCGTGGGTGACCTCCGGGACGAGCACCTCCGAACGCGATGCGGATGCGCCGGAAGCAGCGAGGGAACACGCGACGAGCAGGGCCTGACACGCCCGGAATGGGGAGGCCGAGTCCACGGCCAGGATCCTACTCCCCGGATCTTGTTCCTCGCAGGTTCCTCGCAGGACACGCGCGCGGGCCTGTTCGCCGCCGACGCGCGCGCAGCGTGACCCTCGTTGCGGGCAATCGGATTCAGGCGTACTGTCGGGTCTCGAGGCCACCCCATGCGCACGTACCTGACTGCATCCCTGGCTCTCGCTCTCGGGGCACTGGGCGCCCCCTGCCTGGCGAGCTTCCGCGCGCCGGCGCACTTTTTCCCTGCGCCCCTTTTGAGTGCGCCGCTGCAGGCGCCGCTGCAAAACGGAACGTTCCCTCCGAATTGGATCAGCGGCGGACCCTCGTGCGGCACCGAGCCTGCGTTCCAGGTGCACGCGTACAACCCGGACTTCTACATCCTGCGTCAGTCGCTGTGCACGAACTACGAAGCGCCATTTCTTTATCTCGTCTTCGGTTCGCAGAAGGCGATCTTGTTCGACTCGGGCGCGGGCAATGCGCCGGTGCAAGCGACCGTGCAAGCCGTCGTCGATGCGTGGGCCGCGGCGCACAGTTTGTCCTCGCTCCCGCTCGTCGTCGCTCACCTCCACAGCCACGGTGATCACATCGCGGGCGACAGCCAGTTCCAGGGTCAACCGAACACGACGGTCGTCGGCACTTCGCTGTCGAGCGTGCAGAGCTTCTTCGGCTTCACGCAGTGGCCGACGCAACAGGTGACGTACGACCTCGGCGGTCGCGTGCTCGACGTGCTCGCGATCCCCGGACATCAAGCGGCGCACATCGCGGTGTACGACCGGCAGACCGGAATCCTGCTCACGGGCGACAGCCTCTATCCCGGACGCTTGTACGTGAACGGCGCGACTTCGCAAGGCAACTGGGCCGTGTACAAGACCAGCATGCAGCGCCTGGTCGACTTCGGTGCGACGCGTCCGATCGCGTGGGTGCTCGGCACGCACATCGAAATGTCGACGACGCCGGGAGTCGATTTCGTGCTCGGGTCCACGAGCCATCCGGGCGAGCACGTTCTGCAGTTGAGGTACCGACACCTGTTGCTGTTGAACCGCGCGCTCTCGTCGTTCCCGACGCCGCAGCACCACGTGTTTTCCGAGTTCATCCTCGCACCTAGCGGTTGAGACGCGTCGAGCCTGGCGCGCGGTGATCCGGAACCGCGCAGCGCGTGCTTCCCCTCGCGCTCGACAAGGACCACAATCGCGGGCCTCCGGTCGCGGATGTCCGTGACCGCCCCCTCCACCTTCTCGCGGAGATCCGCCGTGGAACGACGCCGTTTCCTGGGGTCGATCGTCCTGCCCGCAGCACTCGGAGCCATCGCGCTCCCGCGTCTGCGGGCCGACGCGATGTCGCGCGTGCTCGAACTCGAGCCCGACT
The DNA here is from genome assembly GCA_038330085.1 of Planctomycetota bacterium. Classification (GTDB taxonomy): domain Bacteria; phylum Planctomycetota; class UBA1135; order UBA1135; genus JAEUIA01. The sequence goes on along the minus strand of JBBQNP010000027.1, from coordinate 14,431 downwards.
CACGTTCACCGGAAGAGATCGCGCGCGACGAGGACTTCTGGTTCCAGGTGCAGCAGGCGTTCACGGTCGATCGCTCGATGATCAACCTGAACAACGGCGGCGTGTGTCCCGCGCCGGCGGTCGTGCAGGATGCGATGAAGCGCTACCTCGACGCAGCCAACCTCGCGCCGGCGTACGTGTTGTGGAGGTTGCAGGATCCGCAGAAGGAAACGGTGCGCAGCGGTCTCGCGCGCTTGTTCGGTTGCGACGTCGAGGAGATCGCGATCACGCGCAACGCGTCGGAGAGCCTCGAAAACGTGCAGCAGGGTTTCGATCTCTCGAAGGGCGACGAGGTCATCACGACGAACCAGGACTACCCGCGCATGCTCACGACGTGGAAGCAGCGCGAGCGTCGCAACGGCATCGTGCTCAAGCAGATTTCCTTGCCTGTGCCGTGCGAGGATCCGAACGAGGTCGTGCGCCGCTTCGAAGCTGCGATCACCGACCGCACGCGCGTGATCCACATGTGTCACGTGATCAACCTCACGGGGCAGATCCTGCCGGTGAAGCTCGTGGCGCAGATGGCGCACAAGCGCGGCATCCCCCTCGTCGTGGATGGAGCGCACTCGTTCGCGCACATCGATTTCAAGCACAGCGACCTCGACTGCGACTACTTCGGCACGAGCCTGCACAAGTTCCTGTTCGCGCCGCACGGGACAGGGATGTTGTTCGTCAAGCGCGACAAGATCCGCTCGCTGTGGCCGTTGATGGCGGCGTCCGACACGCTCGACGCGGACATTCGCAAGTTCGAGGAAATCGGCACGCATCCGCTCGCGAACTACCTGGCGATCTCGGACGCGCTCACGTTCCACTTCGGGATCGGTCCGGCGCGCAAGGAGAAGCGGATGCTCTACCTGCGCGACACATGGGCGAAGCGCTTGCTCCAAAGCCCGCGCGTGAAGTTGAACACGAGCTTGAGGCCGGGTCTGGCAACGGGCGTTTGCAACGTGCGCATCGACGGGATCGACACGCAGCACCTGCAAGAGCACTTGTGGGCGAAGCACAAGATCTACGCGATCACGATCAAGCACGAAGAGTTCGAAGGCCTGCGCGTTTCGCCCGCCGTGTACACGACAATGGAAGAGCTCGACCGCTTCTGCGTCGCGATGGAGAACGTGATCAAGGACGGATTGCCGGGCTGACAGGATCCTCCGTGTGCTCGGCGCGGACAGCTCGCGGAAAGCACTCCTGCAGGCATTGCAACGCCGCGAGGTCCTGCACGAGCGCGACGTCCAACTTGTCCGCAGGCTAGAACATCGGCGTGCCACCGTGAGAGGGGTGGTGTGCAGCGGCGGGTCGCGGCGTGTGGGCGCCCGGACCGGCCTGCAGGCGCTGGTCGATCTGCGAGCGAACGCCGGACAACGGTCGCAGTATCCAACTTCGGCGTTAGCATGGAGCGCACGCGCCGCCGGAGCTCACTCGCTACTCCCTCTCGCGCACTTGCGCGGGCACGAACCCCGCCCGTCACCCTCGAAACCCCTGAGGAGCTTCTGGCCCATGCGTACTCTCCTGATCGTCACCGCCGCTCTTCTTGCCGGCACGGGCCGGGCGCAATCGCCTTCCGTTCATTTCGGCGCTTACACGAGCTACGACCTGGCGGAGTCCGAGCCCCATCAGGGCTTCGCGGCCGACCTCGACCAGGACGGCCACCTCGACCTCGTGGCGACGACCACCGGGGGCGCGGCGGCGGACGGGAAAATCAGCGTGTTTTACGGCGACGGCACGGGTGATTTCAGCAACAACCAGGAGCTCGCCGCCGGTCACGCACCCTGGGCGATTGGATCCGGCGACTTCGACAACGACGGGTGGATCGATCTCGTCGCGGCCGAATCGGGCCAGCCGTACAACGGCGTCTACGTGTGGCGCAACAACCACAACGGGACGTTCACGTTGAAGCCCCTGTTGCACGCACTCGGCACGTTTCCGATCGGCATCGCGTCGGGCGACTTTGACCAAGACGGCAAGCTCGACCTCGCGGTCGCCTGCAACCAGGGCGGCTACGGGCTGACGACGTTCCGCGGCAACGGCGACGGGACATTCGCGGCCGGTCAGGCGGTGCCCCTTCTGAACGGCTTCTACGGAACGCGCCTCGTCAGCGGCGATTTCAACGGCGACGGCAGGCCCGACTTGGCGCAGGCGCATTACTTTGGCGTGCGCATCGTGCTGGCCGACGGCCTGGGCGGTTTTGCGCTCGGCGGCGACGTGGGCAACGAGCTGATCGAGAGCGTTTCGACCGCGGACCTCGACGGCGACGGCGTGCTCGATCTCGCGACGGTCGGGATCTACTCCAACCAGCTGCGCGTCTGGCACGGTAGCGGCAACGGCACGTTCGGGGTCGGCGCGCTGCTCATGACGGGCAACTTCCCGCGCGACGTGGTTCCGTTCGATGTCAACGGCGATGGAGCACGCGATCTGATCGTGCCCTCGCAGTCGAGCAACGTCGTCCAGATCTTCCTCGCGACCGGCGGCGGCGGATTCCTGCCCGCGCAGAGCGTGAGCGCTCCCACCGAGCCGATGGAAATCCTCGTCGGTGACTGGAACGAAGACGGCTTCGCCGACCTGGCTGCGCCCTGCCGAAATCTGGGACAGACGGCGCCCACCGCCGTGTGGTTGCAGTCGGCCCCCGCGACATTGTTCTGCTCGGGTGACGGCAGTGGGACCGCTTGTCCATGCGGCAACGCCGGCGCGGCCCACCACGGCTGCGCCAACTCGCTGAACTCGAGTGGAGCGAGCTTGACGGCTTCGGGCGTGTCGAGCGTCGCGAACGACACGCTCGAGTTGGTGGGTATGGGCATGCCCGATGCGACGGCGCTGTATTTCCAAGGAACCGCGCAGACGGGCGGAGGTGCCGGCGCCGTCTTCGGGGACGGACTACGTTGCGCCGGCGGAACGGTGATCCGCCTGGCTGTGAAGTCGAACACGAGCGGCGCGTCGCAGTATCCGACGGGCGCGGAGCCGAGCATTTCAGTCAAAGGCCAGGTCGGCGCGGGCAACGTGCGCACGTATCAGGTGTGGTATCGCAACTCCGCCGCATTCTGTAGCCCGCAAACCTTCAACCTGACGAACGGGGTGGAGGTCACTTGGATGAGCTGACGAGATTGGCGAACGTCACTCCGTGACGCGGAAGGCGCCCATCAGCACGGTCGGCGAACCCTGGTCGCCCGCGCGCAACGCGAACCTGACCGCGAGCGTGTTCGCGAGGACGTTTTCCTGATTCACGTACACGTCGCCCTGGATGTCCTCGAGCACTCCGCTCTTGGGACCCCTGTCGTAGTGCCAAGTGCCTGTGACGAGGACACGCGGTGGTTGCCCGTCGTCGTGGTGAAACTCGAAGTCCAGACGCGCGCCGGAAGTTGCCCGACCCTGCACTGACTGGATCGAGACGAACATCGTCCGCTGTTCGTCCAAACGACGGATCTCGACGAGCATCTTGTCGTGCGCCTCACGACGCTCCTTGGCGGTCATCTGCGCCGTGGGGTTCGCTTCCAAGATGCCGACTGCGTGCTCGTAGAGGTCGTCGTACCAGTCCTCGCTCGATGTGGCGCGCACGACGTGAAGGGCGATCAAAGAAGCCAAATTGCCTGGAATCGCAGGCCGGTCAAGAGCGTTCCCTCCCGCGACTTGTCCGCGGAGGAAGAGGACGGAGAACAGGATGAACGAGGTCGATGCAAGCGGCGTCATCCTGCAATCCTTTCCAAGCACGGGTCGACCATGCGTCCGTGTGACGCATCGAGATCACGCGCAACGCATCACGGTTGCCAGCTGACTTCCAGCCCGTTGCTCAAGTTGAAGGTGCTCGGCGAGCAGAAGGCTGCGGCATTGCGATACCAGCACTGGTATTCCCGCACGCCGCCCGCCGCCGGCATGAGGCCGCGCACGGAGATCGACGGATCGCCCGCGGCGGGATACTGCGATCCGCCGACGACGTTGTTCTCGGTCCCAAGTCGGATGACGGTTCCGCCGACGCAGCGCAGGCCGTCGCCGAACACGGCGGCGAGTTGGGTCGTGCCCTGGAAGTAGAGGCAGGCTGCATTGGGCATCCCGCTCCCCAGGAGGGCCAGCGTGTCGGCCGAAACGCTGGCTGTGCCGCTCGAGCCAAGGCTCGCGCCACTCGGGTTGGCGGAGTTGGCGCAGCCCCTGCCCGGAGCGCCGTTGTTGCCGCAGGGGCAGGCCGTGCCCGTCCCGTCGCCGAAGCAGAACGCCGTGCCGGGGCCGCCCAGCGTGCTGGCGAAGATGTCGCGGAAACCGTTCGTGTCGTTCGGGACGATGTTGTTGGCCGTCGACGTGTACGTGATGACGCGCTTGTCGGGCGTCATGTGCGGCACGAAGTTGTCGGAGTTCGTCTGCGAGCCGTTGAAAGCAAAGCTCACGCGCTCCGTCGTCATCGAGAGACGATCGCGGATGAAGATGTCCTGGAACCCGTTCGTGTCCCCCGCCACGAGGTTGGTCGACAGCGAGGCGTAGATCACGAAGCGGCCGTCGGTGGTGAGCGCGGTGGGCGACTGCACGTAGCTGTCCGCCTGTGCGCCATTGGGCTGCAGGTTCAGCCGTTCCGTCGTGCCCGCGACGATGTCACGCGCGAACAGATCGAAGTTGCCGTTCGTATCGCCGGGCACGAGGTTCCCCGCGGCGCTGCAGTACGTGACGATCTGCCCGTCGCCCGAAATGCTGGGCCAGATCGACTCGTTGTTGGCTTGCACGCCGGCAGTCGAGACGTTGACGCGCAGGAGCGTGCCCGTCTGCATGTCCTTCCAGAACACGTCGCCCTGTCCGTTCGTGTCGCCGCTCACGAGGTTGGTAGCGGCCGAGAAGAAGCACACGTAGCGCCCGTCGTCGGAAGGTTGCGCGGCGTAGCTGATCGAATCGCCCAGCGTACCCGTCGACGAAGTGCTGACGAGAGCGAGCTGGCCCGTGTTGCGGTCGAGGCGGTAGCAGTCCTTGAGCCCGTTCGTGTCGGACGCGATCAGGTCGGCATCCGATTCGAAGGTCACGTAGCGCCCGTCCGGCGTGATACGCGGCTGGTCGCTGCGCAACGGAGCTTGTCCGCCCGCGCCGGTCAGGCTGATGCGCGTCGTGATGCCGGCGACCATGTCGCGCAGGAATATGTCCCACGTCCCGTTCGTGTCGCCGGAGATCAGGTTCGACGCGTTGCTCGACCAGACGACGAAGCGACCGTCGCCGGAGACCGCGGGGCTCAGGCTGAGAGCGTTCCCGGCCGAGCCCGAAATGCCGACGCTGACGAGGTCCGTGACGCCGGCCACGAGGTCGCGCCGGTAGATGTCGTACTGGTTGTTGAAGTCGTTCGGAACGAGGTTGCCGGCCTCGCACTGCCACACGACGTAGCGCCCGTCCGCGGAGATCAGCGAGTAGTACGAGTTGTTGTTGGCGAGCGCTCCGCTGGTGGACACGCTGACGGGAGCGTTGCTCTGCGCAGCGGATGTTGCGGCCAGCAGGCAGACGACGGAAAGGCGTGCGATCATGAGGGTACTCCAGCGGCCGCGGAGGAGTTCGGGGCGAAGCGGCCAGCTTCCGTCACGTTACCAGTCGATCCCCATGCTGGGGGCCGGATTCGGCGACGCGCGTGCACCGCGTGCCGGCTTGCAACTCCTGTCAGCGGGAACTACGCGCGCGGCTTGCGCGGAACGTAGAGGCCGCGACCGGGCTTGCCGAGCAGCTTGCCCTTCTCGATGATCACTTCGCCGCGCGACAGCACCGTCTCGACGGCGCCTTTGCACGCGCGCCCTTCGTACGGGTTGTAGTCGACGTTCATGTGGTGCGTCTTCGCACTCCATGTCGTCGTGCCGTTCGGATCGAACACGACGATGTCGGCGTCGCTGCCGACCGCGATCTCCCCCTTCTTAGGAAACAAGCCGAAGATCTTCGCGGGCGACGTCGACGTGATCTCGACGAAGCGGTTGATGTTGATGTGGCCGCCCACGACCCCGCCGTCATACATCAAGCTCATGCGCATCTCGATGCCCGGCGCACCGTTCGGGATCTTGCTGAAGTCGTCCTTGCCGAGCTGCTTCTCGTCCTTCATGCAAAACGGACAGTGATCCGTCGCGACCACCTGGAGGTCGTTGAACCGCAGGCCCTTCCACAGCTCCTGCTGCCTCGCCTTCGCGCGCAGAGGCGGGCTCATAACGTACTTCGCGCCCTCGAAACCAGGCTCTTCGTAGTTCTCGTACGACAAGAACAAGTACTGCGGGCACGTCTCCGCGAACGCCGGCAAGCCGCGGTCGCGCGCGGCACTCACCTGCTCGAGCGCTTCAGCCGCCGACAAGTGCACGATGTACACCGGCACGTCGGCGACCTCAGCGAGACAGATCGCGCGGTACGTCGCTTCCGCTTCGAGGCGCGCGGGGCGCGTCAACGCGTGCCACTTCGGCTCTTTGTGACCCTTTGCGCGGGCCTGCTCGATCAACACGTCGATCACCGGACCGTTCTCGGCGTGCATGCAGATCGTCGCCCCGATTTCACCCGAGCGCTGCATCGTGCGGAAGATCGACGCGTCGTCCATGTAGAAGACGCCGGGGTACGCCATGAACAGCTTGAAGGACGTCACGCCCTCCTTGACCATGTCCCCCATCTCGGCGCGCAGCTCGTTCGTCGACTCGCGCATGATCATGTGAAAGCCGTAGTCGATGAGGGCCTTGCCCTCGGCCTTGCCCATCCACGTCTCCCAGGCTTCGCGCAAGGAATGACCGCGCTCCTGGATCGCGAAGTCGACGAGGCTCGTCGTGCCTCCGAACGCCGCCGCGATCGTGCCCGTGCGAAAATCGTCGACCGAGGCCGCCCCGCCGAAGGGCATGTCGAGGTGCGTGTGCACGTCGATGCCGCCGGGCAGGACGTAGCGGCCCTTCGCATCGATGACCTTGTCGACCTGAGTCGGAAGGTTCTCGCCGATCTGCACGATGCGCTCACCCTCGATGAGCACGTCGCCCCCGTACGACTGGGTCGCCGTGACGATCGTGCCGTTCTGGATCAGAGTCTTCATGCTCGCGTACCTCTCCGGCTCCGGATCGTAGCGCGCGAATCGGGCGGGCGTGTCGACCGGATCCTGGCGATCGACGGAACGGGCACTATCATCCCGCCACGATGTCGCTCGCGATCCACTGCAAAGACCTGCGCAAGACCTACGCGGGCAAGCCTCCGGTGGCGGCCGTGTGCGGACTCGATCTCGAGATACGGTCGGGCGAGTGCTTCGGTCTCCTCGGCCCCAATGGTGCCGGCAAAACGACGACGGTCGAGATCCTCGAGGGCATCCTCGAGCCCACTTCGGGCGACGTCGAGATCTTCGGCCTGACGTGGAAGAAGGACGAGCGCGCGCTGCGCGAGAAGATCGGCGTGTCGCTGCAGGAGACGAAGTTCACCGACAAGCTCTCGGTCGAGGAGACGGTGCGCTTGTTCGGCTCGTTCTATATCAAGAGCCGTCCGCCCGCCGACGTGATGGAAGAAGTCGGCCTGACCGAGAAGCGCGCGGCCTGGGTCGTCAACCTGTCTGGTGGGCAACGGCAACGCCTCGCCATCGCCTGCGCCATCGTCGGTGACCCCGAGTTGTTGTTCCTCGACGAGCCGACGACGGGTCTCGATCCGCTTTCGCGCCGGCAACTGTGGGAGATCATCCGCGACCTGCGCGCGCGCGGGCGCACGATCCTCCTGACGACGCACTACATGGACGAGGCCGAGAAGCTGTGTGATCGCGTCGCGGTCGTCGATCACGGCGGGATCATCGCGCAGGGGTCGCCTGCAGAGTTGATGCGCTCGCTCGGCGGTGATCACGTGGTCGAGCTGTCGCTCGAAGGCAACGGGCCTGAGTCGAGTCCATCGGCGGATGCGCAGATGGACGTGGCTCCCCTGCTCACGCTCCCGTCCGTTCGTTCGGCGCGCACGGAGAACGGCGCGATCCAGCTCACCGTCGGCGAGCCTCACGTTGCGATCCCAGCCTTGCTCGAACACTTCCAGCGCGCCGGACGCAAGCTTGCCGGGTTGTCGACGCGCCACGCCAGCCTGGAAGACGTCTTCGTGTCGCTGACCGGGCGGCGCTTGAATGAAGAAGAGCGGAGCGAGGCCTGAGATGAAGCAATTCCTCGAGCTCTTCTTCGCCCGCCTGCGCGAGTTCAAGCGCGAACCCGAAGTGGTGTTCTGGGTGTTCGTGTTCCCGATCCTGCTCGCGGTCGGCCTCGGCATCGCGTTTCGCAACAAGCCGGCGGACATCATCCCGGTGGGCGTGATGAGCGGACCAGGCGCCGAAGCGATCGTGCGCGCCTTGCCCGCGGACGCCGGCTTCGAGGTGCACAAGGTCGGCCCGACCGATTCCGCTCAACAGTTGCGTCTGGGCAAAGTCGCGATCGTCGTCGTGGCCGGTGAGACGAACGAATACCGGTTCGATCCGACGCGCCCCGACAGCGTGCTCGCTCGTGCGCGCGTGCACGACGCGATCGAGCGCGCCGCGGGCCGCATCGATCCGGTCGCGTCGAGGGACGAGCTCGTCACCGCACCGGGTGCACGCTACATCGACTTCCTCATCCCCGGGCTGCTCGGGATGAACATCATGAGTGGCGGGATGTGGGGCGTCGGGTTCGCGCTCGTCGACATGCGCTCGCGCAAGCTGCTCAAGCGTCTTGTCGCGACGCCGATGAAGAAGAGTCACTTCCTCGCCGCGATGATGGCGAGCCGCATGGTGCTCGTGTTCGGCGAGATGATCACGCTCTTGCTGTTCGGCTGGCTCGTGTTCGACATGGTGTTGCAGGGGTCGATCGGCACGGTCGCGTTCCTGTGCCTGCTCGGCGGGTTCACGTTCGCCGGCCTGGGTCAGCTCGTCGCGAGCCGCGCGAAAAAGACCGAGACCGTGCAAGGCCTGATGAACCTCGTGATGCTGCCGATGTTCGTGCTGTCGGGTGTGTTCTTCTCGAGTGACCGATTTCCCGCGATGGTGCAGCCCCTGATCAAGGCGCTCCCACTGACCGCGCTGAACGACGCGTTGCGCGCCGTGGTGCTGGAAGGCGCCGACTTCACTTCGCAGCTCGGCCGGATCGGGATCCTGCTCGCGTGGGGCCTCGTGTCGTTCGTGCTCGCTCTCAAACTGTTCCGCTGGACGTGAGCGGCCCGACGGTGCTGGACGTTTCGACCGCACTCTCCTGCGCGCTGTTGTGATTGCACGAGGCGTGCTCAAGAAAGCGAACGAGGGAGAACGGGCACCTCGTCCTCACCAGCGCGAGCAGCTCAGCAGAATCCGCTGACGGCAGCAGACGGCTGCACGGACTCTACGGCGTCCAAGTGATCTGGACCCCGTTGGTCAAATTGAAAGTCAAAGGCGTGCAGAACACTGCCGCGTTGCGGTACCAGCACTGGTACTCGCGCACCGTAGCAGCCGTGTTCGCGCCCTTGATCGAGATGTGCGGATCAGCAGCACCCGGATACGAGGATGCGCCAAACGTGTTCGTCTTCGTGCCCAGGCGCACGACCGTGCCGGCCGCGCAGCGCAGTCCGTCGCCGAAGACGACGCCGGCGCCGCCTGCGGCCGCCTGCGTGCCCTGGAAGTATAGCGCGGAGCTGTTGGGCATCGCCGAGCCCGTGATCACGAGCGTGTCGTTGCTGATGCTGGCGTTGCCGGAACCGGCGAGCTGTGCGCCGCCGGCGCTGACCGAATTCGCGCAACCATGGCCCGCAGCGCCCGTGTTGCCGCACGGACAGGCCGCACCCGTGCCGTCGCCCGCGCAGTAGGCGAGCGCGGGCCCGTTCAGCACGTAGGTGCGGAACCCCAAGCGGTGGCCACCGTCGTCGTAGCTCGAGTTGTTCAGGAACAACGGCTCCGAATACATCGGCGTCCCCGGCGAGGGAACGTGGCTGCCGTTGAATCCTGCCCCCGACCCTTGACCCACGATCTCGATCACGAACACGGTGCCGACCGTGACCTGGATGTTCGCGCTGGTCACGTTGACGAAGACGTTCTCCGTGAGGAACGTCGGCTTGGTGACGATCGCCTGGTACACGGCCGGAGCGCCGGTCGGGCCCGGAGCCATGCGCACCGACACTTGCACGCTCGCGCCCGCTTGGCCGGTCATCTGGAGAATGAACCCCTCGAGCTGTCCAGTCTGCCCGACGCGCACCTGCTGCTGCCATTCGAGCGATCCCGGCGTCGCGTTGAAGTTCTCATTCGCTCCTGGATCCGGTTGGATCGGGCTGCTCTGGTCCAGCGTGCCAGTCTGCGCACGTGCGAATCCACACAGCGTGACGAGGCTGAGCAACGTCGCGAATCGGAATGACTGTGTCATGCGAGCTCGTTTCGGATGAGCGGGTTCTTCGCTATCGATCCGTCCGCCAGAGATCGTTCAGGGAGGATCGGTTCGTTCACGAGGGACGGGAATGCCCGAGTCAGACAGCCGAATTGTAGACCTCCGGCAACAATGCCGCTCGCAATCCGTCGCGCGCATGCACGGTCGCGTGGATGCGCGGTGCGCGGAACGCTGCTCGTCAGGGCAAGAGTTCGACCATCTCGTCGTACGTTTCCGGCCGACGGTCGCGATAGAACTGCCACACGCGGCGCACTTCCTCGATCTTCTCGAGGTCCATGTCGGCGATGACGAGCTCGTCCTTGTCCTCGCTCCCCGTCGCGAGGAAGCTCCCGCGCGGATCGACGAAGTAGCTCGTGCCGTAGAACTTGCCGATCCCCCACGGCGCTTCGGTGCCGACGCGGTTGATGCAGCCCATGAAGTAGCCGTTCGCGACGGCGTGAGCGGGCTGCTCGAGCTTCCACAGGTACTGCGACAAGCCCGCGACCGTCGCCGACGGATTGAACACGACCTCCGCACCGTTCAAGCCGAGGATGCGCGCGCCCTCGGGGAAGTGACGGTCGTAGCAGATGTACACGCCGACTTTGCCGTACAAAGTCTGGAACACGGGATAGCCGAGGTTGCCCGGCTTGAAGAAGTACTTCTCCCAGAAGCCCGACGTATGCGGGATGTGGCACTTGCGATATTTGCCGAGGTACGAGCCGTCGGCGTCGATCACCGCGGCGGTGTTGTAGTAGACGCCGGCTTGTTCGCGCTCGTAGACCGGGACGACGATCACCATGCGGTACTGCTTGGCGATCGGCATGAACACTTCGGTCGTCGGACCTGGCACGGGTTCAGCCGCGTCGTACCAGCGCGGGCTCTGGCTCGGACAGAAGTACGGCCCGTTGAAGATCTCCTGCAGGCAGAGCATCTGCACGCCGCGCTTCCCCGCCTCGTGCACGAAGGGCATGTGCTTCTCGAGCGCTGCCGCCTGGATCTCCGAGACGTTGCGCGTCTCGTCGTTGATCGGATTCGAGCACTGGATCAGGCCGCCACGGACAATTCGGGTCACGAGTTCCTCCTTCGCGAGCGGATCATTGCAGCGCGGGACGAGTCCGGGAGCAAGCGGTCATCGATCGGACTGGGCCGGAAGCGCTGTGGACATTGGCGCCGACCGGACGCGGGTTGGATCAAGGGGAACACGTGACTTCGCTTGCTCCGTCAGCGATCGTCCAGATCTCGTCACGGATAGGCTCGCTCTTCGCGTGCCGCTGGAGATGCAGGCGAGTTCGCAGCCGCACGTGGCCTACTTGGGTCTGTGAAACTTGAGACGGCCCTGTGAGCGACGCTCGAGATGTGAGTAGCGTGTCTTCCGCCGCAAAGAGCAGAAGCAACAGGAGGCGAGCGTGAAGGCAGGCACCGATGTCGATTCTGAGGCATGGCTTCCAGTTGCATTCGCATCCGGCCGATATACAATGTTGCCACGGTGTATGAACCGCCTCGGAAGGATGAACGCGATGCAAAAGAAGCTGACGAAACACGGAAACAGCTTGGCGCTGGTGATCGAGAAGCCGGTGCTCGAGCTCCTCGAGATCGATGCGGACACGCTGCTGTCGGTGACGACGGATGGCCGTTGCCTGATCATCGCGCCGATCGACGACAAGAGCCGACGCAAGCGATTCGTGGAGGCAGTCGTCGAGGGCAAGCGCAAGTACGGCAAGGCGCTGAAGCGGCTCTCGGAGTAGCGTGGAACCGGTTTTCCTGGGTCTCGAGGAAGTGCTCGAGATTCACGCCGACCTCATCGAGACCTTCGGCGGCAGCAGCGGGGTGCGCGACATGGGCTTGCTCGAGTCCGCTTTGTCGATGCCTCGCGCTGGCAGCGGCGGCGTGTACTTTCACGCCGACGTACACGAGATGGCTGCGGCCTATCTCTTTCACATCGTCAAGAACCACCCGTTCGTCGACGGCAACAAGCGGACAGGCGCTCTGTCCGCCCACGTCTTTCTGAGGTTGAATGGAATCCTGCTGGACTGCTCGAACGACGAACTGGCCGAGCAAGTCATCGCGATCGCCGAGGGTCGGCAGGACAAGCGGAGTACGACCGATTTCCTTCGCAAGCACGCGCGAGCCTGATCCGCGGCGATATCGAGCTGCGTATGCAGCGCCGGCGGAGCACATGGGCTCGCATGGTCCGCACCACTACGAACAAGATTGGCGTAGTTCCTCCGCAATCGAGACGAGGAAATCGAAGTACTCGAGGAAAACCTTCTCGTCCTCGTTCAGCACGGCTTTGCTGCGGAGGGCGTCGGCGTATGCGACGGATTCCTCGTCGGGTCCGAAGAGGTCCGAACTCCAGCGCTCTCCGTCTGATGCTCGCTGTAGATATCCGCCCAATATGTCGTACCAGAGCATGAAGTTGCCGGCGTCCCGCGAGAGCCGAGGCAGCCGGCCCCTCATCATCCGTTCGTAATGGTCCCGGAACCTGGAGTTCTCCTCGTGGCTCGGCATGCCGCCCTCACTCCCAGCGCGAGATCACGACCTTCTTGTCGGTGTAGAAGTCGAACGCTTCGCGGCCGTGCGCTTTGAGGTCGCCGAAGAAGCTGCCCTTCGCGCCGCCGAAGCCGAAGAAAGACATGGGCGCGGCCACGCCGATGTTCACGCCGGCCATGCTGGCTTCGACGTTGTACTTGAACGTGCGGGCACTCTTGCCGCTCGTCGTGAAGATCGAGCTGGCGTTCGCGAGCGGCTGCTCCTTCGTCACTTCGAGCGCTTCATCGAGCGAAGCGACCTCCATCAGGCACAACACCGGCCCGAAGATCTCTTCGCGCGCGATCGTCATCCCCGGCTTCACTTTGTCGAACAAAGTCGCGCCCAGGAAGTTGCCTTTCTTGGGCACCTTCGCCTTGCGGCCGTCGAGCACCATCTCGGCACCTTCGTCCACGCCCTTCTGGATGTAGCCTTCGACCTTCGTCTTGTGCGCGGCCGTGATCACCGGGCCCATCATCACCCCGGCTTCCGCACCGTCACCGATCTGGATCGACTCGGCGCGCTGCTTCAACCCGTCGCGCAGCCAGGCGTGGCTGTCGCCGACCGCGAGCACGACGGCACCGGCGAGACAGCGCTCGCCCGCGCAACCGTAGGCGGAGTCGGTGATCGACTTCAGCGTCATCTCCTTGTCCGCGTCGGGCATCACGATCAGGAAGTTCTTCGCGCCGCCGAGCGCTTGCACGCGCTTGCCGTGCGCGGCGGAAAGCTTGTACACGTGCTCCGCGACCGGGCTCGAACCGACGAACGACACACCGCGGATCAGGGGGTGCGAACAGATCGCGTCGACGACGTCCTTGCCGCCGTTGACGAGGTTGAGCACGCCGGCGGGGAAGCCTGCTTCGTGGATCAACTCGAAGATGAACTTCTGCGACAGCGGGACCTGCTCGGACGGCTTGCAGATGAACGTGTCGCCACACGCGACGGCGAACGGATAGAACCACAGCGGCACCATCGCCGGGAAGTTGAACGGCGCGATGCACGCGAACACGCCGAGGGGTTGGCGCACGGACTCGCAGTCGATGCCTTTCGCGATGTCCTCGAGCACCTGTCCCATCAAGAGCGACGGCGCGCCGGCGGCGACCTCGACGCACTCGATGCCGCGACGCACGCTGCCGCGCGATTCGTCGAGCGTCTTGCCGTTCTCGCGCGTGACCGTGCGCGCCAGCTCTTCGGCGTTCTTCTCCATCAGGTGCCGGAGCTCGAGCAGGTAACGCGCGCGCTGCACGGCGGGCACGCCGCGCCAGGATTGGAACGCCTTGTGAGCGGACTGTGCGGCGCGATCGACGTCAAGTGCAGTGCCGATCGGGGTCTCGGCGAGCACCTCACCATTCGCGGGGTTGCGCACGGAGAGTGTGAACCCCGCGTGTGAGTCGACCCACTTGCCCCCGACGTAGTCCTTCAAGCGTGTTGCGGTCATCGTGATTCCTGCCTCTCGTGTGCGTGTCGGATGCGATGGTAGCCATGCGTGCTTGCAGCGACAAACACCGCGGAATCAAGTTGGTGCTCGGCGGTCCCCTCGATCGCGCGGATTGAAAGTGCCGAACCGGAGAGACTGTCGGTGACGGGTG
>JBBQNP010000026.1:0-40310 GCA_038330085.1 Planctomycetota bacterium | reverse complement strand
CAGCCCGAGTGGCTCGCGAACTGGATCGTGCCGGTCGGCATCTCCTTCTACACGTTCCAGACGCTCAGCTACACGATCGACGTCCACGCGCGACGCATCGAGCCGTGTCGCACGTTTCTCGACTTCTTCCTGTTCGTGTCGTTCTTCCCGCAGCTCGTCGCGGGCCCGATCGTGCGCGCGCGAGAGCTGCTGCCGCAGCTCGAGTACCGCCGACCGCTTTCCTGGCCGCGCGTGCAGTTGGGCATCTACCGCTGCATCACCGGCCTCTTCCTCAAGATCGTCGTCGCCGACGGGCTGGCCGTGTACGTCGGCTTGGTGTTCAACAACCATCACATCGAGAAGTTCTCCGCCGGCCAGGTGTGGCTCGGGGTCGTCTGCTTCGGCGGGCAGATCTTCGCAGACTTCGCCGGATACTCCGGCATCGCAATCGGCCTCGGACATTTGTTGGGCATCACGTTCCCTGAGAACTTCCGCTACCCGTACATCAGCCGCAGCCTGTCCGAATTCTGGACGCGCTGGCACATCACGCTCTCGCGCTGGTTGCGCGACTACCTCTACATTCCGCTGGGCGGCAACCGACTGGGCGTGGGTCGCACGTACTTCAACTTGCTGGTCACGATGCTCCTGGGGGGCTTGTGGCACGGGGCAGCGTGGACGTACGTCGTCTGGGGCGCGATCCACGGCATCGGGCTGTGCGTCGAGCGGATGCTGAAGTGCAAGACCCGCATCACCGCCGGTCTCGATCCCTTGCGCGGTGCGCTCGACCTCGCCGGGCGCTGCCTGCGCATCGCCCTCGTCTTCGTCATCGTTCACGTCGCTTGGGTCTTCTTCCGCGCGCCTGATTTCAACGTCGCCGTGATGCTGCTGCAGCGGATGTTCGTGGCGCCGTTTCAGGGCGAGCTCGGCCTCGAAAGGCTGGTGAAGGTCCCGCAGATCGTATTCCTGCTGCCGATCGTCGCATTGCACCTGGGACAGGCCGCGCACGAGTGGTTGGGCTTGAGGAAGAGCGTCCCGCTGCGTCTGGCGGTGTGCATCCTGTGGATCGTGTTGTTGTTCGTCATCCGTCGCCCCGATGCGGCGCCATTCCTTTACTTCCAGTTCTGATCACCGTGAACGACACCTCGGACATGCGCTCGCTTCTCGGAAACCGCCGGACGTCCTCGTCGAATCGTCGGACGTACCGACGCCGATGGCTCGGACCGCTGCCGATCGTGGCTGGAGCGCTCGGAGCCATCGCGCTGCTGGGTGCGTGGCGCCTCGCGTTCGATCCGGACCGTCATACCCACGAGAAGTACGACCCGCAGCCGAGGCACTTCGTCGACGTCGAGGGCGCCATCGCGCCGCTCTACCTCGTGGGCGACGGGAGCGCCGATGCACTTCTCATCCTGGGTGACAGCCGCGCGATCACCGACATCTCGCTCACGGTCATGGCACGCCACGGCATCGAGCCGGCCGGCGTCCTGTGGAACGGCTTCGCGCAGCTCAACTACCAACTGCGCGCCGCTCGCTCGATGCCGCAGCGTCGCCTGCTCCTCTGCCTGAGTCCGAGCGGCGTGTACGTGGCTCCGATGAAACGCATGGCGCAGCTACTGGAGAGCGAGCGCGCGGTGCCCCTCACCAAGCGCATCGATGCCCGACTCGGCGCCATGCTCGACGTGCTCCGCGTGCGCATGGTGCGGACGTTGCAGCCGCGCGATTGGACGATCGGCGCCGGCGAACACAGGACGGAATCGGAACGACTCGTGGGGCTCTACCGCAAGCTCATGGACCCTGAGTTTCGCCCCATCCGGCAGGAACAGTTCGAGGAGCTGCGTCGGAACCTGCGCGAGCTGCGCGACACGGGTCGTCGCATCTTGTGCGTGCGTCTGCCCGCGTCGAGCATGGTCGAAGCGGTCGAGGATGAGGGCTTCCCCCCCGCTCAGTTCAGGGAGATGTGCACGGAGCTCGGCTTCCCGTACCTCGAACTCAGCGGCCTTGATCTTCCAACCGACGACGGAACGCACCTCTTGGGGGAGGACGCCAACGCCATCAGCGCCGTGCTGGCGGATTGGCTGCGGGCGCAGCCCGAGATGCAGGACGATCCACACTGACGACGACGACGGGCATCGCGGGAGCACGCAGCCGACTGCCGACAGCGTCGGCCATTCACAATCGCTAGGCGTCGCGGATCAATCCTTCTGACGTTTGAAGACCTGCGCGGGTCCTTTGCCTTCGAAGCGGAGAGCCGTCACCGCATGGCTCGCGTCACGGACGATCGTGATCGGCGACGGTTGCTCGCCCGTCCATGCGAAGCGCAACAAGCGGTCGTTCTTGCCCACGATCGCGAGGCTGCTGGCCAGCGACTCCGGCCCCGCGAGATCGAAGATCTGCAGTCGATCCCCCTGGAACACGATCTTCAACCTCGGATTTCCGCGCGCGTGCTCGAGCGCGAGAAGGACGGTCGTGGACCCCGCGTCCGCAGTGGCGCTCGCGACGCGCACGCTCTTCAGCTCGCCCCACTTCTCGACATGCTTGGGCCACATCGTGGACACGACCTCATCCGGCCAATCGGCGGGGATCGTGGGGTTCATGCAACGGCGCAGCGGTTCCGGATCGCCGTGCGACACGCTCTCGACGAGCTTCTTGGCACTCTCGATCCGTTCCCTATCTGGCTCTTTCCAGCTCGAGGTCGTGTCCGTCCACAAGATGCGCGTGGCCTCGACGCCGGCGGCCGAGAGCAACAGCGCATTGCCCTCGACGCGCACCGCGATCTGCTCGTCGGGCGAGGAAGCGTACGTGCCGACGAGCTTCGTGACGTCGGTCGCCTTCGCGCTCTCGGCAGTCGGCGGTATCGGATAGCGCGCGGGATTGCCGAACAGGAGCGCCTGCAAATTCTCGGCAACCGCCCAAGTCGGAACACCGCTGACGTTGCACAAGACGATGATGGCGGCGTCGTCTTCGGGGAAGAGCGCGTACTGCGCATGGAATCCGCGCACGTCACCGCCGTGACCGATCCTCTTCTGCGGCTTGTCGATCACCTCGAAGCCGCATGCGTAGTTCTCGAGCGCGGGCTTCAGCATCTCCGCGCGCCACTTCTTCGTGAGGAGGACTTCGCTG
Source organism: Planctomycetota bacterium (assembly GCA_038330085.1). Lineage (GTDB taxonomy): Bacteria > Planctomycetota > UBA1135 > UBA1135 > JAEUIA01. The sequence continues at coordinate 37,214 of JBBQNP010000026.1, read as the reverse complement.
CGTAGCGCGCGATCGAAGCGATACATGTCCTCGACCGTGGTGACGATGCCGCCCATGCCTCGGTACTGCCAACCGTATGTGTCGTAAGGGTGCTCGTCGGCGCGGCGCGGAGGTTTGCCGAGTTCGTAGCCGATCGCGACATCCGTGCTCTCGAACTGCTTCTCGCCCGTGAACCCCGACGTCTTCATTCCGGCCGGATCGAAGATGTGCTCGTGACACCAAGCCATGTACGTGGTGCCGCTCGCGCGCTCGACGATTCCGGCCAGGAGCGCATACCCGCCGTTCCAGTACTCGTACGTCGCGCCCGGTTTGTGCGCGCGAGGCGTGGAGAAGTAACCGGCGACCGCTTTCTCGAGATCGTCCCCGTGTCCGCCGGCCGCGCTCCGCGGCATGCCGGAAGTGTGGTTGAGAAGATGGCGGATCGTGATGTCCGCCATTCCCTTCGGCACGCCGGGCAGGTGCTTGGCGATCGAGTCGTCGAGCGCGAGCTTGCCCGCCTGGGCCAACTGCAGAACTGCAATGGCCGTGAAGGACTTGGTCGCCGAAGCGATCTCGAAGCACGTGGCGGGATCGTTCCTGACCTTTTTGTCGCGATCGGCGAGCCCGAAGCCTTCGGACAAGATCTTCTTGCCACCGCGCGCGACGAGCACGGATCCGCTGAAGCCGAAGCTCTCGCACGCTTCGAGGTACGCGTGCAGCGCATCAGGCGAAACGGCTCCCGCGAGAAGCGACGGCGAATTGACCGATGCCTCGTGGGTCTTGGCGCGCGCGGAGAGCGCGGTGACGATGAAGAAAGCGAGCAGGAGACTGAGGCATGCACGAGGCATCGCACGAGCCTCCAAAGTGTGGCGTTGGGAAGAACGACGCAGTCCGAGAGAGTAGCTCTCGAACTGCGCCGGTCACGCTCGCAGCGATTTCAGCTCGATGTTCGCTTCACGGAACCCATGTGATCTGCAGGCCGTTCGTGAGGTTGAACGTCGAGGACGTGCAGTACGGCGCCGCGTTGCGATACCACGCCTGATACGTGCGCACTCCACCCGTCGGCGGCACCTGTCCGCGCACGGAGAGCGGTTGGTCTCCCGGCCCCGGATACTGCGAACTCCCCGCAACGTTCTGCTTCGTCCCGATGCGCACGATCGTGCCTCCGGCGCAGCGCAGTCCGTCGCCGAACACGCTGCCTGATCCGCCGGCGACTTGCGTGGTGCCTTGGAAGTAGAGCACCGACGAGTTCGGCATCCCGGAGCCCGTCAGCACCACGCTGTCCGAGCTCACGCTCGAGGCCCCGCTGCCTTGAATTTGTCCGCCGGCGGGATTGACCGAGTTCGCGCAACCGTGGCCCACCGCGCCGAAGTTGGTGCAAGGACAGGCCACGGGACCGGAGCCGTCACCGAAGCAGAAGTAGTTCGTGACCGTGGAATCGCGGAACGCAATGACGTTCGTGCCGATGCCCGCCATCAAGAGCGTCCCGTTCTGCGCGAGGATCGGACCGCCGATGTTCCCGCTCGAGAAGGGGATCGACCAGCGCAGCGAAAGGTCGGCGTTGTACGACGCGAGGATGCCGGCATTGCCTTGGGCGTTGTTCAGGTACACCCGGCCTTGCGCGTCGACGGCGAGGCGCGGGAACACCGGCAACCCCGGATCGGTGGGGATCGGACCGGTCGTGTTCAGCGTTGCGCCCGTCGCGGGATTCAGGCGATGGATCTCGCTGTTCGGTGCGAGGTGGTAGACGGATCCGTCGGGCCCGACGCCGAACTCGGCGAACGCCGTGTAGCCGGAGGGCACGTTCCACTTCTGCACCAGGCTCGTTCCGGTGTCCGTCCACGCGTAGTAGAGGTTGACGGTCTGGCTCTGCTGCACGTGCTGGTAGATCGTCCCGTCGGGTCCGACCATCGGCGTGTTCTGCGTCGACGCGCCGCTCATCGCCGGGCTCGTGTACAAGAGCGCGCCGGTCGCGAGGTCGAACTTCTTGATCACGAGGCCCGGGCCGAGGATGTCGGCGGCGTACGCGGCTGTGCTCGTCGCCGCGACGCCGCAGTCGCCGCTGATCGAGGCTTGGCGGTTCGCGGTCCACACCGTCGCTCCCGTCGTGTGATCGATGCGCCAGATGTGCGTGAAGCTGCCGATGATCGGATCACCGTTCGGTGCAAAAACGACGCCGTCGTACGCGCCCGCGTCGATCGAGACGACCGACATCCAAAGTTGCGCACCGGTCGCCGAATCGAGGCAGTAGAGCTTGTCAGAAACGCTCGCGCCGTTGCCCGAGCGCGCGGCGTACACATGACCTTGCGAAGCGCCCGCGATCCACGTCGTCCAGTCGTTCGCGTTGAAGGGCACGTCGAAGTGCCACAGCTCCGCTCCCGTCGTGAGGTCTTGACACACGACCGGCGCTTCGGTCGGCTGGCCGCTCGGCGGGAAGGCAGTCTGTCGCACTATGAACACGCGGTTGCCTTCGGTGACGGGTTGCCACGCGATGAGCGACGGACGCGATCCGGACCACAGTACGGTCGCGGCACTCGGGCCGACTTCGGTGCTGAGCTCGTTGCGTCCGGCGTTGCCGCCGGAGTTGGTCCAGTCGGCGGCCGCCGCGGAAACGGTGAGCGCGACGAGGCCCGTGACGAGAAGAGAGGAGAAGCGCAGATGCTGATGCATGGGGTCCTTGCTGGCGGGTGCCTTCTGGTTGAGCAAGACCAGCGTAACCGCCTTCACTGCGTTGCGGGGGCGGCGAGTGCACACCCGGGGGAAAGTCGCGCAGACTTTCTCGACCCTCCTGAGGTCGATCGAGACCCACCGGCGCTTTCAGGGGTGTAGCCCGCTGCAGGATCGCGTGATCGATCTCTTGCGCGTGGCCCTTCAACCGACATGAGCCCTTCTCGTCCTGATCTCGAAGCGCTGCTCGACAACGCCACCTGGGCGCGCGCGTTGGCGCGCAGCCTCGTGCGCGATCCGCATCACGCGGAGGATCTCGTCCAGCGCACGTTCGTCGCGGCGATCGAGCATCCGCCGCGCGACAGCAGTTCACCGCGCGGTTGGCTCGCGAGCGTGCTGCGCAACCTGGCGCGATCGGACGCGCGTGCTGCGGGTCGACGCGAGCATCACGAGCGTGCGGGCGCGCGTGACGAATCGGTCGAACCGGATTCGCTCGAGCGCACGGCTGCGTTGCAACGTGAGCTGCTCGACGCGGTGCTGTCGCTCGCCGAGCCGTACAAGTCGACGATCTGGGCGCGCTACTACGACGGCCTCGCGCCGCGTGAGATCGCGCATCGCGACGGCGTGCCGGTCAAGACGGTGAAGACGCGGCTCGTGCGTGGGCTCGCGGAGTTGCGCTTGCGCCTCGACACGAAGCACGACGGCAACCGCTCGACGTGGCTTGCCGCGTTCGCGCCGCTTGCGGCAGTTCCCAAGGGTTCCTCCATTCTCGTCGGAGTGATCATGATGGACGTCAAGTTGAAGATCGCGGCGGCGGCCGTGGTGGCAGTTGGAGCTGTGGCGGTGTTGTCGCGCATGACGGCGTCTTCGCATGTGGAGCCGGATCCGCTCTCGCAAGCGCCGATAGCGACACCCGAACTCGAACGTGCGATCGAGCCGGACATGAAGCTCGCGCTCCAACCGGCGTTGTCGGCACGCGAGGCTTCCGTCGAAGCAGCGAAACCCGCGCCCGTCGTCACTCCCGCCGCCGCGGTCACGGAGTGGAGCGGCCGCGTGCTCGATCTCGAGATGAACCCGATGCGCGGCTTCGAAGTGTTCGCGCGGGACAACGCGCAGGACATCGGCGCGAACAAGCCGGCGATGACGACGACCGCGGACGACGGCTCGTTTCACATTCCCACGCGGCAAGGGCACATCGAGTTCGGCGCGCGCGCACCGGGTTGGGTCACGGTCTACGCCGCCTCGAATGCCTGGGCACAAGAGGAAGACGGCTACCCGATCTTTGTCGGACAGGAGCGCGCGCTCGCGGGGCGCATCGTGGATCCGCAGCACCGGCCCATCGAAGGTGTGAGCGTGACCTACATCATCGACAAGTCGTTGCGGCGTGACATCGGCAAACCGCTCGAACACGCGATGGCGAGCGAATGGCGCGCGATCAGCGACGCAGAAGGACGCTTCAGCCTCGAGAACGCACCGCTGACCAAGGGTCAGTTGTCGGTCGAAACGATCGGCCACAAGCCGCGCAGCGTCGAAGCACCGTCGGCGCCGACGTGGAACGTGGAGATCGTGCTCGATCCGCTCGAGGAGGAGCACCTGATCGTGCGCGGCACCGTCGTCGACGAGCACGCACAGCCGATTTCGGGCGCAAGCGTCGCACTCGGCGCGCAGTACCTGAAAACGGGTGCCGACGGCACCTTCGCGTTCGACTTGAACGATGTGCGCGAGGGCGGCGAGTTCGAATCGGACGAAAAGAATGGTTGGAAGGCACGCTTTCCTCCGGCTGCGTTGTTCGCCCTGAAGCCCGGCAAGCTGCCGACGCGCATCGAGCTCCCGAACTTCGCCGACATGCGCAGCCACGCGATGCCGAACACGTTCACGATCACACTGTCCGGCCAGCCGCTCGAAATTCGCGGCCGCGTGCTCAATGCCGAGGGAACGCCGGTGGAGGGCGCCATCGTGCGCATCGAGGACGAGACAGAGTTCGGCATGGTGTACGACGAGGTGCAAGGCGAGGGCATCGGTTGGGCGATGACGGCCGAGGCGCTGCTGCGGGGACAGACCGCCTTCACCAACACGTACACGGACAAGGACGGCGCGTTCAAGCTTGGTGGGTTGCTCGATCGGGAGTACCACTTGATCGCTTGCGACAAGCCCACGCTGCAACGCACGCAGAGCCAAGTGATTCACGCCGGCACGAGCGACGCAGAAATACGTCTGCCTGCGTGTCACGACTGCACGCGGGTCGCAGGTCGCGTGCTGGCGCTCGACGGGACGCCGATCGAAAGCGCGAAGGTCGTGCTGTGTTCCGAGCGCGGGGGCGAACGCTCACCCACGTACGGACCGACGATGGAGACGGACAAAGAGGGGCGTTTCGACTTCGCTTCGGTCGCGACGGAGGGGATGAGGATTTCCGTCGCGCACCCCGACACCTTCGTCGTGCTCTCGTGGAAGCCAGAACCGAAGGCAGCGCTCGACAAGCTCGAGATCCGCGTCGCGCGCAAAGCGCACCTGCAGGTCGACTTGGGCGAGGACAAGACGCGGGCCGACCACTTCGGTCTCGTCGATGCGCAGGGCAAGCCCGTCGAGATGATGGTGTCGCGTGGCAACATGATGTGGATGCCCGAGCGCGTCGACATCGTCGACGGCAAGTCGGAGGCGGTCGCGTGCGCCGAGAACGGGACGACCGTCGTGCTCTACAAGGACGACAAGGAGATCAGTCGACTGCCGGTGCACCTCGTCCCGGGCGAGATCACGAACGTGCGGCCTTGAGCGCTCTCTCGTGATTGTGCTCCCGTGAACGAGGCCTCATCGGATCCGGCATGGTCTACTCGCCGATGCTCATGTCCTTGGTGTTGCGCGCGGCGAAAAGTCGACGAAAACGTGCTTCGTCCAGCTTGCCGTCAGTGTGCACGAGCACGGCTGTGCGCTGCTCGGGAGAAGCCTTCAAACCCTCGCGCATCCAGTCGGCGAGGATCGTCGCGCGCACCATGTCGCGCTGCTTCTCGAGCGGCTGCGTGAAATCGAGCGCGAGCTTCGCATAGCGCGGATCCGATCGTGCGCTGCGTGTCGCGATCCAGCGCACGGCGTCGTAGCCGTCCTGCATCAGCGTGCTCAGCACGAACGGCATCCAACCCGTGCCCGACGTCTGTCGCGCGGGATCCCAACCGTAACTCCAGGCCATCAACGCGCGCTGAGCCTCGTCGCCTTCGAGCGCCCACATCACCGACGCGGCGATCGTGCGCTGGTCAGCGTCGAGCTTCGGTACTTCTTGTCCGTACCAGTCGTGCAGCTTGTCACCGGTCCAACTCAACGTGCGATCGAGGTGACACTGGTTGCACGCGTCAGGCCGTCCCGTCGCCAGCGTCGCAGCGATGCTCGGGATCGTGATCGTGTGGCTGCGGATCGCCTTCGTCAGGCCGAGGCTCGTGTACGGCATGTGGCAGTTCAGGCAGTTCGAACCCGATGAAGTCGCCGCGTGATGCGTGTGCGCGGTCACTTTCTCCGTCTTCTCGTACTCAGCGTGGCACTGCACGCACGCGCGCGAACCATCCATGCCTGGACGCAGTTGATCGTCGGCCCACGCGTGCAGATCCGGCGCAGCTTCGCGCGAAGGGTGCATGTCGTGACAAGACAAACAGCTCATCTCGCCGCGCTGATAGCACGGGCTCTCGACCAGACCGTTGTACTCGCGGCCGGACACGCGCACTTCGCCGTCGGACCAGAACGTCTGCTCGAGCGTGCCCGGGTTGCGATCGAGGAATGCGCGCATCTCGGGCGTGTTCCTGTCGTACGTGCCGCGCAGGAGCGTGCGCGTCACCGACAGATCCTGTCCCGGCCGGAACGCGAAGCCCTCGCGATCCCATTTCTCACGCGCTTCGGCCGTGATCGAGGGGTTGACGCCGTGACACTGTCCGCAGACTTGCGTCGAGCGCTCGTGCGACAGCGTCTTCGGATCGACGATCGTCGTGTCGGGCGCGTCGGACCGGTCGTGCGGATCCTGTTTCTCTCGCGCGCGCTGCAGTGCGACGTGCTGACCGCCGGGACCGTGACACGCTTCGCACGCGATGCCGAACTGCGCGACGTGCGTGTGTCCGTCGCTCTCGTGCTCGCGCGTGCCGTTCGTCGTGTGGCACTTGATGCACGAGCGCGGCCAGCGCCCCGTCTCCGATCCCGTGTTCGGACCCGGCGGTTCGAGGAACATCGAGCGGCGCGGCACCCAACGCTTCTCGGCGACGTGCCATACGAACGGCAGTTGCGGCATCTCGTCCGCGTCGCGCAGCTCGAGCCAGTAGACCTGGTAGTGGTGCGAGCCCGTCGTGAGCGCGAGGCGCATCGGTGCAGCGCGCGCGTCACCCTCGGGCGTGAACGGCTGAGCGAAGAATCGCTCTCCGTCGCGCGAGAGCTTCCACTGCGTGCCGTCGAGCGCAGGCGTGACACCGTCCCACGGCGCGAGCACGGCGTCGGGCGTCGCCTCTTGCGTCATGCGCCGGTGGTACGAAGCCTTCCACGTCTCTTCGTTGCGCGTGTGGCAGCCGCTGCAAGCTTCGGAACCGACGTAGCCTTCGTCGTGGATCACCGTCGGTACGGCGGGCGAAGGTTGTTGCTTCGCATGATCGTCAGACTGCGCAGGCCACGTCGCACCTAGCGCGCCCGCGATCGCGAACACGGGCAAGGCGATCGAGCAGAATCTGGCGACCGAGATCACGCGCACATGCTGGGCGAAAGCACGCGAACGCTCAAGCTTCTCCGCCGACCCTCCAGCGCTGCGATACGCTCTGTCCCACGCGAATCAGTACGCCCAGGCCTTGATTTCGATCTCGCTCGGCGAAGGACCGGTCGAGCCCCAGTCGAGCAGGGTGCTCTTGTCCGCCGGGAACGCTCCGCTCCGGTTGCCTGCCTGCACTCGCCACCTGCACGCGGGCAGGAACAAGTGCGCGCGGCCGTCCACATCAGTGCGAATGTGAGCACTCGACCAGCCCAGGTCCTGATCGGGATGCAACGAGATCTCTTGCTGCGCGAGCGGTGCGTGCGTGGCGACGTCGCGCACGGTTAACGTGCCTTCGAAGAGCGCGATCGCGACGTCGATCGTGGCCGTCGAGGGAACGGTCACGCTCGTCGCCGACGGTCCGACCCACGAACCGTCGCCGGCTCCGACGAAGAGCAGGTACTGACCCGCGACCAACCCGCCCGTTTGCGCAATGCCGCGATCGTCGGTGATCCCTCCGCCGCGCTGGTTGCCGTGCACGGGCTCGGTGATGCTGACGAGCGCGCGCGTCGCGGGCCTGCCGTCGACGAACACGCGCACGACGAGCGGTGTCGGAAACGTCGCGCGCAAGTCGAAGTCGTGCTGCGTGTCGACGTCCGGCGCGAGCGTGACCGTGCCGAGAGAAATGCTGGAGTCGGCTTCCATGCCTCCACCGCCGAACCCGAGCGGCAACTGGAACTGCGGTCCGCGCAGGACGACCTGGACTTCGCCGGCGGGAACGAGCGGGGATCGGAAGCGACCGTCGCCGTCGACCGGCACGGACAAGTGTGGCGGGAAGTAGCCTGAAACATCCTGGAGCTTGCCGTCCGAACCGCGCATCGCGGTGGAAGTCACCACACGAAAACCGTCGAAGCTGGTGCCGGTCGGCGCGAGGATCCGACCCACGAGACGTCCGGCTGCCGGAAGCGCGAGCTCGACGTCGAACGCGTCCTGCGTCAGATCGACGAGTCGGCGCGCGTTCAATAGCGGTCCGTCGGTGGCCACGATGGAATACGTGCCTGCGTCGAGACCGACGATCTCGAAACGGCCGCGATCGTCGCTCTTCACGTCGATCGAGCCGGTCACGGGCGCGAACGAGTACGAGTTCTCCGGGTCGCCATCGGTCTCGAGTCGCGCTGAGACCGCAGCACCATCGACGGGCAGGCGTCGCGATCCGCGGACAATCGTGCCGTTGATCCGAAGACCGCGACGAAGGCGTGCCACGACGTTGCGTCGTTCGTTCGCGACGAGCGCCGGCGCGGGAACGGAACAGGCTGCGTAACCGGAAGCGTGGACGACGAACGTTTGATCGTGCGGTACCAGACCCGTGAAGACGCCGCCCCTTGGAAGCCCTTCGTCATCGCTCAGGATTCGAAAGGTGTTCGGGCCGAAGTTCGCATGATCGAAGTGCACGTCGAGCGCAAAGTGCGAGATCGGGGCACCAGTCACGTCGTCGACGACGCTCAGCACGATCGCAGCGTTGCCGACGAGCCTCGCTTCGACCCTCGAGCCAGGGTGCACGTCCGACACGGACCACGGACGAAAGCTCGGATCGGCGCAGCTCAGCGTGTACGACCCCGGCGGCACGTCTTCGAAAACCAAGCCCGGGTTCGGGCCGGTTTGCTCGTGCGGGGTTCGTTCACCGAATCCAGGTGCGCTCAACACGAACCCGTGGTCGCGCATTTCGAACACGAAGTACGGATCGGTGTTCGGGATCACGAGGATGTGCGAGCTGACGTCGGGCCCCGTGTACACGATGTCCGCGCGCACTTCCGTGCCGGCCGTGACCTGCACGTCGGGGCCTTCGATCCTGCCCGCAAGATCCGAATAGGCGCGCAAATGCGTGCGACCGGGCGGCAGGTTGGCAAGCAGACCCTCGCCGCTCTCGGCGTCGGGTTCGGCGCCGACCAGGACAGCCCGCTTATTCGGACCTGAAACGGCCGATGCACCTTCGGCCCGAATTTTCCAGCCGTGCGTCATCATCTGTCCGTTCGCATCGACCACGCGCGCGCGAACGGAACCTCCGCGCAGCAACGTGATGGTGCCGACGTCGGTGACGGTACCGGGCTCGATTCCATACCAGCTCCAACCGACTGTGCAGTAGTCCGCGAGCGCTCCGTCGAGCGTCAACTGACAGTCCGGAACGAGATCGAAGCGGAACGAGAAGCGCCCGTCGACGTCACTCGCACTCTTGCGGGTGGTGAACGCTGCGCGCGCGCCAAGCTGAATCGTGCCCGCGTTCTCCTCGCGCGTTCCGTTGAGATCGAGCTTCACGCCTACGGCAGCCAAACCGTTCGGCAGCAGGAAGCGACCCTTGATTTCCGTCGAACCCTCGGACCGTTCGTCGCGAATCGGAGCGGGCGTCGTCATGGACCCGGACGTCGGCGCGGCGACTTCGCGCTGAACATCCGCAGCCGCTGCAGAGGGGTTCGCAAGCTCCGACGGCGGAACGCGCGCACCCTCGGGATCCGGTTGATCGAGCACGATCGACGGCGGGCTCGGACGCTCGTGGAGGGCGACCTTCGCCACGATCCACCCCACGACCAGGGCAACCAGGACGGTGAGGACTTTCTTCGTGGATCTTCGCATCGCGGAAACCGCGGCGACCGCAGTCAGAGGCTGACGATAGCGGTCGTGATGCCGCCTGTCGCGACGATCGAGGGTGACGGTAGCCCGTGACTCACGCTGCGACGCGTCGACGCCGTCGCAACTTCACCCCTTCATTTCTTGGCGGGTTCGAGCTCCAGGACCTTCGGGGATGCGCCTTGCGCTCCCCAATCGACGAAGACGCCCGACTTCGCTGGATCCGCGAAGTACATCCCGTTCAGGCCGACGCTCCAGTGTCCCGCCGGGAGCGAGAGGTGCACTCGACCGTCGTCGTCCGTCTGCGACGTGCAGTTGGCCCCCGTTGGGTTCGGATCCGGCGCGAGGTTGATCCAACTGCTCGAGAGCGGCTGATGCGAGGCAGCATCCTTGACCTGGAACGTGCCGTCGAAGAGCACGATGGCGGCGTCGAGCTCCAGTGCTCCCGCGCTGGGAACCGTGACCGTGCGCGGATCGACGTACACCCACCCTGCATCGATCGGACGAACCAAAATTCTGTACGCGCCGGGCAGCATCGGTCCGACACGACAAGCGCCGGATGAGTCGCAGACGCCGACGGCCCCATCTCCTTGATTGCACCAGAACCAAACGATCAGCGCATTCGCCGGCTTGCCGTTCAGCGTGACGTGAACCGCTGCGGAACCGGGGAAGGCCGTGCGCAGATCGAACTCCTTGTGCGTGTCCACTCCCGCCGCGAGCTCGAACGTGCCGAGCTCCACGTGGCCACCTTGCGTGCTGCTCGAACCATCGACGCTCGGGGTCACCTGATTCGGACACTGGAGCATCGCCACGACGGACCCCGCCGGCACGGGCGGTGAACGGAATGTCCCGTCCGCGGCGACCTCGGCGCTGGCTTCGGGCGGGAGGAAGAACCAGCTCGACCCGGGCTCCTCTTGGGCTCCCTCCGCGAGAGCGGGTCGCGTCAACACGCGCAGGCCGGCGAACGAAGCACCGTCGGGCGCGAGGATGCGTCCGACGAGACGGCCCGCGGCAGGAAGCACGATCTCGACCGGCTGCGGCTCGGTGTCGCTCGGCATGGTGGCCGTCTGCTTCGCGAGCACGAGCGGACCCATGTTGCACGTGATCTCGAAATCGCCTGCTGGCAGACCGGAAAATGCGAACGCGCCGCGTGCATCACTGGTCGTCTCGACCGTGCGCGGGTCAGTCTCGAGCGAGTTCATCTCACCCTTCTGCGACGGAGCGGTCACCGGCCGCAACTGCAGCTTCGCGCCGGCGACGCGGTTCTTGGCGGCACCCTGCACGACGAAACCGCGCAGCGCGCGACCGTGCGTGAGCCGAGCGGTCAATGCGCGCCGCTCGTTGGCCGCGAGTCCGGATGCAGCGACTTCGCACGGCGCGTATCCCGGTGCGTTGACGAACAGCGTCTGATCATGCGGCACCAACCCGCTGAACACGCCGCCGCGCGGCGGCTCGTCCTTCGTCTCCAGGATGCGGAACGTGCTGGGGCCGAAGTTCACATTGTCGAAGCGCACGTCGAGTGAGAAATGTTCCACCGGCTGCTTGGTCGCATCGTCGACGACGTCCAGCACGACGACGGCGTTACCCACGAGGTGCGCATCGATGCTCGTTCCGGGCTTCACGCCGCTCTTCGACCAGGGCAGAAAGCGCGGATCGCGAACCTCCACCGTGTACGTTCCCGCCGGCACGTCATCGAACGACCAGCTCTGGCTCGAGTTCGCGATCTTCCTCGCGCGACGTTCTCCGAAACCCGGAGCGTTGAGGAAGATTCCAGCGGTGTCGGGGACGGATGTGTCTTGCCTCGTGCCATCTCGATTCGTCTCGCCGAAGTCGAAGTCGAACACGTAGTAGGGATTGCTGAACCGCACGACCGTGATGCGCGAGCTGATGTCGGGTCCCGTGTAGACGATGTCGGCCCGCGTCTCCTCCCCGACGCGCACGTCGACGGTCGGTCCTTCGATCCAGTTCGCCACGCGCGAGTCAGCGGTCAACTTCACGTGGGCAGGCGGAAGGCCATCGAGCAGAAACTCGCCCGTGACCGGGTCCGGTGCCGCGATGACGCGCACGGGCTCGACGCCCTCAGCGAAGGCTTGTGTGCGTGGAGCTTCGCCGTACACCATCCAGCCCGTCTTGAGCACGTTGCCCTTCCCGTCGACGACGCGCCCGCGGACGGAGCCGCCGCGGACGAGCGGAACGTCGCCGACGTCGACGACCTTGCCGGGCTCGATCTCGCCCCAGCGCCAGCTCGCCTTGCAGTAACCGGGCAACTTTCCGTCGAGCACGAACTGGTAGGCACGCGGAGGATCGAAGCGGATCGAAAAGCGTCCGTCGGATCCCGACGTTCCCTTCGGAGGCTCGAAGTGCTCCGGCACGCCGAAGCGGAGGACGCGCTCCTGGTTGGACTCCCAGGCCATGATGCTGAGTTGCACTCCGGCCACGGGAGCGCCGTCGGGAAGGAGAAAGCGCCCTCTGAGCTCGCACTCGCTATTCGCGGCGGCGTTCGGTGCTGTCGCGTTCGGCTTGTCGACGGCCTCGACCTTGACTGGCGCGGTCTCGCGTTTCGGTTCCGCGGCGCTCGTCACCGGTGCGGTCAATTCGACCGGCTTTTCAGGCGCAGTCTGAGCCGGCGGAATCTTGGGGACCACGTCTCCTGCGCTCTGCGGCTTGCGTTGAACGAGTCCCAGCACGAGCAGTGCAATCAACGCGATGATGACGACTGCGCCAAGGATTCTTTGCACGATGAATCTCTCCTCGAGCGGTGCTCAACCGGCTCGGGCCGGTGAGGTTCTCGCTCATCCGTGCCCGCCGATCGATCGAGAGGAGGATAACGAACGCGGATTCCGGGTCGGATCGGAAGCCTGGAGGATCAGAGCGTCTTCGAGAACGTGCGGCCCGAGTCGCCGCCCTTGGCCATGCGCTCGGCGAAGTAGCGGTCGAACGGCAGCGCGATGTTGCGCAGGAAGAGTTGGCCGAGGGGGGTCACGCGCAGCGCGTCGGCGTCCAGGCGCACCAGGCCGTCGGACTGCAGCGGCATCAACGCGGCCAACTCGGCGGCGAACGTCGTGTCGAAGACGATCCCGTGGCGCTGCTCGATCGCGCGCTTGTCGAGCACACCGTTGCACATCAAGCCCACGATCACGTCGCGGCGCAGTGAGTCCTCGGGTGAGAGCGCGTGCCCGCGGAACGCGGCGTGACCGCGCTCGCGCACGAACTGCAGGTACTCGGCTTCGTTCGACGCGTTCTGCACGAACGAGCCGGCGACGTCACCGATCGCGGACACGCCCAGCGAGATCATGTCGCCGCCGCGGCGCGTCGTGTAGCCCATGAAGTTGCGCTGCAACTTGCCGGCGGCGAGCGCTTGTGCGAGCTCGTCGGTCGGCAGCGCGAAGTGATCGAGACCTATATATACGTATCCGGCGGCTTGGAACTGCTCGATCGAGCGCGTGAAGATCGAGAGCTTGTCCTCGGAGTTCGGCGCGCGCGACGTCTCGATCGCGTTTTGGTGCTTCTTCATCCAGGGCACGTGCGCATAGTGAAACAACGCAATGCGCTCGGGACGGATCGCGATGACGCGGTCGATCGTGTGCGCGAAGGTCGCGGCGGTCTGCTCGGGGAGCCCGTAGATCAGGTCGACGTTGATCGAGCCGATGCCGCTCGCTCGCGCGACGTCGATCACGGCGCGCGTCTGTTCCTCGCTCTGCACTCGTTTGATCGCCTGCTGCACGGCGGGCTCGAAGTCCTGCACGCCGAGCGACATGCGGTTGAAGCCGCTCTTGGCGAGCCACTCGACTTTCTCGCGCGTCGTGACGCGCGGATCGACCTCGACGGCGACCTCGGCGTCGGCATCGAGCGTGAACGTTGAGCGGAATGCCGTCTGCACGCGCTCCATCTGTTCGATCGAGAGCTGCGTCGGTGTGCCGCCGCCCCAGTGGTATTGGCGCACGGGACGTCGGCCGACGCCGCTCGCGCGCACGAAGGCGAACTCCTTCTCGAGCGCCTCGACGTACGTGTCCGCGCGCGACATCGAGCGCGACACGATCACGTTGCAGCCGCAGAAGAGACACAGCTCGGCGCAGAAGGGGAGGTGGACGTACACCGACAACGGCTCGCGCGACTTGGCAGCGCGAGCGAGCAGTTCCGGGTAGCACGTGCCGTCGAAGTCCTTCGACCAATCCGCGGCCGTCGGATACGACGTGTAACGCGGCGCCGACGTCGCGTAGCGCGTCAACAGCTCGCGCGGCACACGCAGCGGCGTGCTCACGCCTTCCTCCGCGCGCGCACCGTCTCGAAGATCGTCGTCATGCTCGCGATCGGCGTCTTGGGCAGGATCCCGCTGCCCAGGTTGAAGATGTGCCCGCTTTGTCGCGCAAAGTCCGACAGGACCCGCTCGGTTTCGGCCTTCACGACCGACGGCTGTGCGAACAGCACGCACGGATCCAGGTTGCCTTGCAGCGCACAGCGCTTGCCGACGCGCTCGATCGCTTCGTTGGGCGTGACGCGCCAGTCGATGCCGAGCACGTTCGCACCGCTGTCGGCCATCACCTCGAGCAGTTGCGACGCGCCGTTCACGTACAGGATGACCGGCACGCCGCGCCCCTGCGCACCGGCGACGAGCCGCTTCACGTGCGGCAACAAGTGCGCGCGCCACGTCGGCGCATCGAGCGCTCCACCCCACGAATCGAACACCTGCACGACGTCCGCGCCGGCTTCGATCTGCATCTCGAGGTAGGGGATCAAATTGTCGACGAGGCGCGTGCACAACCGCGCGAACGTGCGCGGCTCGTCGTACAGCATCGCCTTCGTGTGCTCGAAGTTGCGGCTCGACCCGCCTTCGATCATGTAGCTCGCGGTCGTCCACGGCGCGCCGCAGAAGCCGATGATCGCTTTCGACGGACCGAGCTCCTTGCGCACGAGTCGGATCGCGTCACCGAGGAAGCGCGTCGCGGTGCGCGCGTCGAAGTCCTTCAGCCGTTCGACGTCGTCGGCTGTGCGCACGCCGGGTGCGAGCCGCGGACCTTCGCCCTCTTCGAACGTCACATCGAGACCCATCGCCTCGCAGGGCACGAGGATGTCCGAGAAGATGACCGCCGCATCCATGTCGAAGCGGCGGATCGGCTGCAGCGTCGCCTCGGCGGCGAACTCCGGCGTGCGGACCATCTCGAGGAAGTCGTGCTTCGCGCGCAGCTCGCGGTACTCGGGCAAATAGCGCCCGGCTTGACGCATGACCCAAGCCGGCGGCGCATCGAGGCGCTCGCGGCGACATGCGGCGAGAAAACGTTCGCGTGAGTTCACGGCAGGGCTCGGCTTTCGGGGAGTCTATCGGCCGGATCGGCTCATACGCTTCAGGAGGTGCAGTTTCGCGGCCGCCATTCGCGCAAAGCGAAGATCGCGAAGGTGAACGCCCAGGCTCCCAGGACGTCGATCGAGTAGTGCAGGTGGGACAGCATGACCGCCGCGACCATCGCCACGTGTGCGCCGATAGCAATCCATCTCAGGGTCGGTCGATTCCACAGGTACAGCACCAACAGGAACGTCGTCGCCGCGTGTCCCGAGAAGAACAGGTCCTGTGTCAAGTACGCGCGCGCGGATCCGTTCGCGAACACGCCGATGGGTGAGAGCAGGTCGACGTATGCATCGAAGAAGCCCTTGCCGGCGAGACCCGCGCCCGCATGATCCGGATCCGGCGCGCCCAGCGTCGTCGCGACGATGCACACACCGCGCACGAGGGAAACGATGCCGCCCGTGATCATGTAGCGCACCCAGCGCCGCGGCTCGCTGAACAGAAACAGGAGCGCGAGCGGCAAGTACACGACGAGCCACGCGACGTAGTTGACGCGATCGATCCAGGGCACGTACGGCAGCCGCGACAACAGTGCATCGTGCAGGACCGGTCCGCGCGTCGATTCAGCCCACAATGCGAGCGCCGTCATCGCCGCGTAGCAGGCTGCACGGAACGCAAGCGCGCCGCCGATCGCAGGCAGGCAATCGCTCACACGCTCGCGCAAGCTCGAGCGAACGTCTCGATCGACACGCGCAGTGCGCACGACGGAACTCACTTCGGCGTGCTCGTCCGTCGTCGGACGCGCAGCCACGCTCAGTACAAGACCGTGCGCGAGCGATGGCGCGGCTTCGCGCGGTACGGAGCGGCGCGTCCCATCCGCCGCAACCACGTGTCGACGTGCAGCGTAGTGACGCTCGCGTCCTGCTCGCGCGCGACGGACGTCAACAGCTCGACCGCGTGGATCGTGCAGGCGCGGATCTCGACCTCGCGCTCGGTGTGCGCCGGCACGGGCTCACCACGGTCGATGCGCTCGGCGAGGCCGCGCGTGTAGTGGAGCACGCCCTCCATGCGCAAGACGTGTGCGACGAGGCTGTCGGCGGACGGCGCGAGCACGTCGAGGTCGGTGAATCGGCCTGGACCTTCGCACTGAAACGCCTGCGCGAGGTCGACGACGACGCGTTGCGCGCGCAGGAGAAACGGCACGGCGAGACCGCTGTATCTCTGCACGTCCAAGTAGAACGGCATCTGCACCAGGATGTCGACGAGGCGCGCGGCCGAGCCCTCCGCGCTCGCGACCATCTTGTCGAAGCTGCCCTCGAACTTGTCGAGAAGCAGTTGCCCCAGGTCGCGGAACGCGCGCGCGAAGAGGTCCATGAGCTCCGCGTGCGCCGGGTTGTCGGATTCCTGGCCGAACAATTCCGCGCAGTCCGCTGTGGTCGCGGTCGCCAGTTGGTGCGCCTTCAACGGACCGTGCTCCACGAAATGATCCTTCAAGCCCGCGAGGATCGATTGTCCGACCGAGTGTGCCTCACGCCGCGCCATCTGCGGGTGGTATCCGGATCCGAAGCGCACCGTTTCGAGCGTGATCAAGAACGCGACCGTGTCGATCCCTTTCCCGAGCAGCAGTCGCTCGCCGTCGACCGGCCAGCCGATGCCGTCCAGGCCCGGCGGCATGCGGAATTCCTGCGCGAGGGCTTGGATGCGTTCGCGCACGACGCCGACGTGCTGGGCCTGTTGGGCCACTTGTCGCGAGCGAGGGCGGATTTGATCGAGTGCAGGGTCTGCGCTGCGGTCGTCCAGGAGTGCCATTGCGCACAGGATAGCTGATGCGGGCGATGGACTCTCGTGCCCGATTGGACACTTCATTCGACCTGCGCGATTCGCTAGCTGCACGGCGATCCCACAGAGCCCACGCCGACGGTCGGGAGCGCGACGGGAGCTCGAGTGTGCACCCGCCGAGCGCATCCAGCGGTCCGGATCGGTCACATCGCGCTCGTGCATGGCTAGGATCGAAGGCGGGAGACCGTGCATGCGACGCAACTCAGTGCTCGTTCTCGTCGTGGTCGCGCTGTTCCTGGCCGGATGGCTCGCAGTGCGGAGTCGAACCACCGCGAGCGTGCAAACGGCGACGCCGGATCGAGCGGGGCGGATCGGGGATCGCAGCAACGGGAAGGACCTCGATGCAGCGTTGAGCGTCAGCGACCCAAGAGCCCCGATCGAGTCCGGCACGAAGTCCGGGGGTGCTGATTCGATCCCGACGGGACAGACGGCTCCTGATGTTTCGCTCCTGATCGTCTCGGTCGTGTCGAAAGCCGACGGGAAACCGCTCGCGAGCGTGCGCGTGTCGGCGCACCTCGCGTCCGTGGAGGACTACCGCTTCGACGAGATCGCCGGGACGCATGGTGACCTCGGGCACGCTCCCATCAGCGACGAGCACGGCCGGGTCGAGATCGAAGTTCCCCCCGGCGAAATGCTCGAAGTGGAAGCTTCGAGCAGGATCGAAAGCTGCGGGAGTTCGACGACGGAAGTGCACGCGCTCGGGGCACACGAACGGCGCGAGATCGAGCTGCGGGTGCCGTGTGGCGACGACCTGCGCTTCTTCGGACGGTTGCTCGATCGCGAGACCAAGCTGCCGGTCTCGGGTGCGAGCGTGCGCATGATGCGCAGCAACGGATTCACGACGGATGATCTCGAGCACGTCGTCCTCAAAGTGAGAGCCGCCCTCGAAGTGCGTTCCGACGCAGGCGGCCGCTTCGACTTGGCCCTGCCGTCGTGGGCGAGTCCGTACTTGCGCATCGAGGCCGATGGATACGGTCCGATCCATGCGCTGCTGCAGGTTGGACACGAGGACGAGCATCACGCGCAGGACTTGCTCCTTTCGCGCGCGGGATCGTTGCGTGCGTCGGTGCTCGACGCGGCGGGGAAGCCGCTTGCGAACACTTCCGTTCACCTGAGAGCGCGCGGCAACGAGTTGCAGACCGGCGGCGAAATCGACGAGCCCGGAACGTGGATCAACTATCCCGACGAACAATGGCACGCGACCTTGGACGCGCGCGGGAGTTGCGTGATCGACGGATTGCCCGCACATGTTCCGCTCGCGCTCGAAATCCACCAGGAAAAGAAGCTGTTGCGGCGTGAAGCCGATCCACTGGAGTTCGAACCCGGGCAAGTCCTCGAGCGCACGTGGACGATCGGCGGAGGTGCGCGCATCGAAGGCCGGATCATCGATCAGCTCAACGCCCCGGTCGCGAAGCACGAGGTCTGGTTGGTGAAGAAGACCTGGGAAGGCGAGGGATACATGGCTGCCTACCAGGGTGCGACCACGACGGCGAAGGGCACGAGCGACGAACAAGGTCGGTTCGTGCTCGAGGACGTGCCGATCGGCTCGTGGTGGATCGGCGCGGCGCCGAACGCCGACGTGTTCGCGGCGCCCACCGCGAGCGACGTCGCATCGAGGACGCAGACGCTCGAGGTCGCTTCATCGGCTGCGCAATCGATCACGCTGGTCGTCTCGCGCGGACTGTTCGTGCGCGGACACGTGCTGTCGCCGGACGACAAGCCCGTCTCCGGTGCATTCGTCACCTGCACGCAAGACGGCAACTGGTACCCGGGTCAGACGAGCACCGACGACAAGGGCGCGTTCGCGGTCGGTCCGCTCGCGAAGGGCACGTGTGTGTTGTGGGCGAACGGAAGCGGTGACTTCGCTGATTCGGAACAGGTGACGGCGGAACCTGGGCAATCCGATGTCGTGCTGCCCTTGCGCGCGGCGGGAAAGATCAGCGGCCAAGTCGTGGACGCGTCGACCGGCAAGCCGTGCGGAGCGACCGTCCACGTGTCCGCGAATCACGCGGGCGACAGTCCCGACGCCAACGAGTTGGAGACCGAGACGCGCGAGGATGGCCGGTTCGAAATCGAGAGCCTCCTTCCCGATCGATACCAGATCTCGTTCATGACCACGGACGGACGATTCGCGTCGTTGAGCGGGATCGTCGTGACAGCGGGTCAGATCACGGACGGTCTCTTGGTCAAAGTCCTCCCCGGCGCGAGGATCACCGTCCGCTACGAGGGAAAGAGCCCAAATGCCACGTTCAAGATCATGAACGGGTCGGTCCCTCTGAGCATGACGCGCGGCGTTGTATCGGGCTCGTCGGAATCGGTGTCGGTGCCGAGCGGACGGATCACGATCGAGTACAGGCCCGGTGCCGTGGGAGACCGACATACGCTCACGGTGGATATCAGCGTCGGTGAGACGCGCGAGGTCGTCTTGCGCGACGACGGTTGATCGAGCGCGCGACTACTTGCTGTCGCGCGCGAGCCGCACGCCGCTGAACTGCCAGCGTGTGTCGAGCGCAAAGAAGTTGCGGTAGCTCGCGCGCACGTGACCGCTCGGCGTCGCGCACGAGCCGCCGCGCAACACCCGCTGGTTGCACATGAACTTGCCGTTGTACTCGGTCAGGTTGCCGGACCACGGCGCGAAGCCGGGATAGGGCGCGTAGTCGCTGGACGTCCACTCCCACACGTCGCCGAACATCTGTACAGGCGCGTCATCTCCGGCGGGCGCGCGCTCCGGATGCAGGCGACGCGTGTCGGAGAAGCGACCGCGCACGGGCACGCTCGCTGCGGCGTGCTCCCACTCGGACTCCGTCGGCAAGCGCGCGTGTTTCCAGCGCGCGAACGCATCGGCTTCGAAGCCCGACACGTGACACACGGGCGCAGTCAGATCGAGCGGACGCAAACCGGACAGCGTGAACTCGTGCCAGCGACCCTCGCGCTCGATCCAGTAGAGCGGTGCACGCCAGGCTTGCGTGCGAGCGGTCTCGAAACCCTCCGACAGCCACAGCTCGGGGCGCTGGTAGCCGCGATCGTCGACGAACGCGAGCCAGTCCTCGTTCGTCGCGGGCCGGCTCGCGAGCAAGAACGGCTCGAGATACACCTTGTGACGCGGCGTTTCGTTGTCGAACGCGAAGCTGATGGCGGCGCGACTACTGTCCGCATGAGCGATCCCGGCGTGACCGCTGTGCGAACGGCCGACTCCGGCGTGTCCTGTCACCGAGTGACCGATCTCGACCAAACCGCCCTCGTAGGCGTGCCAGCGCGACGTGGGCGCGGCGCCGAACGCTGACGGAAGCGCAGCTCCGTACGCAGGAAAGAGCGGATTCTGCGACAACAGGTGCTTCAAATCGGCGAGCAAGAGCTCTTGATGCTGCTCTTCGTGGGCGAGCCCGAGCTCGACGGTCCACATCATGAGTGCGTGCGCCTCGTCGTCTTCGGCGCTGCTGCTCTCTACGTGCCTGCCCTCGGCATGTCTGCGCTCGAGGCGGGCGCTCAGCGCGCGATCGACGTGCGCGCGATACTCCATCACCTCCGCGAGCGAAGGCCGCGTCACCAACCCGCGACGCGGACGCGACCAAGGTTCTCCGACGGACACGTAGTACGAGTTGAAGAGCTCGCGGAACTCCGGACGGAAGACGCGGTACGCAGGATCGCGAGCGAGCACGAACGTTTCGAAAAACCACGTCGTGTGCGCGAGGTGCCACTTCACCGGGCTCGCGTGCGGCATCGACTGGACCTGGCAGTCCTCGGGCGAAAGCGGACGGACGAGTTCCATCGTCGCAGCGCGCGTGCGCGCAAACCGCGCCGCAACCGAACCGCTCGGGCCTGAGGAAATAGGTGCTGAAGTGTTCGGTGCCGTGACGCCGCTGGGTGCAGGAGTGGTCATCGAGGCGACCAGACTAGTCTCCACATCCAGGTGTGCGCGCCCGAACTCGACAGGCGCTGGAGACGTGCTCACCGAGACAAGCGCTGCGAACCCGTGCAGCCGGCAGAGTTTCCCGCGTCGGCATCGCGCATTACACGCGTTCGCGACACGGCACCGCGCGAGCGCGCTGGACGTCATTCACGCGATCGAAAGCGCGATACGAGACGTTTTTTCCGCATGGAACGCCCCGATCCGAGCCAAATCCGCCCTCGCCATTCGGCCTGCCCGCCGGGCTCGCGGTGTAGTCTTGGAAATCGCCCCTCGCGCCAGGGACCGCAAATCCACGCCGTTCCAGGCCACCTCGGGCTCGCCGTATTCGCAGTATCCTTACGTTGCAGGCCCACACGTAATGCCTATGTCCTCTAAGCTGGCTCGCGCGCTCATCCAGGCGGGGTCGGTGTGTCACCTCTCTCCCGGCCTGCGCGCAGGGCTCCCCAGGCCCAGTTGGCTCGCCCGGTTCGCATCGACTCGGAGTTGGATCCCCATGAAGAGTTTGTGGTTCTCGAGCGCCGCCATGGCGCTGTGCATCGGCGCGGCGCAAGCCAGCGATCTCAACGTCAGCGTGCGGACGACGACCGGACAGTCGGTGATCCGCATCGCACCGGGCGGCACCGTTCCGTACGTCGTCCAAGGTGAACTCGGCAACGCGTCGAGCGGCGGTCTCGCAATGTTCGCGCTCGACCTGTCGTTCACCGGCGGAGCACTGGCTCAAGCGGCAACGCCGACCGCGATGCCCATGCTGAACTTCACGGCGCCCAAGGGCTTCGTGAACCCGGCCGGCTACGGCGGCACGCTCTCGGGCGGCAACCTGCTCCAGATCGGCGGCGCGCAGAACACGATCAACAACACGGTCGCCCCGACGCCGAACGGCATCGTGATCCAGAACGTCGCGCAACAAGGCTCACCGGTGGTCCTCGCCGCGGGCGTGTTGACCGCGCCGTATCACGTCGGGAACTTCACGCTCAGCGCGAGCCACGTCCTCGCGAACGTGCTCTTGCCAGGACAGTCGGGCGTTCCGTTCTGGAAGGTCGAGCAGGCCGGCGCCGGCGTGGTTTCGAACCTCACCGTCACCGTGCAGTCGATTCGCGCGATGAGTTCGCTGCCGCTCTCGGCCAGCGCGCACGACAGCGTGACCTTCTCGATCAGCGCCGGCCCGGCCAACGCGGGCCGCCACTACGTCATGCTGGGCTCGCTCGCCGGCACCTCCGGCATTGCGCTTCCGGGCGGGATGACGCTGCCGCTGACCGAGGACCGCTACACCCAGTACACCCAGCACGTCCCGAACTCGGCCGTCCTGTCGAACTCGGCGGGCGTGCTCGATGCGGCTGGGCACGCGACCGTCACCTTCCATCCGATTCAGCGGTTCGAAGGACACACGGTCTGGCATGCGTTCTACCTGGTCGGCCCGACCGACTTCGTCAGCGAGCCCGTGTCCGTCCAAGTGGTCCACTGATCGATTCACCTCTCGTCCGTGCTCCACCTCGACGTTCGCGCGTCGGGTGCGGAGACGGCTCTCATCCGAAGAGACCCCAGAAACCTCGAAAGAAGAGTGTCCATGCAGTTCTCCCGTCTTGCTCCGGCGCTGCTCATCGCAGGCGTCGCAGCCCCGATGGCTCAGGCCCAGTTCAACAACCAATGGGTCACGTTCGTGCAGGACACGAACCGCATCCAGAACCCGAACGGCACCGTGGCGACTCAAGTCACGAACGACACCGACGAGAAGGACTACGCCTGGGGCGACGTCAACCGTGACGGCTGGACGGACCTGATCGTCGTGCGCAAGCAGCCGGCGGCGACGACCGGCAAGCGCGTGAACCAACTCTTGATGAACGAGAATGGGATCCTGGTCGACCGCACGAGCCAGCTGGCCGTGGACTCGGACATCGCGGGAGACATGGGCTTCATGACGCCGACGAACGATCGCGACGTGCAGATCGTCGACCTCGACGGCGACGGTTGGCCCGACGTCGTCACGGCGACGACCTTGAGCGACGGCGATCCGAAGTACCTTTCGCACCCGCGCGTCTACCACAACAAAGGCTCGATCAACGGCGTGTGGCAGGGCTTCAAGTACGAGGACGCGCGCATTCCGCAGCTCCTCGTCATCGGCAGCAACCTCGCGGTGGCGCCGCGCTTCTGCTCGGTCTCCGTCGGCGACGTCACGGGCGACGGATTCCCGGACCTGTACTTCGCGGACTACGACGACACGGAAACGAACATCTTCGAGCAACCCGGCGCGGACCTGAACGACCGACTGCTCGTCAATGACGGGTTCGGCTTCTTCACGGACTCGCTCCAGACGCGGATGACTTCGGCGATGCTGCTGTCGGCCTTCGGCATGGCCACCAAGATCATCGACGTGAACGGTGACGGCTTGAACGACGTGGTGAAGGACACCGCGCTCGGAAACCCGCAGCGAGTTTCGGTCGCCTACCAGGATCCGAACAACATCGGGCACATGAGCCAGTTCCAGACGGACGCGGGAAGCGGTGAGCCTTACCACATCGATCTCGGTGACTTGAACCACGACGGCAAGCCGGACCTCGTCGTCAGCGACGACGGCACCGACTACTACCGTTACAACACCGGCAACGATGCTCTGGGCCGCGCGATCTGGGGCCCGAACAAGAGCTTCACCATGCTGAGCGGGCAGGACGACGGGTTCGCCGGAAACAACTTGATGGTCGACCTCGACGGTGACGGTTGGCTCGACATCATGATCGCCGACTTCGACGTCGACTTGCCCGGCTGCAACCGTCGCACGCACATCTATCACAACCCGGGCGGAGCCGTGGGTTCGCAGATCACGCTCGTGCAGGAGATGCAGCAGTCGGGGAACAACGGCTGGAAGGGCGTCGTCGGCATGACCGCGAGCGACCTGACCGGCACGTTCGACTTCGCTGTGTTCGACATCGACAACGACGGTGACAACGACATCGTCATGGGCCGTTGCAACGGCACGCAGGTGTGGATCAACCAGGCCCACCAGCCTGCCTCCGTGACGGAGTACTGCTTCGGCGACGGATCGGGCTCGGCCTGCCCGTGCGGCAATGCGAGCGCGGTCGGCAACAAGGAAGGCTGCCTCAACTCGCTCGGAACGGGCGGCAAGCTCGTCACGGGCGGTATCGCGCGCATCACCAACGACACGTTCGTGGTCGAAGGTTCGCGCATGCCGAACTCCTCGACGCTGTATTACCAGGGCACCAACCAAGTGGGTGGCGGCACGGGCGCCGTCTTCGGCGACGGTCTGCGTTGCGCAGCCGGCTCGGTCGTGCGCCTCGGCACCAAGACCAACACAGGCGGCAGCTCGTTCTACCCGGGTCCCGGCGACGTGCCGGTCTCGATCAAGGGCGCGCTCACCTCGGGCGTCACGCGCACTTACCAGATCTGGTATCGCAACGCGGCGGCGTTCTGCAACCCGGAGACCTTCAACCTGACCAACGGCGCGTCGGTCGTCTGGGCACCCTGATTCCAACGGCCTGATGTCACGGCCCTGATCTCGGTCACTCGATTTCAGGGCCCTGAATTCACCGCCCGACTGCACGTGAGAGACCTCTTCCTCGAGTCACAGCGATCCAAGTCATGACGCAATCCATCCATAGCCAGCTCCTCTCGTCTCGTCTCTCACGTGCAGCCGGATTGGCCGTCTTCGCGGTCATGACGCAAGCGCTCGCGAGCGCACAGCAGCCGATCCAACCGCGCATGGGTGAGCCGCTGCCGGGTCTGACGCCGGCGCAGCTCGATCGCTTCAACGCGGGGTCGAATGCGTTCAATCACATCCTGACGCCCGCCGAGGGTCTCGGCCCGATCTTCAACGACACGAGCTGCCAGCACTGCCACCTGTCACCGACACCCGGCGGGTCGAGCACCAAGTTCGTCACGCGGTTCGGCATCGCGGCAACGGGCACGACGCCGTTCGATCCGATGGACGCGCTCGGGGGCTCGCTCCTGCAGAAGTCGTCGATCAACACTCCGACGTGCGATGAAATCATCCCCGCGAACGCCGACGTGATGACACACCGGGTCACGCCGCCGATCTTCGGCTACGGCATCGTCGAGGCGATCGACGACTCGGACATCCTGGTGAACGCGGTGTTCCCGCCCCCCGGTGTCACGGGTCGCGCGCACCAGATGCACTCGTTGGAAGATCCGAACGGTCCGATTCGCGTCGGTCGCTTCGGCTGGAAGGCCCAAGTTCCGACGCTCTTGACGTTCTCGTCCGACGCCGGTTTGAACGAGACGGGTCTCACGAACCGCTTCCTCACGATGGACAACGCGCCGAACGGGGACCTTGTCCGTCTCGCGCAGTGTGATGCGGCGCCGATTGATCCGGAAGACCACCCGGATGCGCAGGGTTACGAGATGATCGACCGCTGGGCGGAGTTCCAGAAGTTCCTCGCACCGCCGCCGCAGACGCCGCGCTCGGGCATGAGCGGGGAAGCAATCTTCACGGCGGTCGGTTGTGCGTCGTGCCACCTGACTTCGACGTTCACCGCGTCGCCGGTGGCGGAGAACGGGATCGCCAACAAGACGATCAAGCCGTACTCGGACTTCCTGCTGCACGACATGGGCGCGCTCGGTGACGGCATCGTGCAAGGTCAGGCGCACGAGAACGACTTCCGTACGTCACCGCTGTGGGGCGTCGGTCACCGCGCGCAGTTCGCACTGCTGCACGACGGACGCGCGACGGGCAACACTGGAGAGCAGAACCTCGACGCCGCGATCATGGCTCACGCCGGTGAAGCGGCGACGGCCCGCGGCAACTACGCCGCGCTCTCGCCGGTTGACCAGGTGAAGGTCCAGGACTTCCTGATGTCGCTCGGACACGCCGAGTTCGACTACGAGTACAACAACAACGTCGACGAGATCGACTGGTTCTTCCTGCGCACGACGCTGACGGGCCCGGGCTCGTTCTTCACCGCGGACGACCCGCGCGCGATCGCCGACTTCGATCAGGACGGCGACTTCGACCTGCGCGACATCGCGGCGCTGCAGCGCGCTTTCACGGGCACGTGATGGTGCCTGGAACCCGCCGCGGGTATTCCCGCGACGGGTGCCTGGCACCAGCACGTGCACCGGCAGTCTCTGCGCACTGCGCAGGCTGACGAGCGGCCGCGATCATCGCGGCCGCCGCCGTTTCAACCCCCGGACTTCGCAGCGATCAGTCGATCGAGCTCGATCTTCAGTCGGGGCAAGATCTCGCCGTACCTGAATGCGCCGACGTCGGCCTCCCCGCGCTTCAGGTTGACGAAGTTCGGCCCGCACCAAAGCCCCAAGTCCGCGTCGTCCGTCTCGCCCGGACCGTTCACGCGGCAACCCATCACAGCAATCGTGAGGTCGTGCTCCTTGGCGTAGGCGGTGATGCGCTTCACGTCCTCCGCGAGCTCGATGAACTTCTCGTTCTCGACGCGCGAGCAGCTCGGGCACGCGATGATGTTCAAGCCTTCGAAGAAGTTCGGCGGCACCGACCGGAAGCGCCCTCCCTCGATGTCGCGGATCAGCTCGCGACCGACGGCGATCTCACGGCCCTTGTCGTCGAAGGGCAGCGTCAACGAAACGCGCAACGTGTCGCCGATCCCGCGCGCGAGCAGTTGTTCGAAGGCAATGCGCGTCTTGATGATGCCTTCGGGCGGTAGACCGGCTTCCGTGACACCCAGGTGGATCGGCACGTCCGGTCGCTCCGCAGCGAAGCGCGAGTTGGCCTCGACGACGAGGCGCGGGTCGCTGTCCTTGATCGACACGACGTAGTCGGTGAACCCGAGCCCGTCGACGAGCGCACAGTGATCGACCGCGCACGCCACGATCGCCGACACGTGATCGTCGGGGAAGCGCGCGTCGTACTCGGGCGCGATGGATCCCGCGTTGATGCCGATGCGCATCGCGCACTTGTTGCGGGCCGCGACGTCGACGAGGAACGCGACCTTGTCACGGACGCTCTTGTGCTTCTCGTGGTGGTGGAGGTGGCCGGGGTTGTAGCGGATCTTGTCGACGAAGGGCGCGACGGACTCCGCGAGGCGGTAGTTCTCCTGCAGGTCGACGGACAAGCGCGCGTTCGTGCCCTCGCGCAGCTTCGCGAGTGCCGTGACGTCTTCCTTGCTGTCGACAGCGATGCGGATCAGGTCCGCGCCGGCCGCCTCGAGGATGTCGATCTGTCGCTTGGTCGCGACGAGGTCTTTCGTGCGCGTGGCGGCCATGCTCTGCACGGCGATGGGTGCACTGCCGCCGACCTCGAGGTCGCGGATACGGATCGTGCGGGTCTTGCGCGGGGGAATCATCTGCAGCTCATCATCACGTCGGGATCGTCACGTCCTGCACACCACGGCCGATATCACGAGACCGATACCTGCGCACCGTGAGCCGCACAGGATAGCCGCGCAAGGCCTTTCTCCACGTCCGCGTCCCAGGTCCGATTCCTTCGCGCGGTTCCGCCGACTTTTTCCACCCGTACTCCACCCCGACTGCCGGAAGTGTGCGCGGGAGCTCATCGAGCAAGCTGGCGACAGACCGGACCGTGTGAACCCCCTCACCACACGGAATCCGGGGCCGGCGTCGATGTCTCCCCTTTCAAGCCCCGCGCGACCGACGCATGGTCGTGCGGGGCTCGTTTCGTTCATGAGCGCGAGCGCGTAGTTTCTCCGGCATGAGCAGCGCGCGTGCGCACACGGTGATTGTCGGCGGTGGCGTGATGGGTGCGTCGATCGCGTGGCATGTCGCACGTGATCGCGATCCGATCGAGGAGCCGATCGTGTTGCTCGAGAAGAGTGCACTTGCCGCCGGATCTTCAGGCCGCTCAGGCGCGATCCTGCGTCAGCACTACAGCGATCGCGAGCTCGCGTCGATGGCGCGTGATTCGTTGCGCGTGTATGCGGGGTTGGAAGCGCGCACAGGTCGCAGCATCGGGTTCCAGCGCATGGGCGTGATCACTCTCGCCGGTCCGGAGAAACCGGAGACGATTGCGCTCGTCCAGAAGAACGTCGCGATGCAGCAGTCGATCGGCATCGACACGCGGATCGTGGATGGTCGCGAGGTGCGGGCGCTCGTGCCGGGGATCGACGTGTCGGATGGCGCGATCGGCGCGTACGAGCCCGATGGTGGGGGCGTGGATCCGGTTCGCACCGTCGAAGCGTTCGCCGCGCTCGCGCGCGAGTGTGGAGCGGTGACGCGGATAGGCGTGCGAGTAACGGACTTGCGCGTCGAGAATGGTCGCGTCATCGGCGTGGAGACGAACGAAGGCCCCATCGAAGCCGAGAACGTGGTCGTCGCAACCGGTCCGTGGTCGCAGCCGCTGCTCGCGCGCGCCGGGATCGACGTTCCGTTGCGCGTCGTGCGTCCCGAGCAGCACTTCCTCGCACTTCCGCGGGCCGGCGTGACGACCCATGACGACGCCCACGAACGGTTGGAGCACGTCGCACTCGAGCGTTTCGGTCTAGGCCGCAGCACACTCGCGCCCGCGGCACATCCGGTGATCCTCGACCTGGAGCGGAACTTCTACACGCGCTGCGAAGGTCACTTCGCTCGCACGCGCGTGGGTCGGATGGACTACGCGATCGACGATGAAGTGCCTGATCCCGACAAGCTCGACGAGCATGTGACCGACGAATACAAGCGTTGGGCGCGGCACGAGCTGGAGCGCCGCATTCCCCGTTACCGCGATCAACCCGACGTCGGTTCGCAAGTCGGGATGTACACGCTGTCACCCGACGCACAGGCTTTGATCGGGCGGACAAATTCGCTGCGTGGATTGATCATCGTCACCGGCTTCAGCGGCCACGGTTTCAAGCTCGCCCCGTCGGTGGGGGAGGGCGTCGCACAAATGCTGCGCAACGAGACCGTGTCCGCGTTCGACACGCGCTTCTTCTCACCCGATCGCTTCGAGGGCAAATCCGACTCGCAGTGGGGCGGGGCGTTCGGACTTTGAGACTGCATCACGACCGCAGATGGACTCGGCCTCCCGCAAGCAGACTCGAAGAGCGTCCCGTATGCTGTACCAACCAACGAGAGGGTCTTCGTGAATCCCGGCATCGAAGTGCAAGGTCAGACCTCCGCGAGGGATGGTGCGTTCTCGAGCCATCGGCTCTCGCAGCTTGGCTATGCCACCGCGTCTGTCCTGTTTTGGGGCGGGACGATCGCCGCTGTCGGATTGCTGCTCGACTTCGCTGCATTGATCCTGCGTGCACGACTACAGGTCGGGGAATGGCCGCATCCGAGCTCAGGCAACCCCTTCGACGGAAGCTACATCGACACGAGCATCGATCCGAAGGCGTTCGGCTTTCACGAGTCGACAGTCGAGGTCGCCGCGCTTGCTGTCGTCTGTCTCGTCCCTGCGGCGACGCTCCTGCTTCTCGTGAGCTCCTTCGAGCCGCGCCTGCGCCAAAAGCGTTGGCTGATCGCCACATTTCTTTGCGCCAACGCAGTCATCGGAGTGCTGCTGCTCACAGACCCGCACGGCTTCTTGCTTTGGTTCGCGGACTGAGAGTTCACACAGGACAAGCGCGCGTGCGGTGCCCGATTCCTCTGCGGTCGTGACGCGCGGGTTCAGCCCGCCATGCTCGTGATCCGCACGCCGTACTTCGTGCCCACCGTCACGACCTCACCGCGCGCGATCAACCGACCGTTCACCAGGATGTCGACCGGCTCGTGCGCTTCGCGATCGAGCGTGATCAACGAACCCGCGGCGAGCTGCGCGAGCCCGGCGATCGACAAGCGCGTCTGACCGAGCTCCACCGTCACCGGCACCGTCACGTCGAGGATGTGACCGAGGCCGATCGACTCGCCGCTCGCCTTCGTCGGATGCAACGCAGGCAGGTCCTGCAACTGCATGGGCACGGCTTGCGCGGACTCGGTCATCGGGTTTGCACTCGTCTCGCTCATGTCAGTCGTTCCCATTCGGTCTCGTGTTCTTTTCGATCGAGCGCAAGCGCACGGCCAACTTGCCTTCGCGACGGCCGAGGTCGGCGAGCGCGCGCATCTGTCCTTCAGCGGCAACCGTGACTGGACCGCCGACGTTTGTGTCGAGCACGATCACGTCACCCAGCTCGAGCGCCATCAGCTCTTGCAAGGCGAGGTTCGCGGTGCCGAGTTCGGCGCGTACGGGGATGTCGATCTCGCCGAGCGGTTGCGACAAGGTGCTCTTGCGCGGGTCCTTCGCGGCGGCTGCTTTCTTCGCGGTCTCGGGCGGCTTCACGCCGGGAAAGTAGAGACGCAGCGTGCTCTCGCCGGCAGCGCCTTGCAGCGCGAGGTGCACGCCGATGCGTTGCGGATCGCCGGATTCATCGTTGGTTGCGAGCGCTTTCTTCTCGCGCACGACGCGGAAGTTCTTCGCGTCGACTCCGAGCGCGGCGGCGACGAGCGTCACGACGCGCGATGTGGCGTCGGTGAAGATGCGCTCTTCGACGAGCGAAAGGGGGCGAGCGGTGGCTGTCTTGACGTCGGCGGCGCCGAGCGCGAGCTCGACCGCGGCGACCATCGCGCCGAGATCCCAGGCGAGCAGTCCGAGTTGGCCGTTGCAGTCGAAGGCGAGCGTGTGCATCGGCTCGACAAGACCGTCGACGAGCACGGTGTCGTTGGCTTCGACGATCGATGCGACTTGGACTTTGTGCGGACTGCGCAGCCACGCGGAGAGGTGCGTCGAGATGTCGGCGACGGTTTTTTCGACGCGACGCATCAGGATGTCGACTTGCGACTGGCTGAGGCGGTGGGGGGACTTGAAGTCGCGCGCGGAGACTTGCGTCACCTGCTCAACTGCGGGACGGACCATCTCGAGGATGGCTTCGACTTCTTTGTCCGTGACCTGGCTCATGGCGATGCGGCGTGTACGGTGCTGTATCGACGTGAAACGGCAGGGCCTTGATCGGTGACTGTGGTCGGGCAGTGCAGGCACCGGGGGGTGCCTGGAACCCGCCGTGGGTACTCCCGCGGAGGGTGCCTGGCACCCACCGGTTCACCGACAATGTCGTGTCACCGTTCGCGCGATCGACGCAGCAGTCGCGAGCATGATGCAAAAGGATCTCGGACTGGACGGTCAGTGCCAGGCACCCTCCGCGGGAATACCCACGGCGGGTTCCAGGCACCCCCCGTCACTTCGACGTCTTGCGATAAGCGTCGAGGAACGTCTTGTACTGCTCGGGCGGTAGTGCATTGACGAGCGCGATCGCGCGCTCGTCGTCGAGCTGACGCAGCACGCGCGCGGCATTGTCCGGATCGAACAGCGAGAGCTTCTTCGCGAGGTCCTCCGGCTCGCCATCCTGGAAGAACCGCGCGACCTCGACCCAGCTCTTCGCCTCGATCTGAGTCGCGGCATCCGCGTCGCGTTTGATCTCCATCTCACGCATAGACATTTCCTGCGAGCGCGAGTCGAGCGTCTCCTTCAACTTCTGCAGCTCTGTCTCGCGACCGAGCAACGCGCGCTCGCGATCATCCAGGTCGCGCTCCTTCTTCTTTGCGGTCGCTGCGCTCGCATCCGCTTCGGCCACACGCGCGGCCAACTTCGACTGCATTCCGGACAGCTCGTCGCTGCTGAACGGTGAGGGCAACACGAACGCGCCCAACACGCTCGCGGTCGCGCTCGGCGTCATCGCGACCGGCGTCTTCGCGGTCTCGGCGGGCGGTTCATCAGGAGCGGGCTCCGTGTCCATCGGATGCGCCGGAGCGTTGACCGGCGTCGCGGGCTCTTTCGAGAACTTGCTCAGGAGCGGAATGTCCTTGAACGAGTGACCCGACATGATGGAAACACCCACGAATGAGCCGGCAAAGAGGCCGGTTCCTCCGAGGACGATCAAAGCAGTTTTGACGATGCTCATGGCTGGATTCCTGTGCTGGTTCGGCGCGCGGGATCAGCGCTGTTCCGTGGTCCGTGCTCGGCGTACGTGTGCGGCGCGTTGTGATGCGGTCTCGTCCATCGCGAGCGTGGCGAGGCGTTCTTCTTCCCGGTGATGTGCTTCACGAGAGCGCGTTTCGAGGCGTTCGAGGCCCTCGAGGTCGTTGACACGCGCGACCCAGGCCTTGCGACGCGTCTCGGCTTCGGTGCGCAAGTCGCGCGCGCGTTGCTCGGCATTGCGCAGCGCGATGCGCGCCTCGTCGACGAGGATCAACGCGGCCATCACGCTTGCGGGCGCGAGCTGCGGAGAGCCTTGCAGGCCGCGCAAGTCGTCGACGGCGGATGTCACGCGGTCGCGAGCACCCTCGGCGGCGTCCTCGGCTGTACGCGCCATCTTCTCGGCCTCGCCGAAGCGCGCGCGTTCCAGCTCCTCTTCGACAGCACGCACGCGCTTGACGCGCTGCAGACGGAACACATGTGCACTCATCGATTGCCCTCAGCACCTTGCGTGACCAACGCGAGCAGCTCCTGCGCCTCTTCGATCGGCGTCGTCTCGCGCACGCCTTGGCGCAAGTACGCTTCGATCGCCGGCAGACGCGCGATCGCCTGGTCGAGCTTTTGGTTCGTGCCTGCTTTGTATGCGCCGATCTCGATCAGGTCGCGGCCGTCGCGGTACGCCGCCATCCATCCGCGCAACGCACGAGCGGCGTTGGCGTGCTTGTCGTCGACGAGCGCTGGCATGAGACGCGAAAGGCTCGCGAGCACGTCGATCGCGGGGAAGTGCCCGGCTTGTGCGAGCTCGCGCTTCAAGAACAAGTGACCGTCGAGCAGACCGCGCAACGTGTCCGCGACCGGCTCGTTCGGATCGTCGCCGTCGAGCAGCACCGTGATCAGGCCCGTGATGCTGCCCTTCGGCGTGCGACCCATGCGCTCGACGAGCTTGGGGACCGTGGCGAAGAAGCTAGGCGGGTAACCGCGCACGGTGGGGGGCTCGCCCGCCGCGAGACCGATCTCGCGCGACGCAGCGGCGAAGCGCGTGATCGAGTCCATGACGAGCAGCACGTTCTTGCCCTGGTCGCGGAAGTGCTCGGCGACGGTGACGGCGACGAACGGCGCGAGGAAACGTTCGATCGGTGCGCGATCACTGGTTGCGACGACGAGCACCGCCTTCTTGCGCGTGTTCTCGTCGAGCACTTCGTTGACGAAGCCGCCCACTTCGCGTCCCCGCTCACCGACGAGTGCAACGACGATGACATCCGCGTCGGTGCCGCGTGTGATCTGTCCAAGCAGCGTCGACTTGCCGACGCCCGAACCCGAGAAGATGCCGATGCGCTGTCCGCGGCCGAGCGTGTTGAGCCCGTCGATCGCGCGCACGCCGGTCTGCATCGGATGATCGATCGGGGGACGCGAGAGCGGATCGGGCGACGGGCCACGGACTGTGCGCGCATCGCGCGTCGTCAGTGCCGGACCGCCGTCGATCGCGCGGCCGTAGCCGTCGAGCGTGCGCCCGAGCAATTCGTTGCCGACGTGCAGCACGAACGGACGTCCGAGCGCGGTGACCTCCTGCATGGGCGCGATGCCGGACACGTCGCCGTGCGGCATCAGGAGCGTGATCGTGCCGCGAAACCCGACCACTTCGGCATCGATCGAGCGACCATCGGCGTGACGGATGCGGCACATCTCGCCGACCGCGGCGGGGACACCGACCGCTTCGACCAGGACGCCGGCCACTTGCTCGACGCGCCCGCGGAAGAGCGGCGCGGCGCCGGCGGTGATGTGCGACTGGCAGCGATCCCAATCGAGCTTCGGAGCCAGCGTGACCGATGCCTGCGCCGCGGGGGCCGTGCTCACGCGAGGTCTCCCTCGATGCGTTCGGCGATCGATGCGAGCGCTTGTTCGACGTCCCGCACGAGCAGACCGCGCTGCGTCGTGATGTGCACGTCGCCCGGCGGAACCTCGGGATCGGGCTCGAGCTTCGTGCCGACGCGGAACACGACGCCTTCGAGGCGCGCGATGTCGATCGGGTTCAGGTGCACGATGCACGCGCCGCGACCGGCGCCCGAAGCGTGCAGGGTCTCGCGCACGATGCGCTCGATGTCGTAGCGGCCCGCGTCGATCTCGCAGCGCAAGAGCGTCCGCGCGATCTCGATGCCCAGACGCGCAGCATCACGCGCGATGTCGGCGGCAGCCTGCTGACGCGAGGCTTCGAGCGTCTCCGACGCGCGCAACAACGCACCGGCGGCACCCGCGAGGGCAGCCTGTTGGCCTTGCGCACGACCACGTGCAAACGCAGCCTCTTCGACCTCGCGCGCGCGCCGCGCGATCAGCGCAGAACGTGTGCCTTCGACGACGCGCACACCGGCGGGGCGTGCACCGAGCGCAATGGGGGAGAGCTTGGGATCAGCTGACAAGCTCTTCACCCCCCTTCGACGTCGCCAGCTCCCCCGACTCCAACAGCATTCTCACGCTGCGCATGATCGTGTCGCGTGCTTGCATGATCTCGACCATCGGCATCGCGCCCGCCAGCTCGCGCTCGTCGATGATCATCGCGCGCACGCGTGTCGACAGGTTGTTCATCATGTTGGCCTCGACCTCGGGCTTGCAGCCCTTGAGCGCGATGGCCAACGAACGCGTTTCGACCGACGACAGCACCTTCTGCATGCCGCGCTTGTCGAGCTTCGCCAGGTCGTCCCACGTGAACATGAGCTCGCGGATCTCGGCGACGACTTCCTTGTCGGTCTCCTCGAGCCCTTCGAGCACGGCTTTTTCGATCTCCTTCTCGGACAGCGTGAGCATTTGAGCGATCGTCTTGAGCCGCGCACCCGGATCGACGGCGACCGGTTGCGAACCGACGGCGAGCACGCGCGCTTCGACGGACTCGGCGACGGCGGAGAGCGTTTCGAAACCCGGCGGAACGACCTGCGACATGCGCCGCACGACCTCGAGCGCCATCTCGGGCTCGAGCTCGGACAGGATCTCGGCTGACGCCTTGGGTTCGAGGTGCGACAGCAACAACGCTGACACCGCCGGCGATTCGTCACGCAAGGCGCGGCCGACCATCTCGGTGGGGTGCTTCTCGATCGCTTCGAAGGGACGCTCGTGACGGCGCCGCGCGTGGATCTCGTTCAGCACGTTGCGCGCCTTGTCCTTGCCGATTCCCGCTTCGAGCAGTGCGAGCAGCTCGGCGTCGTCTGCCTTGCGCGGCTTCGAAGGTGCGTGCAACGTGCGCGACATCTCGGCGTACAAAGCGTCGACCGCGGCGCGGTCCTGCAGCTTCGGATCGAGCTCGGTCATCGCCGACGCGACCTCCGACACGACCTTCGCGTCGAGCGTCTTCAACACGGCCGCCGCGGCGGTCTTGTCGAGGCTCAACAGGAACGCGGCCACTTTCTGTGCGCCGCTGATGCCCTTCTCGGCGTTCATCGGCCGGCTCCGACCGTTTCTTCCTCGGTGGCCCAGCGCGAGAGGATCGAGCTGACGAGCGCCGGATCGGTCTTGACGAGCTCTTCGATTTCGCTCTTCGCGAGCATCTGAATCGCGCGCTCGTCGAGGTTCGCTTCCTGCGCCTTGGCGACGGTCTCGGCCGCTGCCTTGCTCGCGCCCTTCAACGTCTTGAACAACAGGAAGAGGAATGCGACCGCCGCTGCGATCTCGATGCCGCGCTGGATCAGCATCTCCATCATGCGGTTCGGTGCGGACGTCTCGACCGGCGCGGCGGCGGGCACGGGCACGCCCTTGTCGTCGCGCTTGACCGACGCGAACGCCGTCACCATCGAGCTGAACGTGTCGCCGCGCTTCTCGTCGAAGCCGATCGAGGCCTTGACGCTCGACTCGAGGTCCTTCAAGCGGTCCTTCTGGCTGTCGTCGAGGAACAAGGACACCGACATGCGTGCGAGCTTCGGCGCGCTGTTGCGATCGAGGCGCGTTTCGCGGCCGATCTCGTAGCTCTTCTGCGACTCGCTCGTCTGCGCGAGCTGCGTCGGCGATCCCGGGGAGGTCACCGGCGGCACCGCGGCGTTCGTCGCGCCGAACTCGGCAGTCAAGTTGGCGCCCGTGCCGGCGATCCCGCCCACGCCCGAGCCGCTGTCCACCGGCGTCGTCGTCTTGCTCGTCGTCTCCGACGACACGACCTTCTTCGGATCGACGGTCTCCTTGACGCTCTCGGTCTGCGCGTAGTCCCACTCCGAGTTCAGTGCGACGTAGGCCATCCCCACGCCGAACACGCGGTCGAGGAGCTTGTTCGTGCGCCCGGCGATGTCTTCGTCGTGGCGACGCGCGTTGTCGAGGAGCTCTGTCGAGACCATGTCACCGCTTGAACCTCCGTCGAAGAGGCTGCGGCCCGACTGATCGGCGATCATCACGTTCTCGATCGGCACGTTGAAGCGGTAGCGCACGAGCTTCGCGACGGTCTGCGCCTGCGACTTGCCCAAGTCCGAGTTGCCGCGCAGCGTCAACGTGACGGCAACGGTCATCGGCGGCGTCTTGCGCAGCGGCGAAGGCTCGCTCATCGAGGTGCTGACGTGCGCGTGCTGCACGAAGTCGAGTTCTTCGAGCTGCTTTTCGAGCTCTTGCCACTCGCGCTTCAGCGAGCTCTGCGCGCGCTCGGACGCGGACAGGAACACCTGCGAAGCACCTTGGCCGTTGGTCTGGATGCCTTCGGGCGTGGTCTCCAGCGCGCCCGACACGGCGACGGCGTTCTGCGCGACGTAGTACTGCGCTTCGTCGACGTGGATGAAGTACGGCGCAGGCGGTTGGCTGACTTCGTAGCGCACGGTCGCACCGGCGAGCGCGTTCTGCACCGCAGCGGCGTGTTGCGCGTCGAGCCCGCTGTAGAGGAGCTTGAACGACGGCCGCGACGCCCACGATCCCGCCAGCGCGAACACGGCGACGAGCGCAACCACGCCGGCGAACAACGCGATCTTCGCGCCGAGGCTGGCTTGGATGAACTGCGCGCGGAGGTTCGTGAGGAGGTTGTTCATGGGGTTCTAGGCAGCCTGTCTGTCAGACGCTCATCCGCATGATCTCGCGGTAGGCATCGATGAACTTGTTGCGGACTTCGAGCGCGAACTTCAGCGAGAGCTCGGATTGCTTCAGCGCGGCGGCGACTTCGTGGAAGTTCTGCATCTGTCCGGACACGACTCCCTCGACGAGGGTGTCGGCGCGTTTCACTTGCGCGTCGACGTCTTTGATGCCGTCGACCAGAGAAGAGGAAAAGGAGGACGGAGAGGCTTCGGAGGTGGACGGAGCGGACTCCGGGCCACGCTGCACGCGCGCGACGGCGTCGGAGTGCCGCTTTAGGGCGGACTCGATCGCGCTGCGTGCGAGGCTGGGGCCTTCTCCGATGCGGTCGACCATGGGTCAGTCAGAGGGGGAGAGAGAGGGGGAG
>JBBQNP010000025.1:0-41794 GCA_038330085.1 Planctomycetota bacterium | reverse complement strand
CATGGCTCGGTGCAGGCGTCTCGTCCTGACGCACTTCTACCCGGGCCTCGAGCCCGACGACGCGGCGAACAGGGCACGCCGATCGTTCGCCGGGACCGTCGAAGTCGCGCGAGACGGCAGCTCGTACCGCACCGACTCCTGATCGAAGGCGCGAGCACGCGCTTGATCAGCTTCGGCCGGGTTGCCAGGGTATCGACCGAGGGACTCATGGTTTTTGGGCGGAAGAACAAGTGGCGCGGTCCGCGCAGCGCGCGCATCGCCGTGCTCCTGGCGGCGAACGCGGTTGCGATCGCGTTCGTGTGGAACATCGTCGCGGCTCGCGCGGCGAAACCGATAGAGCCCGCGCCGTCCGTCGTCGCCGCCGCCGCTCCCGTCCAGCCCCAGTTGCCGCGCCGCGCGCGCGATGCGGAGCTCGAAGCGCGCATCAAATCGAGCATCGCATCGGCGGTCCGCGAGGCGGGCACTGCGTCGAAAGGTCGCGCGAATGCCTCCGAGTGCGCGGTCAGCGTGCACGTGCGCGAGCTCGGAACCAGTGGCGAGCTGGTCGCGATCGACGCCGACCGTGCGATGCGGCCCGCGTCGAACTTGAAGCTCGTGACGAGTGCTGCCGCGCTCGTGCTGCTCGGTCCGGACGGCAAGTTCGAGACCGTTTTCGAGAGCGATGCGCCGCTTGTGAACGGCGTGCTGCAAGGCGACCTCGTCGTGCACGCGGGCGGTGATCCACTCTACGACCGCGACGCGAAGGGCGACGTGTCGAAGATGCTTGGACCGGTGATCGCAAGTCTGCGCGCGAGCGGTGTCACGCACATCAACGGCGCGATCGTGCTCGACGAGGGTGCGTTCCAGGATCCAGGCCCCGGTCCGTCCTGGCCGAGCGAGAACCAGCGCTGGCAGGAGTTCTGTGCTCTCGCCGGAGGGTTCAACGCGAACGCCGGATGTCTCACCGCGATCGTGGCGCCCACGCAGGCGGGAAGCGACGCCGGCGTGGAGCTGCGCCCGCGCGGGCACGGTTTGCAGACGCGCATCGACGTGCGCACTTCGGTCGCCAAGACCGCGCTTGACGTGCGCGTCGGCGTCTCCGGCGGTGTCGCGCGCGTAGAGGGCTCGATTCCGCGCAGCGTGGCGGAGTTCCAAGCGCGTTTCGCCGCGCCGGATCCTGTGGTGCTCTTCGGCAACGTGCTGGTCGACACGCTCGAACGTTCCGGCATCCACGCCGACGGCGGTGTGAAGCGCGAGCGTCGTGCGCTGACGTCCAAGTCGCGCGTGCTGGCGAAGCTCGTGACGCCGATCGTCGACGTGCTCGTCCCGATCAACACGTATTCGAACAACGCTTGCGCCGATCAACTCTTCCTCGCAACGGGCAAGATGCAGATGGGTCAGGGCACCCGCGAGGGGGGCCGCGCCGCGACAGCGCTCGCATTGACGCGCCTTGGCATCGACACGCAAGCGCTCGTGCAGGTCGACGGCTCGGGTCTTTCGCGCGACGACCGCATCACCGCACGCATGATCAGCGGCTTGATCGACGCCGTTTTGCACCGCGATGCACGCTGCTCGCGCGCGTTCCGCGAGTCGCTCGCGGTCGGCGGTGAGAGCGGCACGCTCGATCGACGCATGAGCGAGCTCGAGGGCCGCGTGCACGCGAAGACGGGTTTCATCGGCGGCACGAGCGCGCTCTCGGGCCTGATCGACGCGCAGGACGGGCGCACGCTCGTGTTCTCGATCCTGGTGGAGTATCCGAACATCGACGGCCTCAACACGAGCTGTTGGAAGCCGATGGAAGACGCGATCTGCGAGGCGCTCGCGGGCGTGCGTGGCTGAGGAGGTGACCGCGAGCACACCTGACACTTCGCCCGAGGAGCTGGACGCGATCCTGCGACTCGCCGAATCGACCGCGCGCGACGCGGGCAAGTTGTTGTTGGAGCACTTCGGGCACATCGAGCGCTCGAAGGTGCGCACGAAGAGCGCCGCGCGCGATCTCGTGACGAGTGCGGATGTGGCGGCCGAGCGCCTGATCGTCGCGCGCTTGAGAAAAGAGTTGCCCTCGCACGCGATCGAGGCCGAGGAGGAAGTGCACGACCCAAGTGACGTGCGCATGCGCTGGTTCGTGGACCCGCTCGACGGGACGGTGAACTTCGTGCACGGGATCCCGGTGTGGTCGGTGTCGATGGCGCTCTACTACGACGCGACGCCTGTGGTCGGAGTTGTG
This sequence comes from Planctomycetota bacterium, assembly GCA_038330085.1. GTDB lineage: Bacteria > Planctomycetota > UBA1135 > UBA1135 > JAEUIA01. The sequence continues at coordinate 39,588 of JBBQNP010000025.1, read as the reverse complement.
CACGTGCCGCGCCTGGGCGAGACTTTCGTCGCGCGCGCAGGCGGAGGAGCGTTCGTGAAGAGCACGGACGGCGAGTCGGTTCGCCTGCAGGTGTCACCGGCGGAGACGTTGGGGGAATCGGTGCTCGCGACAGGGTTCCCGTATCGCCGCCACGAGTTGCCGAACAACAACGTCGCGAACTTCGACAACCTGATCCTGAAGGTGCGGGGCATCCGCCGGATGGGTTCTGCCGCGGTGGATCTCGCCTACGTCGCCGCCGGAAGGTTCGACGGGTACTGGGAGCTGCACCTATCCCCGCACGACGTCGCCGCGGGCGCGTTGCTCGTGCGCGAAGCCGGCGGAGTCGTCACGGACCTCGACGGCCAAGACGGCTGGCTGCGCAATGGCCACGTCGTCGCAGCCGGTGCTCAACTGGTCGGATCCATTCGCGCCAACGTGCGTGCGTGATCTCGCCGGACCCGACCTCGACTCTGGGCCCGAGGGGCTCGCTGGCGGATCAGAACAGCGTGTACACGAACGGCGCGACGCCGGTCGCGGCGAGCACGAAGAGCACGCCGAACAAGAGCAGCATGATGATCAGCGGCACCAGCCACCACTTCTTCGTGCGCTTCAGGAACTGCAGGTAGTCCGACACGATCGAATCGCGGCGACCCTCGCCGGCGCGGGCGAAGGCTTCGGCGTCGTTGCGGCGCGTGTCTTCCGGATTCGTGGCCATTTGGTCTCGTTCGATGCTGCGTACGCCGTCGGTCGTGCTCGGTTGGCTTCGATCCCGCCGGACGTGACGTGATCAGCCTTGTCGATAGTACCCGCGCGGATCGCTCTCGGCCTGATGTTCGCGCCAGTATGTCGGCTTGCCGCGGGCCCTCAACGCGAGCGGATCGCGCCCGATCATGCGGAAAAAGAGTCCTATCGGCGTCAGCACCAGGAAGAAGAAGACCAGTGCCAGCAGGCTCGACACGATCCAGCCGATCGGCGCGCCGACGGCCATGATCGCGACGTACACAGGGCGGAGTGTGATCGGACGCGCGAGGCCGACGCCAAGCAGCACCAGACCGACCCCGACGCCGACGTAGGGCCACCACGGGACGCCGCTCACGCGTTGCACGAGCAGGCCGATCAAGCCGAACCCGATCGGACAGGCCCACGCGAACTGGCGCAGCGTGCGCACCGGCGGATTCCAGTCCATCTGGATCATGGCGTCGTCCTCTTCTTCCCGATCATGATGAAGAAGCCACCTTCCTGCGCGCTCGTCACGATCATCTTGGCCTGCTGCAGTCCGCGCTCGAAGGCGGTGCCGCGCGACGTCGGCGCGAAGAGATCCTCGCGCTCGCTGAAGGGCTCCCAGGGATTCGTCTTCGGCACCGCGCTCACGAAATCGAACCCGTTCGCGTCGAACCAGCCGAGGACTTCGCCCATCGTCTGCTTCGTCTCGTGCGGATGCCGGTACTGGTCGTGGAACCAGGCGTCCTCTTTCTCGGGGCTCATGCGCACCTTGCGCAGGTACGGATCGACCCAGCGCATCCGTCCGCCGGTGATGCGGAAGAACACGCGCCGCGAGTCGACGGCGAGACGACCGTAGGTGTTGTAGAGGCCGATGACGATGTGGCCGCCGGGCTTGACGAGCTTCGCGATCGAGTCGAAGCCGCCGCGCGGATCGGTGGTGGTGAGCAGCACGCCGTTGCACAGCACGACGTCGAACGAACCGGGCGCGAACGCAGGGCGGAACAAGTTCATCTGCACGAAGCGCACGCGGCGCAGGTCGTGTCGCGCGCGGAACCCCTCGGCGAGACGCAACGAGTTCAAGCACAGGTCCGCACCGACGACGGTGCGACAGCCGAGGCCCAGGAAGTTCGAGAGCTGTCCCGTGCCGCAGCCGACTTCGAGCGCGCGTGCATTCGGGGGGAGTTGCTCGCCTAGCAGACGCGCGTAGACGCCCTTGCGCGCCTTGTCCATCAACGAACGCAACGACTCGTCCTCGTCGTAGCCGGGGAACGGGTGCTCTTCGTAGAAGCCCTTCACGAGCTGCGTGATGTCGCCGTCATACGGCTCGCTCGGGTGGAAGAGGCGCCAGATGCCTTCTTCGCGCGCGAAGGACTTCGCGCAACCGTTGCACGTGGCGCGCTCGCCCTCGATCGTGAGCGACCCGCCGCACGCGGGGCAATGGAGCAGGTCCTGGAGCGCATCGTCCTGTTCGCTGCCCGTCGTCGTGTCCTTGTGACGCGATTCGACTTCGGCGCGCTGCTCGGACTTCAGCACGATCGCGTTTTCCATCACGAGCACGTCGGCCTCGCTCGCGAGGAACGCGTGCCAGGCGTCGGCGGGGCTCTGCACGAGCGGCTCGGAACCGAGTCGCAGGGTCGAGTTCAGGAGCACGGCGCAGCCGGTCGCACGCTCGAAGGCACGCAGGAGTCCGGCGAGCGCGGGATGCGACGCGGCATCGATCGTCTGCACGCTCGCAGTGCCGTCGACGTGCGTGACCGCGGGGAGTGGTGATCTCCGCGCGTCGGACTGCGCGACACCGTTGTGGACACGAGCGTTCTTGTCGTGCTCGCCCAGTTTCACCCGCGTGACAAGGGGCGTGTACGGCAGCGCCGGTCGTACGGGCACGTCGAACCACTTGCTCGCATCAGCGGCGAGAACGCTAGGCTCGAACTCGCGGAACGTGTCGCGAAAGGCGATGCGCGCGTTCAGCTTGTCGCGCAGCTCGGCCCGACGAGGATCGGCCAGCAGGCTGCGTGCTCCTAACGCGCGCGCTCCGAACTCCGCGCGGCCCTGGAACCAGGCGACGACGGCACCCTCGGCGATCCTCTGTGCGACGCGCTCGTCGCGAGCCTTGTCGTCGAGCGTCGTGTACTTCGCGCCGGCTTTCGAGAGAACCGCGTCGATCTCCGACATCGAGTAGCGCGGACCGAGCAGCGCGCCCGACAACCGATCCGTCGACGCCGAGACGCGCTCCCGACCGAGCAGTTGATGGTGAACCAGGAGCGCGACACCGAGCGCCGTGCCTGCATTTCCCGGCGCCGGTTGCACCCACACGCGCTCGAACGGACCTTCGTGCACGACGCGACCGATTGCGAGAGTGTTCGCGGCGACGCCACCCGAGATCGCGAGGCACGAGAGCTTCGTCGTCGCGTGCAGGTGACGCGCAATCGCGAGCACGACGTCCTCGACGACGCGCTGCACCGACGCGGCCAGGTCCTTGTGGCGCTGACCGATCGCTTCGTCGCGCCGCCGCGGTGCGCCTCCGAACAGCTCGTGGAAGCGGTTCGACGTCGACGTCTCGCCGTGACTGAGCCGGAAGTACGACGCATCCAGCCAGAACGATCCGTCCGGCTTGACGTCGATCAACTGCTCGCGAATGAGCGCAGCGAAGCGCGGCTCGCCGTATGCCGCGAGCCCCATCACGTCGGCTTCGCCTTCGCCGCGCACGAAGCCGAGGTACTCGACGAACGCTGCGTACAAGAACCCGAGCGAGTGCGGGAAGTGGATCTCGCCCGTCGTCTGGATGTGGTTCGCGCGACCCGAACCCAGGGTCGTCGTGGCCCATTCTCCGGCCCCGTCGAGCACCAGGATCGCCGCTTCGTCGAAGGGCGAGGGGAAGTACGCCGCGGCCGCGTGCGCTTCGGCGTGACCGGCGAACACGTACGGCTTCTTCTTCAAGCCCAGCTCGCGGTCGAGCTCGCGCGCGACGTGCACGCGGCGACCGAGCCACTGCGGCAGCGCGCGGCGGAACGCGTTGAAGCCGCGCGGCGCGAATGCGATCCAGCTCTCGATCTGCCGCTCGAAAGCCCACATCGGCTTCTCAGCTACGCCGACGTACTCGACGTCGCTCGCGCGTATCCCGCCTTCCGCGAGGCACCAGCGGACTGCCTCGCGCGGAAAAGCGTGCGCGCTCTGCGTGCGCGTGAAACGGTCCTCGTGCGCGGCGGCGGCGATCGCGCCGTCACGCAGGAGGACCGCCGAGCTGTCGCGGTGAAATGCGGAGATCCCGAGGACGTGCATGAGCGGACGTGTGCGCCGTGACGCGACACCCCCCGGTGCCGCGTTTTGGCCGGGAAGTATACACAGGGGCGGGTCTACTCCTCGGACGCGAGGGCGCTCGGCCTTGACGGAGTTTCCTCCGACTTGACGCTGCAGCGCAGTCCGCATAGAAGGTCCGGGATGGACGCAGCGGGTCAAACGGCATCGACGCCAGTGACGCCACCGACGCCTCCGAAGCGACGCCGACCCAAGTGGCTCTTCCCGCTCCTCTTGTTCGGGCAGTTCGCAGTGCTGCTCCTCGTGATCGAGCTGTGCCTGACCCTTTTCTACCCGGTCCCGTTCCGTCGGCCGCTCACGAACATCCCCGACAACGTCTGGACGCAGGTCCTGCACCAGAAGTCCAGGCAGCCGGGGCTCTCGTACGAACTCAAGCCCGGCGCGAAGGGCGAGCTGCGCGGCGCCGTGGTCTCGGTCAACTCGCTGGGTTTCCGCGGCGAGGAGGTCAGCGTGCAGAAGCCGCCGAACACGCTGCGCATCGTGTCGATGGGTGCCTCGATCGGGTTCGGCTGGACGGTCGACAACGACCACACGTACCCGGCGGATCTCGAGCGCATCCTGAACGAGAAAGTGCACGATGGCAAGCGACACTACGAGGTGTTGAACTACGGCGTCGGCGGCTACGCGACGCGCGACGAGGTCGCGACGCTCGAGGACAAGGCGCTCGCGATGGACCCCGACCTCGTCATCATCGACTACCACCCGAACGGTCCCGAGTCGGAGCCCATCCAGCCGCTGCACCAGGTCTTCCACCAGCCCGAATGGTGGGAGAAGTGGAACCTCTTGCGACTGCTTTCGTACGGCCGACGCTGGTGGGGGATCCAACGCCTCGGCCACGGCGAGATGTACCGCTATCTTGCGTCACCCCAAGGCCCGCATTGGCCGACCTTGTTGAAGGCGTTCGACAAGGCGCGCGAGCTGTGCGACGCGCGCGGGATCAAGGTCGTCATCGCCGTGTGGCCGACGTACAGCCAGCGTGTGCCGTGGGACCAATACCGCTTCTACGACTTGCGCGATCAGGTCGTCGCGGCGGCGCATGAGCGCGGGTTCACCACGGTCGACATGCTGCCGGTGTTCGCGGCGAGCGGACACACGATGGACGAGATCGCGGTCGATGCGGAGCACCCGGGAGCGCTCGGTCTCGAGCTCGCGGCGCAAGAGCTCGCGAAGGTCATTCTCGAACATCACCAAGAGCTCTTGAAGAGTCCGCCGCCCTGATGCAGAGAGTGCCGCAATCCGGCAAGTGGCAGCCCGGCAGCGGTGACGGAGAGCAGGCGAGCAGCGTGAGCGAGAACCAACGCGTGGCCTGCGACAGGCCTCGAGTGACGGCTGAGTCGGGACTCGAGCGACGGCTGCGAAGAAGACACGATCCCGCGAAGCCTCTACAGCTGGTCGCGCGAAAGCGCGCTCCGGTGCTATGCTCACAAGCTCGTCTCCATGCGTCCTGAGATGCAGAAAGCCCTCCCGAGAGGGCTGGATCTCAGCGCCAGTGAGGCCCTCCCGGCAGCATGACCTCAGGCCAAATCCAGATCCGAAAGGCCCGTCAGAACAACCTGACGGGCGTCGACGTGGACATCCCGCGCAACCGCTTGATCGCGGTGACGGGGGTCTCGGGATCAGGCAAGAGCTCGCTCGCGTTCGACACGCTTTTCCGCGAGGGACAGAGGCGTTTCCTAGAGACGCTGTCGGCCTACGCGCGCCAGTTCCTCGGGAACCTCGAGAAGCCTGACGTCGAGAGCGTCGAGGGTCTCTCGCCTGCGATCGCGGTCGATCAGAAGTCGATCCAGCGCGGCGCGCGGTCGACGGTCGGCACGTTGACGGAGATCGTCGATCACCTGCGCGTGTTGTATGCGCGGGCCGGTCGGCCGCACTGTCCCAACTGCAGCCTGCCATTGCGCTCGCAGACGCCCGAGGAGATCGTGCAGTCGGTGCTGCGCGAGCATGGTGGTGCCGGCGGAGGCGGTTCAGGCGGGGGGGACGAGGTCGCTGTCGAAGCGCAGGGCACGGGCAACAAGGACTCGGCCGCGAAGCATGCTCCCGCCGTGATGCTGCTCGCGCCGCTCATCCGCGACCGCAAGGGTTCGCATCGCCAACTCTTCGACGATCTGCGCAAGAAGGGCTTCGTGCGCGCGCGCGTCGACGGCGTCGTGCAGCGCATCGAGGACATCCCCGAGCTCGCGCGCTACGTGCGCCACTCGATCGAGGTCGTGATCGATCGACTCGAGCCGCGGCCCGACAAGCTCGCGCGCTTGCGCGAGGCGATCGAACAAGCGCTCGAGGTCGGCAAGGGCGACCTCGTGGTCGCGGTCGACGGGCAAGAGGACCATGTGTTCTCCACCGCGCGCACGTGCCCGGGTTGCGGTACCGACACGCCGCCGCTCGAGCCGCGCTTGTTCTCGTTCAACTCGCCGCACGGCGCATGCCCCGACTGCCAGGGTCTCGGTGAGCGCCTCGTCGCGTCCGAGCGCGCGATGATCAAGGACCCGGCGCTCACGATCCGCCAAGGTGCGCTCGCGGTGACGCGCGCATCGGGCGGCGCGCTGTTGATGCCGCACGTCAAGTTCGACTTCCTCGATCAGGTCGCGGTCGCGCACGACTTCGACCTCGACACGCCGTGGAAGGACCTGCCGAGCGCAGCGCAGAAGGTGATCCTCTACGGCTCGGGCGAAGAGCGCTTCGACGACGAGAACAAGTGGAGCGGCAAGCGCTTCTCAGGCTCGGTGAAGTGGCAGCGCCGGTTCGCGGGCGTGATCCCCGCGATCGAAAAAGCCGTGAAAGAAGGGCGCAATCGCAAGCAGGTCGCGCGTTTCCTCGCACACCAGCGCTGTCCGACGTGCGACGGCAGCCGCTTGAAGGCCGCTGCGAACGCGGTGCTGCTCGGCTCGCGCACGTTCGCGGATGTGACGCGGACGCCGATCGGCGAACTGCAGGCGAAGCTCGACGCGCTCGAGCTCACGCAACGCGAGCAGCGCATCGCGCGCGATCTTTTGGTCGAGATCCGGCGGCGCATCGACTTCTTGTTGGAGGTCGGGTTGTCGTACCTGACGCTCGACCGGGGCGCGGACTCCTTGTCGGGCGGCGAAGCGCAACGGATTCGACTGGCGGCGCAGCTCGGTGCCGGACTGCAGGGTGTCTTGTACGTGCTCGACGAGCCTTCGATCGGCCTTCACGCGCGCGACCACGGTCGTCTGCTCGGTGCGTTGAAGCGCCTGCGCGACGCGGGCAACACCGTGTGCGTCGTCGAGCACGACGAGTCGACGTTGCGCGCGGCGGACTGGCTCATTGACGTGGGGCCCGGTGCCGGACGTCACGGCGGACGCATCGTCGCGCAGGGTCCGCCGAGCGAGATCGCGAAGAGCGACACGCCGACCGGGCGCTTGTTGCGCGGCGAGATCGCGCTCGAGATGCCGTCTGCGCGGCGCGCAGGCCGCGAGGAACAGCTCGTCATCCGCGGCGCACGCGGGTTCAACCTGAAGAACGTCGACGTCGCCTTTCCGCTCGGCACGTTGACCGCCGTGACCGGTGTGTCGGGCTCGGGCAAGTCGACGCTCGTCAACCGCATCCTCGATCGCGCGGTGCGACGCCACCTCGGCCTCGAAGCGCCGCTGCCCGAAGCGCACGACCGGATCGAAGGCCTCGAGCACGTCGACGCGCTCGTGACGATCGACGCCGCTCCGATCGGACGCACACCGCGCTCGAACCCGGCGACGTACATCGGCGTGTTCGATCCGATCCGCGATCTGTTCGCGTCGATGCCCGAAGCCAAGATGCGCGGCTACACCAAGTCGCGCTTCTCGTTCAACGTCGCGGGCGGACGCTGCGAAGCGTGCGGCGGTGCCGGCGCGAAATACGTCGAGCTGCAGTTCCTTGCTCCCGTGACCGTGCCGTGCGACGAGTGCGGCGGTCACCGCTTCCAGGCCGAGACGCTCGACGTGAAGTACAAGGAGCACTCGGTCGCCGACGTGCTCGCGTTGACGGCCGAGGACGCGCTCGTGCTTTTCGCCGATCACCCGAAGATCGCGCGGCCCCTGGCGATCATGGTCGAGGTGGGTCTCGGGTACCTGACGCTCGGACAACCCTCGACGACGATATCGGGCGGCGAAGCACAGCGATTGAAGCTGACTTCGGAGCTGCAGAAGAAGCCGCGCGGCCACACGCTCTACATCCTCGACGAGCCGACGACGGGCTTGCACATGCAGGACGTCGCGCGCCTCGTCGCGGCGCTGCAGAAGCTCGTCGATGTCGGCCACACAGTCCTTGTCATCGAGCACAACCTCGACCTCGTGCTCGCGGCCGACCATGTGATCGACCTCGGTCCCGAAGGCGGCGAAGAGGGCGGCGAGCTGATCGCGCAAGGCACGCCCGAAGAGGTCGAGAACGTGAAGCGCTCGTACACGGGCGTCGCGCTGAAGGCGTTCCGCACGGGCCGCAGCATCCCAGAAGCCGAGCCGATCGGCAGGGAAATCGTCGTGCCCGCGACGCACCTGCGCGTCGTCGGCGCGCGCACGCACAACCTGAAGTCGGTCGACGTGTCGATACCGCGCGATGCGATGACGGTCGTCACGGGGCCGAGCGGATCGGGCAAGAGTTCGCTCGCGCTCGACACGATCTACACCGAGGGTCGCCGACGTTTCGTCGAGTCCTTGTCGACGTACGCGCGCCAATTCCTGGGCACCAAAGACCGTCCGCCGGTCGAGCGCATCGACGGTCTCGGCCCGTCGGTCGCCGTCGAAGCGCGCACTTCGAGCGGACATCCGCGCTCCACCGTCGCGACGACGACCGAGATCCACGACCACCTGCGCGTCTTGTGGTCGCGCGACGGCACGCGGCGTTGTCCGTTCCACGGCGAGAAGCTCGAGCGCTCGGATGCGTCGCGCGTGGCGAAGAAGATCATCGCGGATGCGGCCGGTGCAGCTGGCTGGATCGTGGCGCCCATCTTCGGCGGCGTGCACGCGATCCCCGAGGATGCAGCGTCCGAGATCTCGGCGCGCATGTCGGCCTGGCGCTCGGCGGGGTTCGTGCGCGCGCTCGTCGACGGCGTGGAAGTGCGACTCCCTGACGCCGATGCCGCCGTCGAAACGCTCGTGCCGAAAGCGACCTTCGACCTCGTCATCGATCGCTCGAAGCTCGACGCGAGTGCGCGTGCACGCATCGCCGAAGCCGTCGAGCAAGCCGAGTCCGTGTCGGGCGGCATGGTCGGCGTCGTCGTGCGCGGCGCAGGAGAGGGCGCGCGCCACCTCTACTCGACACGCGGCGCGTGTCCGCAGTGCGGCTTCCACATCGACGGCGACCTCGAGCCGCGCCACTTCTCGTTCAACACGCACGTGGGCGCGTGCCCGGAGTGCGACGGCCTCGGCGAAAAGGTCACGTGCGACGCGGCCTTGCTCGTCACGCACCCCGACAAGTCGATCGAGGACGGTGCCTTGCACGGCAAGCTCGGGCGCTACTTGTCGAAGGGCAAGGGCTACTACGAGATGCTGCTGCGCACCGTCGCACGCACGCACAAGATCCCGCTCACGACCGCGTGGCAGGACTACACCGACGAGCAGCGTGCGCTGATCGCCTACGGCACGGGCGCGAAGAAGAGCTACAAGGTCGAGATCGAGCGCTCGACCGCGCACGCCGAGATCGAAGAGACCTTCGTCGCCGCGTGGCCGGGCCTGTGTGGACACGTCGACGCGTGGCACGCGAAGACCGAGGACCCCGAGTGGTCCGCGATCCTCGAGACGACGATGACGCGGCGCACGTGCGCGGCCTGCCAAGGTGAGCGTCTGCGCGCGGACGTGCGCGCGGTGACGATCGGCAAGCTGCGGCTGCCGGAGTTGCTGCATCGCTCCGTCGCGGATGCGCTGACGTGGATCAGCGAGCTCGAATCCGCCAAGCGTTTCGGTGCGGGCGTCGAAGCCGTCGTCGCCGAGATCCGCTCGCGCCTCGGACTGCTCGACCGCGTCGGGCTCGGTTACCTGACGCTCGACCGCCACACGTCGACGCTGTCGGGCGGCGAAGCGCGCCGCGTGCGCTTGTCGGCGAGCCTCGGTTCGCAGCTCGTGGGCGTCTGCTACGTGCTCGACGAGCCGACGGTCGGCTTGCACCCGGCGGACGTCGCCAAGCTCACCGACGCTCTCCTCGAGCTGCGCGAGCGCGGCAACACCGTGATCGTCGTCGAGCACGACTCGAGCTTGATGGCGCGCGCCGACTGGATCGTCGACATGGGACCAGGTGCGGGCATCCACGGCGGCAACGTGGTCGTGTCGGGCACGCCGGCCGACGTGCGCAAGCACCCGACGTCGCTCACGGGTGCGGCGATGCGCGGCGACATCGCGCTCGTGCGCGACGCGAAGCAGCCTGAGCGCGGACCGCGCGAGACGGTCAAGATCGTCGGCGCGCGCACGCACAACCTGAAGAACGTCGACTTCGAGCTCGCGTTCGGCGAGATCACGGGCGTGTGCGGTCCATCGGGATCGGGCAAGAGCACCCTCGTGCTCGACACGCTCGTGCCCGCGCTCGAAGGCGAAGCTCCCGATGGGCGTTGGAAGCGGCTGCACGGCGCGCCGGGCGGATCGCTGCGCACCGTCGTCGTCGACGCGAGCCCGATCGGTCGTACGCCGGCGAGCATCCCGGCGACGTACACCGGGTTGATGGAGCCGCTGCGCGAGCTGTACGCGCGCTCACCCGACGCGCAAATCCGCGGCTTCGACGCCGGACGTTTCTCGTTCAACAGCCCGCGCGGTCGTTGCCCCGCGTGCGAAGGACGCGGCGCGACGAAGGTCGAGATGCAGTTCCTCGCCGACCTGTGGCTGCCGTGCGAAGAGTGCGACGGAAAACGGTACGCGCCCGAAGTCCTCGAAGTGCGTTGGCGCGGCAAGAACATCGCCGAGGCGCTCGAGCTGACCGTCGAGGAGGCGCGCGAGTTCCTCGCGCACCAGCCGCGCATCTCGGTCGTGCTCGACACCTTGCGCGACGTCGGTCTCTCGTACCTGCAGCTCGGCCAGAGCTCGACGACGCTCTCGGGTGGCGAGGCGCAACGTCTCAAGCTCGCCTCCGAACTCTTCCGCGCGCAAGACAGCGCGCGCAGCGTGATCATCCTCGACGAGCCGAGCACGGGCTTGTCGACGAGCGACGTCGTGCACCTCGTGCACGTGTTCGATCGACTGGCACAACGCGGCAACGCGGTCGTGCTCATCGAGCACCACGCCGGTCTGCTGGCGACGTGCGACGTCCTGGTCGAGCTCGGCCCGACCGGCGGCGAAGCGGGCGGACGCATCGTGACGATCGGCACCCCGCGCGAGCTGGCGGCGAACCCCGCGTCGATCACGGGGCCGTTCCTCTTCGCCGACGAGAGCTCTGCCGTCGGGAAGGGCGCCCCGCTGCCCTCGACCACCTCCGCCAAGCGCCCGCAGCGCAAGAAGGTAGTCGGATGATGCGCCCCGACAACCCGCTGATCGTGCAGAGCGACCGCTCGCTGATGCTGCACACGGTGATCGCGGAGTACGACGCGAGCGGCAAGCCCGCCAAGGACGAAGCCGGTCGTCCGCTGACGGTCGAGCACCCGCGTTTTGCCGAGGCGCGCGATCAACTGGCGCTGTTCGCCGAGCTCGAGAAGAGCCCCGACTACCTGCACACGTACCGCATCACGCCCGTGTCGGTGTGGAACGCGGCGGCGCTGGGCGTGACGCCCGATCGCATCGAGCAGATCCTCGAGGACTTTTCGTGCGTGCCCGTGCCGCGCAACGTGCTTGCCGAAGTCCGCGGCTGGATGGAGCGCTACGGTCTCCTGCGCATCGAGCGCCGCACCGACGGGGGTGCGGGTTTCGAGCTGGTGTCGAACTCGAAGACCGCACTGCAGGACGTGCTCGGGTTCTCACAGATTCGCAAGCTGCTCGTGATCGACGAAGACGGACGCGCGTTCGTCGATGAGCTCGCGCGCGGCACGATCAAGCAGTCGCTGATCAAGATCGGCTATCCGGTCGACGACCGCGGCGGCTACCTCGACGGCGATCCGCTCACGATCACGCTGCGCGACACCACGCTCTCGGGCATGCCGTTCGGTTTGCGTCCTTACCAGTCCGAAGCGGCGCGCGCGTTCTACGCCGGCGGATCCGTGCTCGGCGGCAGCGGCGTCGTCGTCCTGCCGTGTGGCGCCGGCAAGACCGTCGTCGGCATGGGCGTGATGAACCTCGTCGGCACGAAGACGTTGATCCTGACCACCAACACCGTCGCGGTGCGGCAGTGGCGCGAAGAGCTGCTCGACAAGACCAGCCTCACGCCCGATCAGGTCGGTGAGTACACGGGCGACGGCAAGCAGGTCGCGCCCGTGACGATCTCGACGTACCAGATGCTCACGTGGAGGCGCAGCAAGACGGGGGAGTTCGAGCACTTCTCGATCTTCAGCAAAGAGAACTGGGGCCTCGTCATCTACGACGAAGTGCACTTGCTGCCGGCGCCCGTGTTCCGCGTCACGGCGGAGCTGCAGGCTCGCCGGCGTCTCGGTCTGACCGCGACGCTCGTGCGCGAGGACGGCAAGGAAGACGAAGTGTTCTGCCTCATCGGACCGAAGCGCTGCGACGTGCCGTGGAAGGTGCTCGAACAGAAGGGTTTCATCGCCACCGCTTCGTGCATCGAAGTGCGCGTGCCGCTCGACCCGGCGTGGCGCTCGCAGTACCAGTCGGCCGACGCGCGCGGGAAGTTCCGCGTGGCCTCGGAGAACCCCGCGAAGACCGCCGTGATCGAGCACCTGATCGCGCGTCACCAGGGCGCGCACGTGCTCGTCATCGGGCAGTACATCGAGCAGCTCGTGGCACTCGCGCGTCACCTCAAGGCGCCGCTGATCACCGGCAAGACGCCGACGGTCGAGCGCGAGCGGCTCTACTCGGCGTTCAAGTCGGGGGAGATCACGCTCCTGCTCGTGTCGAAGGTCGGCAACTTCGCGATCGACCTGCCCGACGCGAACGTCGCGATCCAGATCTCGGGGACGTTCGGGTCGCGTCAGGAAGAAGCGCAACGCCTCGGTCGGATCCTGCGCCCCAAGAGCGACGGTTCGGGTGCGGCCTTCTATTCGGTCGTGACGCTCGGATCGCGCGACCAGGAGTTCGCGCAGCGGCGTCAGCTCTTCCTCACGGAGCAGGGCTACACGTATTCGATCATCGAAGCGCAGGCGATCGTGCCCGACGGCGAGGCGGCCGCGCGATGAGCCAGCCCGACAACACGGCGCGGGACGGCGCCGCCGGCGAGGACTCGGCGCGCGCCGACCGCAAGCGCGCAAGTCCAGCTCGGGCGGAAAAGCTGCGGATCGAGGCCGTTCCCGACGTCACCGCCCACGCCAACGGCGTGCCCCACGCGTCGAACGGAGCTGCGAGCGGCACGCCTCATCAAGACACTGCGCGTGCGGCTCGACCGCGCTCCTGCGACGCAGTCCAGGTGTTGCCGGCTGCGGACCTCCAAGAGCTCTTCCGCTTCTGGTCGGGCCAGCGCGTGGCGAAGATCCCCGACGATCACAGCGAGTTGCGCAAACAGGTGTCGGAGTGGATGGCCGATCCGGGGACGGTCGAAGCGCGCGTGACCTCGTTGCCGCGGCGACTCTTGTCGATCCTCGACTTGCACCTCGAGCACCCTCGGTACCAGTGCACGATGGCGGACCTCGTCAACGCGCGCAACCTTGCGTACATGTCGAACTACGACTTGCAGGCGAGCCTGGCTGTGCTCGAGCGTCACGCGCTGCTCGTCGAAGGCAAGAGCCAGAACGTGACGACCTTCGGGCTGCGCTCCTACTGCGTGCCCACGGACGTCGGCGACTCGATCCTGCGCCAGCGCCGCGCGCGCCGCCGCGGGATCTTCGACATCTTCTCGTTGCGGGGACACATCGACCGCATCTACGACGACCCGGCCAAGAGCTCGCGCACGCCGCCCTCGCGCATCCGCGAGATGTACAAGATGTACGCGAACGAAGCTGCGGCCGTCGCGCGCATCGAGCGCCTGCCCGACGGTCTCCGACAACTGGTCGAGAAGACGATCGGTGAGTTCGGCGGCATCCTGCCCAAGAACCTGTTCGAGCGCATGGACACGTCGATTCCCTGGGACGGGCGGCGCTGGGGTCACGCGCTCGAGGAGTCGATGATCGGCACGGTCGAGCGCCTCGAGCTCGGACGCTACGGCATCCAGCACAACGACGAGACGCTGCTCGTGTTCAACGAGGTCGCTCTCGCGTGGCTGCGCCGAGTCGCTGTGCCCGGCGACCCGGACCGTCCGCACGAAGAAGCGGGTCTCGGCGTCGACCTCGTGTCGAACATCACGCGCTTCATCGCGTTCATCCTCGAGCACGACGTGCGCTTCACGGTGCGCGGCGAGATCTTCAAGACGACCGAGCGACGCATCCAGGAAGACCTGATCCCAAACCCCGGTCGCGAGCTCGCGCGCGCCGACGTGCTCTCGTTCATCTACCGCTTCGCGCGTCACGCGGACCTGATCGAGTCGACGGGCGAGCGCACGTTCGCGTTGACCGCAAGGGGACGCGAGTGGGAGCCGCACGCGCTCGAGGAGAAGCTCCGTATCTTGTTGGAGTACTGCATCGAAGAGCGCGATCTCTCGGGCGAGTACTACCACCAGGTGCGCATGCGCCGGATCCTCATGCGCCTTTTGAAGCGCGTCGAACCGCTCGTCTGGTACGACCTGATGTACGTGCCGTTCCTCGCGCGCAACACGTACCTGTGCAGCCTCGATGACCTGGCCGTCGACGACTTCTTCGCGTCGCGTTTTCAGTCGGGGCAGTACACGCCGATGGACGACATCCAGCGCTTGGCGTGGAACCTCGTGTCGTGGGTTCGCCAGCGCCTGTACCTGCTCGGCATCGTCGACCTCGGCTACGACAAGTCGGGTCGTCCGGTTGCGATGCGCCTGACGCGCACGGGCGCGCGACTGCTCGGTGTCTCCGACGGATCTCCCGAAGGCACGCCGCTCGTCGGCAGCCTCGTCGTGACGCCCGATTTCGAGGTCGTGTTGTTCCCGACCGGCGACGACGCGGAGCTGATCCACGATCTAGACCGCTTTTGCACGCGCGAGAAGATCGGCAGCGTGATGCACTTCAAGATCAGCGAGCGCTCGATCCAGCGCGCGCTCTCGGAGGGCATGTACCTGAAGCGCATCGTGCACACGCTCGAGAGCCACTCGCGGACGCCGGTGCCGCAAAACGTGCTCTATTCCATCCGCGACTGGGCCGTGCACGCCGGCGTGATGCAACTGTCCGACGACTACGTCGTGTCGGCGGAAGACGTCGAGCTGATGACGCGCTTCCGCGCGGACCCGGGCGTGCGACCGCTGCTCCTACCGCAACAGCCTGCGTCCGAAGAGCGCAGCGAGCGGCACGCGCGCCTGCGCACCGGCGCGACCTTGCGGCGCACGCAGTCCCTGCTGCGCGAGCTCGGGTACCTGGTGGAGATCGACGAGTAGGGCAGGCAGTGTCTCCTCCGTCCTTGATCGCGCTGACACCCGGCGACCTGGACGCAGCGCACGCACATCAGTTCGTACGCGTGCTCGAGGCGTGCGTGCGCGCCGGGTTGAAGGGCGTGATCCTGCGCGAACCGAACCTCTCGGACCGCGCCACGCTCACCTTGGCGCGCGAGCTGCGCGCACTCCTCGGAAACGGCTGGCTCTCCTTGCACGACCGAGTGCACCTCGCGCAGGAATGCGGCGCCGACGCGGTGCAGCTCGGGTTCCGCTCGTTGCCGCCGACCGCGGCGCGTTCCGTGTTGGGCGTCCGCATCGCGATTGGATTCTCCGCGCACGCGCACGACGAGGCGCAGGCCTGGAACGACTGCGACCACCTCCTGTTCGGGCCTGTTTTCGACACAACCAGCAAGCGCGGGGTGCAGGAACCCGTCGGGCTCCAGGGTCTTGCGCTCACGACAGGCCGCACGAAGCTCTCGGTGTGGGCACTCGGCGGCCTGCAGCCCGAGCACGCTGCCGGTGTGATCGCGTCCGGCGCCGCGGGCATGGCCGTGCTCGGGGGCATCGTGCGCGCCTTGCGCCCGGCGACCGCGTGCACGCAGTATCTCGAGGCACTGCGCGCCGCGGGATGCGCGTGACAACGAGATCCGCGCGCGCACAATGAGCCCCAGATGAGTTGGAGCGAAGACAGCCTGCACCGCTGGTTCGCGCGTTCGCCGCGTCCGCGCGGGATCGCCGGCAGCCCCGGTCACGACGCGGCGGTGCTGCGCGATCTGGGCGGGCGTGCGGTGGTGTGCACGGACCAGTGCGTCGAGGGCGTGCACTTCCAAAGCTCGGCCTCGCCGCGCGCCGTCGGACGCAAGGCTTGCGCGCGCGCACTCTCCGACCTCGCGGCGACCGCAGCACGCCCGCGCGCCGTGCTGCTCGCGCTCGACGCGCCGTCTCGTTTCGCGCAGACGTGGCTCGAGCACGCGATCGAGGGTGTTCGCGAAGCGGCGCGTTCCGTCGGCGCAGACCTCGTCGGCGGCGATCTGTGCGCGAGTGCAGGCCCCGCGCGCCTCACGGTGACTGCGATCGGTGCGTTCACGGGCAAGGGCCGACCACCGGGCCGGGATCGCGCGCGCGTCGGACAGCGCGTGCTGCTCACGGGCCCCGTCGGCGGCAGCCTCCTCGGGCGGCATCTGTCGTTCACACCGCGCATCGACGCGGGCATCCGGCTCCATGAACACGGTGCGACCGCGCTGATGGACGTCAGCGACGGGCTCGCCTGGGATCTCTTCCGCCTCGCGCGCGCATCCGGCGTCGCCATCGAGCTCGACGTCCAGCGCGTGCCGATCCACGCGGACGCGCGCAAGTTGGCGCGGCACACGCGACGCACAGCGCTCGATCACGCGCTGCACGACGGCGAGGACCACGAGCTGATTGCCACGTTGTCTGCACGTGCGCTCACGAAAGCGCTCGCCGTCTCGCACGCACACACGCAGGGCTGGCACGAAATCGGCCGTGTCGTACCGGGGAGCGGACTCTGGCTCGTCGACGAGCGCGGCACACGTCGGCGTTGGTCACGCGACCGCCCGGGGTTCGAGGGCAGAGCCTTCGAGCACGGTCGCATGCACCCGAGCGTCCCGAGGACCAGAGGCACTCGTTCATGACGCTCGAGCTCGACGACAAGCGCACCTTCAGCTCGCACTCGAGCACCGCGACCGAGCTCCTCGGCGAGCAGATCGGCCGCGCGCTCGACGTGCCCGCGTTGATCGCGCTCGACGGCGACCTCGGCGCCGGCAAGACCTGCTTCGTGCGCGGCCTCGCCCGCGGCCTGGGCGTGCGCGACAACGTGAGCAGCCCGACCTACGCACTTCTGCAGAGCTACGCGGGCCGCCTCGATCTCCATCACCTCGACGCCTGGATGGAGGGCCGCGAGCGCGCGTTCCTGCTCGACGGCGGCCTGGAATGGGTGGGGGAGTCGGGCGTCACCGTGATCGAGTGGGCCGAGCGCGTCGCCGACGTGCTGCCGCGTCCGCTTCTATCGGTGCGCATCGAGGTCACCGGCCTCGACGAGCGGCGCATCGCGGTCGGCGTTCTCTCCGGCGATCGCAGCGCGGATCCGATCGCGGCGGCTCTGCGAGCGCTTGTCAAAGGAGTGCACTCCGAGGTCGAACTCGACGTCGACGAGCGCATCGAGGAGGGACTGCCGGGCGTCATCGAGGGCCATCGACCGCAAGAAGACTGAAAATCCTGGCATGTCCTGCTGCGCAAGGGCGTCGCCGCAGCGATCCCAAGGATCCACTCGTGGCCCCTGCCCAACGCGTTGTCTATCCTCCCTGCCCGCATGTCCCCCCCGACACGAGCGCGCGCGCTGTCGTGCGCCATCCTCGGCAGCACACTGCTCGCAGCATCCAGCCCGACCTCGCGCGCCGCGCAGGATCCCGCGTCGACGTCTCCCCCGACGACGCTGCAGACGCCGGAGGCAAAGCCACCGGTGCAGGCCGATGAGCAGGACGCGCCCACGCCCGAAAAGGCCGTCGGCGGTCAGGCTGCATCCGATCTCGAGGGCGAGACCACGCTCGAGCTCACGCTCGAATCGGCGCAGCAGATCGCGCTCGAGAACAACCTCGGCCTGCGCATCGAGTCCGTCAACGACGAGGTCGTCTGGTTCAACCACAAATCGACGTGGGGTGCCTTCGACTGGGTCGTCGACGCGCGCGCCGGCGTCACCGATTCCCAGTTCCAGCCGCGCGATGTGTTCGGTGGATCGAGCCAGAACGATCGGGAGTTCTCGCTCGACCTGACCAAGCCCTTCGCGGCGACCGGCGGCACGTTCCGCGGTCACTTCGGCTCGGTCTACACGAGCACGAACAGCGCGTTCCAGGTCGCACCGCTGTCGACGACGGACATCCTCTCGCTGCAGTACACGCAACCTTTGTTGCGTGGTGCCTGGCGTGAATACGCGACCTCACTGCAGCGCCAGAGCGAGCTCGACGCGCACCGCGAGGACGAAGTGCTGCGTCAGACGCGGCAGAAGCTCCTGCTCGACGTGAGCCTCGCTTACTGGAATCTCGTCGGGACCAACGACACGCTGGGCGTCGCCGAGTCGAGCCTCGACCTCGCCAAGCAGCAGGTCGACCAGAACCAGCGCCGACTCGACGCGGGCGCAGGCACCGACTTCGAAGTGCTGCAGGCGCAGGCGGAGGTTGCGCGCCGCGAGGAAGTTCGACTGCGCGCGGACGTCGACCGACGCAAGGCCGCGGACGATCTCAAACAACTCCTGCGGCCGGGGATCGACAAGACCTGGTGGAACACGGCGATCGTTCCGACGACGGCGCTGCCCGAGCCGGGGGGCGCCAACGCCGGTGTCGAGTGGCAGGTCGCCCTCGCGATCGCGATCGACCGGCGTTCCGAGCTGCGCCAGCAGCGCTTGCGTATCGACGCGGACCAGGTCGCTCACGAGCGCACGAAGTCCGAGCGCAACGCCGGCCTGAACCTCGAGCTGACCGCGTCGAGCCAGGGGTTCTCCGAGAATTCCTGGGACAGCCTCACGACGACGGGACGCTACGACTACCCGACGTACAAGGCGGCGCTGGTCTTCAACTACGCGCTCGGCAACCACACGGCGCGCAACAACGAACGCGCGGCCTGGGCCACGCTGCGCGCGGCGCGCCTGGCCTACGACGATCTCGAATCGCGGATCCTCGCTGAAGTGCGCGACGCCGTTCGTCAGGTGCGCTACCAGGCGGAGGCAGTGCACGCGGCCGACAAGAGCCTCGAGCTCGCGAAGCGACAGCTCGAGGTCGAGCAGGCGCGCTACGACAACCAGCTCTCGACGACCTTCCAGGTGCTGCAGTTCCAGTAGGATCTCGCGCTCTCGATGTCGAGCGCACGCAGCGCGCGCGCGGGCTACGCCAAGGCGCTGGCGACGCTCTTGTCGGCTCAGGGGTTGCTGGGCGAGATCCAGACACCATGAAAGGGCAGCGTGCACCTGAGGGGACCCGGCGAGTGGGCGTCCGATGCCCTGCGGAGCACGTTGCGGGCTGAGTTCCACCGCGAGCAGCGACCGGGGCGACGCACACCGCTCGACGAACGTGCACTGCCGCACGAAACCCGACGACGATTCCACGTGATCCGACACAGCCTCGACCCCTCCTCGCTCCGGTGCGAGCCGCAGTCCAAACGCTCGCGCGCGTGCGGACTGCTCTGCCTCGCGCTGCTGCCCGCCGCATGCAGCTCTGGGCAAGATTCGAAGCCGGCGAAGACCGCATCGGGTCCCACGGTCAGCACCGCCCCGGATCCCTGGCAGGACGACCGAATCGCGCAGTGGATGAACGGCTGCGCGCACACCGAGCCGTTCCTCGAGGACACCAGCGATCCAATCCCGATCCTCGTGTCGAAGCTCAGCTCCGGTGACGTCGATCCGCAGCACGGCGCACGCGAAGAGCTCGTGCAGTACGGAGCCGCTGCCGTGCCCGAACTCCGCCGCCTCTTCGAAGCGTGCTGGTCCGAGCCGTTCCTTTCGCCGCGCGTGCAGAACGTCGTCGAGGTGCTCGGCCTCATGACGGACACGAGCGGCCGCGACATGCTCCTGCGTGCGCTCGAGCACCCTTCCGCCACCGTGCGCAACGCGGCGGCGCGCGCGATCACGGTGCATCCTCGTCCTGAAGACTATGACCCGTTGATGAGTGCGATGTCGGTCGCGCTCGCGGAGGCTCAGCCGGACTTCGTGCTCGCGCTGCTCGCGTGCGATCCCGCGCGCGCCGAGCGCCAGTTCGTGAGCTGGCTGGAGGCCGAGACGATGGCCGGTTCCGTGCGCGTGCTCGCACCCAAGATCATCGGCACGCGCGATCCGGAGATCCTCGCTGCGTTGCGGCCGCTCTACTCGAAGCTCGAGGGCGACGTGCGCGTGCACGTCGAAGCCATCGTCGCCTCAGGACCGGACGAGGGTGCCTTGAGCGAGTTGCGCGGCTGGCTCGCCGACACGTCGCAGCCGGTGCGGCGCGCACTCGTCGCGCAGGATCTGGCGCGCGCCGGCCTCGCGGCCGAGCTCACCGGGCTCGTGACGCACACAGATCCCGACGTCGCCGTGCGCATCACGAGCGTGCAAGCGATCGCGGACGCGCCGAGGGTCCCCGTCACGGTCGAGCTCCTGCGCACGGCGCTCGCCGATCCGTCGCCGAAGGTGCGCGAGATCGCGCTGCAGACTCTGGCCGCACAGATGGATCCGGCCGCGTTGGACGTGGCACTGCAGGGTCTCACGGGCTCGCGCGACGATCTCGAGCTGGGCATGCGCGCGCTCGGTACACCGATGCAACGCGATGCGAAGCTCGCCGAGCACGTGCTCGACACGCTGCTCGACGTGCACGCTGGCAAGTCCGGTCGCGGCCTCGTCGAGGAGACCGCCGTCGTGCGCATGATCGGCAAGGTTCCGCTCGAACGCGCCGCGCGCGCCGTGATGGAGATCGGCATGCGCGCGGAGGGTCAGGTGCAAGGTCAGCCCGCGCACCGCTGGTACACGTCGGCCGCAGCGAACACGGGCAGCGAGGGGATGGCGTACTTGCGCTCGCTGTGGGTGCTCGAGCCCGATCCCGTGCGGCGCATGGACTTGATCATGGCGGGCACGTTCGAAAAGTCCGAGGCGACGCGGAAGTTCCTGGCCGACGTCGCGCAGAGCGATCGCTCGACGCCGCCGGAAGTGTTGCTGGCTGCCATGCGCATCGCGCAGTTCGGTCCGGCCCGCGATGCTGCGCCGCTGTTGAAGCGCGTGACGCTCGGGGTGAAAGACGCGCGCGTGCGTCCGGCGCTCAACTGCTTGTTGTGGGCCTGGTACGCGCGCTCGAAGTGAAGTCCGCTGACGCGCGGAAGGTCAGCGTCGAACGGGAATGCGCGCCCACTGCGCGCCGATGTCGGCCGCTGCAGGCGGATTCTCGGGGCCGCTGAAGCGCCCGTCTGCGTTCGCGTTCCACAAGATCCCGCGCTGCGGGGTCCACACGAACGCGTCCTTCCCCGTCTGCCCATGGTTCCACGGCCAGGCGCGCAACATGGGTTCGCCCGGACGCAACATCGTCACGTCGAAGAGGTAGCCGTGGCGACGCACGCTCCCGTCGTCGAGGCATTCGATGTCCTCGAGCCGGTGTCGCAGGGCTGAATCGCGCGCGACGAGTTGCGCCAGGTCGTTGCCCGTCGGGTCGCGTCCTGCCTGTGCGGGCTGCATCGCGAGCGCGCGCAACATGTGGATGGCGTCCGTTTCGTTCTCGCGCACGGCGAAGCCGCGCAAGCGCGGGAGGGTGACGACCACGACGACGACGACGATCGCGAGGATGGTCAGGTAGTCGACGAGGGGCAGACGGCGTGCGGAGGTGCGATCGGAAGCGGTCGCAGTCGAGCTTGCGGGAAGATCAACGGCGTCGCGCGAGGCGGCGCCGCTCGCCATGGCGACGTGCGGCACTCCGCCATGCATCATCGCGCCCTGCAACACGGAAGGTTGCAAGGCAGAAACCTGGAGCAGCGGGCTGCCGCTTCCCGTCGACGACGTCATCGTTCCCCTCCTAACGGTCGGGCCGGAGCAATCCGGATGACCCTGTCCCCTCTACCGCCTCGTATTGCGTGCCCGGTACTGCGTGCCACGGAGCGCATGCTCGAGCGCGGCGCGTGTCCGTTGCTCTCGCAGTTGCTCTAATCCTCACTCCATGTTGCGCCGGCCTTCCATGCAAGACCTTTCCGCGCACGATGCGCGGGTCGCACGCGAGGTAGCGGGCCGTCTCGCGCGGCGTGGACATCGGACGTGGCTCGTGGGAGGAGTCGTGCGCGACCTGGCGCTCGGGCGCGAGACGCATGACGTCGACGTGGCTTCGGCCGCGAGACCGGAAGAGGTCGAGGCGGAGTTCGAGCGCACGGTGCCGCTCGGTCGCGCGTTCGGCACGATGCTGATCCATGTCGACGGGATGGACGTCGAGCACACCACGTTTCGAAGTGAATCGGGGTACAGCGACGCGCGCAGGCCGGATGTGGTGTCCTTCGGTAAGAGCCCCGAGGAGGACGCGACGCGGCGGGATTTCACGTGCAACGCGCTGTACTTGGATCCGCTCGGTGGGGAGTTGTTGGATCCCACCGGGGGAATGGCGGATCTGGAGGCGGGTAGGTTGCAGTGCGTCGGGGATCCGTGTGCGCGCTTCCGCGAGGACGGGTTGCGGATCGTCAGGCTGGCGCGGTTCGCGGGGATGTTGGAGCTCGAGCCGACGCGTGAGACGCGGGATGCGGCGCACAAGGAGCTCGATGCTTTGAGGGGGGTCAGCCCGGAGCGGGTGCGGGTGGAGTTGGAGAGGTTGTTCGAGCGCGGAGGCATCGTCAGGGCGGTGCGCGTGCTGGCAGAGACGGGCGCGCTGTCGAGGATTTTGCCGGGTGTGAGTGAGGCGGCGGGTGATGTCGAGGGGGTGGTCAGGTTGTTTGGGAAACTGCCGGATCCTCCGGGTGAGCGGCTGGGGTTTGCGACTTTGCTGCGGCCGATCGGGTCGGATGGTGGAGCTTTGGATGAGGCCGAAGCACGGCTCGAGGGGCTGAGGCCGTCGCGGGCGGTGCGCGATCACGTGGTGGATGTGTGGAGGTTGGAGCGGGAGGTGAGAGGGGCAGAGGCGACGGCGAGGTCGGTGCGTGTGCGGTGGATGATGAGGCCGGCCTTCGAGGATGCGCTGCGGCTGGCGAAGGCGGGGGTGGAGGTTGTGGGTGGGGACTTGCGGCGGTTCGAGGAGTTGGCGGAAGAGCGTGCGGAGATTTTGGCTCGAGGGGTGGTGGAGGAGTTCGTCACTGCGGCGGATTTGTTGGAGCGTGGGGTGCGACCGGGTTTGATGTTCGGGGTGATCTTGCGCGAGGCGCAGACGATGCAGATGGATGGTGTGGTGGGGACGAGGGAGGCGGCGTTGGAGTGGTTGGAGCGGAGGGTGCGCCAAGAGAAGCCGCGGGCCGAGTAGCAAGGTGTTCCGCGCCTACGGCGCGGTTTCGGCCGGCTAGCCAAGGCCCGGTTTACGGGGCTTTCGCTCGCCGGTCTATCTATTTGGCGTACGGGGGTGGGGTTTGGCGCGCGTGGGGCGGGATGGGATTGGATCAGGTGGGTGGGAACGCGCGACGGAGGGAGTGGGCGATCGGGTAGCCGGCGAGGATGAGTGCGGCTGCGATCCATGCGTCGGGACGTAGGTGGTCGGCGCGGAGGAGGGTCACGATGGCTGCGAAGATGAGGAGGCGACGCAGGCAGGCGCCCATCTCGCGTTCGACGAGCGCGCGGGTCCACGGGCTACGTCGTGCGGCTTGGATGAGGCCGGCTGAGGCTGCGATGGAGAGTGCGAGCGGGGCGATACGTTCGGGGGTGAAGTTGGGCGGCACGAGGAGGGGCAGGAACAGGCAGGCTGCCGCGAGGAGGAGCAGCATCGAAGGGCGCGAGCCTAGTGGTGCGCCGTCTTCTGAATCCTCCATGCGCCCGAGTCGCGACACGACGAACACGTAGAGGAAGTAGGCCAGGCTGGGCAGCCAGAGTGCGGCGTCGAAGGGCGCGTGATGCAGCGTCGTGACGAAGAAGATGCCTGAGCCGAGGTTGAGCGCGCGGCATGTGGCGAGCAGGAGCGGCCCAGTGATGGGGCCGCGCCCCTTGAAGTCGTAGAGCAGCGCGAGCGCGGCAACGACGGACATCCAAAAGGCGCTGTGGGGGTGCGCGATGAAGGCGCAGGTGAGGCCTGCGGCGACGAGGAAGAGCCCGAAGAGGAGTGCTGTGTTGGGCTGGATTGCGCCGGATGGAATGGGTCGTGAGGGGCGCGTGCGGGCGTCGTGCTCGCGGTCGTTCCAATCGTTGAGCGCCATCGCCCCGTGGTAGACGCCGAGGGATGCGGGGATCAGGAACCACGCGCGTGGGGCGGCGGGAAACGCTCCGTGGCTCGCGAAGACGAGGCCCGCGACGACATCGGCAGCGGCCGAAGGTGCGAGCGAAACGCGCAAGAGGCGCAGTGCGGCGCGCATGTCGCGTGGCTAGTGGGGGATCAGCCAGCGCACGACGTCGTTGTACGTGACGTACACCATGAGGGAGACGATGAGCACGATGCCGACGAGCTGGCTGTATCCGAGCACGCGCTCGGAGACGGGCGAGCCCTTGACCTTCTCGATGAGCAGGAAGAAGAGGTGTCCGCCGTCGAGAAGCGGAATCGGCAGCACGTTCAGGAACGCGAGGTTCATCGAGAGCATGCAGAGGAAGAAGAGGAGCTTCGCGATGCCGTCCGCCGCCCACGAGTGCGACACGACCGAGATCGTGATGATGCCGCCGATGTTCGAGCCGCTCACGCTGCCGAGCAGGATGCGCTTGAGGGTGAGCCACGATTCCTGCACGAGCTTCCACGACGAAAAGATGCCGACCTTCACGGCCTGGCCCGGGCTCGTGGCCTTGTAGATGTAGGTGGGCTCACGGCTGTTCACGCCGTACTCGGGCAGGGCGATCGGCTTGAGCGCGACGGAGGCGATGATCGTCGTGCGCGCGTCGGCCGGACCTCGCTCGACCACGAGATCGAGCGGATCATCGACGGTCGCCTTCTTCGCGGCCTCGAGGATGTCTTCGAAGCGCGCGACCCCCTTGCCGTCGATCGAAACGATGCGGTCGCCGCTCTGGATGCCGGCTTCGGCTGCGGCCGAATGCGGCGTGACGGCGATGCGCGCGCCTACGCTCTCGTGCGTGATGGCGACGTCGCGGTCGAAGCGCAGCGTGTCACCGGGTTTGAGGACGGGACCCGTGAGGTCGACGGTCGCGCCTTCGCGCTCGACTTTGAGGTGCAGGGTGCGCGCGGCTTCGTCGGCGCCCTGTTCGACGCGCGAGATGGCGCGCAGGATGTCGAAGGCGAAGAGGATCGGCTGGCCGTCGACTTCGGCGATGCGGTCGCCCTTCTTCAGGCCGGTCGCGTCGACGAAGGGCGATGGGCGCAGGTCGTCGACGTGTCCGTAGAGCGGTCCGACGCCCAGTCGCAGCGGAGGTTTTTCGGCGGGACGCGGCGTGATCGTGACCGTGGCCTCGGTTCCATCGGCGCGCTTGACGCGCAAGGTGACGGGATTTCCGGTCTGCTCTCGATCGCCGAGCTGCTCGAACACCGGCAGGCCGGAGATGCCACCGACGACCTCGACGATCGCGTCGCCGTCGTGCAGACCGGCGGCGGCTGCGGGTGAACCGGGCGTGACCTCGATGCGTCCTTCGGAATCCGTGGGTGCCGTGACGCCGATTGCATACGCACCGAGCGCCTTGTTGTACGTCGGCACGACGTGCACGTTGCGCGGCGTCTTCGAGCCCGGATCGAGCACGACGAGATCGGTGCCTTCGGGCGATCCGAGCGCGACCTCCTGGATGATGTGGTGGAACGCGTAGACGTCGTTGCCGTTGACCGACAGCACGCGCGAGTCGGGTTGCATCCCGGCTTGCCACGCCGGTCCGCCGGGTACGACGTCGACGATCGGTTCGGGAAAGCGCACGCCCGCCATGAGGATGAGCGGGAACACGACCAGCGCGAAGATGACGTTCATCACCACGCCGCCGGAGTAGATGAGGAAGCGCTGACCGATGCTCTTCGCCGGAAGCTCGTCGCTGCGCGGCGCCTGGCCTTCTTCGACGCCTTCTTCACCGGCCATCTTGACGTAGCCGCCGAGCGGCACCGCCGAGAGCTGGTACATCGTGCCGTTGCGTCGCCAGCCGAAGAGGCGCGGGCCGAAGCCGAGGCTGAAGACTTCGACGCGGACACCGCACCAGCGCGCCGCGAGGAAGTGCCCGAGCTCGTGCACGAAGATCACGAGCCCGATGCCCAGGGCGACCATCGCGTACAGGCGGAACTCGACGAAGAAGTGATCCATCAGTGGCTGACAGGCGGGGTGGGTGTGCGGACAAACATCGGAGCCATGAAAAGCGGTGTGAGGAGCAGTGTGGGATGAGGGGGTTCGGGGTCGCGAGCGGTGGAGCTCACCTTAGCCCACGTGCCGGCTCACGCGGCTAGAGCGTGTTGCTAGGCCGTGTTGTTGGCCCGTGTTGTTAGGAGAGGCTGCGTGAGGGCGCGGGCTTCGCCGTCGAGACTACCTCCGCGCGCGCCATCTCGCGCGCCGCACGGTCCGATTGCAGAAGGCTTTCAATGTCGCCAGCGCTGCCGGGCCGCCGGTCGAGGACGCGCCGGTTGATGCGCGGGATGTCCTGGAACGCGATGTCCCCGGCGAGAAAAGCCTGCACCGAGACCTCGTCGGCCGCGTTGAGCACGGCGCCGGAATCGCCGCCCTCGCGGACGCAGCGCCAACCCAGCTCGAGTGCTGGAAAGCGTTCGCGGTCGGGTACCTCGAAGGTCAGGGTCTTGAAAAGGTCGACTCCGAAGCCGGCGAGCCCGCACGCGCTCCGGTCGGGATGGTGGAGCGCGTAATGGATCGGACCGCGCATGTCCGGCGGCCCCATCTGCGCGATCACCGATCCGTCGACGAACTCGACCATCGAGTGCACGATCGACTGCGGATGGATCACGACGTCGATGCGCTCGGCTTCGAGCCCGAACAGGTGATGGAGCTCGATGATCTCGAGCGCTTTGTTCATCAACGTCGCCGAGTCGATCGTGACCCGCGGGCCCATGTTCCAATTGGGGTGCTTGAGAGCCATCGCCGGCGTCGCGCGCTCGAGGTCGGCGAGCGAAGCGGTGCGAAACGGTCCGCCCGAAGCGGTCAAGAGAATGCGCCGCACGCGACCGATCGATTCGCCGCGCAGGCACTGGAAGACCGCCGAGTGTTCGCTGTCGACCGGCACGATCGACGCACCGCTCTCACGCGCGATGCGCATCAGCTCGGCGCCGGCGAGCACGAGCGACTCCTTGTTCGCGAGCGCGAGCGTCTTGCCGCGGCGCAGCACTTCGACCGAGGGGACCAGGCCCGCTGCGCCGACGACGCCGTGCACCGCGATGTCGTATTCGGCTTCGCGCGCGATCGATGCGAGCGCGTCAGCTCCGGCGAACACGTGCACGGAGGACGGCAGGACGGCCCGCGCGCGGGCGGCGGCTGCGTCGTCCGTGAGCGCCACGAACCGCGGGCAGTGCGCGCGCGCCTGCTCGACGAGAAGCTCCCACGAAGAGTGCGCCGCAAGCCCCTCCACGCGATGCGCACCCGGCTCGGCCGCGACGATCTCGAGCGTCTGCGTTCCGATCGAACCGGTGCTGCCGAGCAGGAGCAGGTTTCGCATGGTGGGTGGTGTCCCGCGTCCACACTCGAGGCTCGACCGCCGGACGTGGAGGGTCGCGCTGCCGTGCCGCGCACCGTAGCTTAGAGGACACGCGGCCCGGTTGGAACGATCCGCGTCCGCCCGCAGCATCACCGTGTGGCCCCATCGAACGAAGCACTGTCCCGTGTGCGGCGTGGCCGTGGTCCGCGCCCACGTCGAAGGACGCGAGCGCTCCCAGTGTCCCGCCTGCGCGTTCGTGCTGTTCGAAAACCCCTCGTGCGCGGCGGCCGGACTCGTGATCGACACGCGCCGGCGCGTGCTGCTCGTGCGCCGCGCGATCGGGCCGTACCAGGGATCGTGGGCGCTGCCCGCGGGCTACCAGGAGGTCGACGAGCCCCTGCGCGACACGGCCTCGCGCGAAGTCCTCGAGGAGTCCGGCATCTTGGTCGAGGTGCTCGATCTCCACGACCTGTTGTTCATCACGGAGGACGCGCGCAAGCCGGCGAACCTGGCGGTGTACCTGTGCCGGCCGATCGGGGGCGCGTTGCAGGCCGGACACGACGCGCTCGAAGCGGCCTGGTTCGATCTGGACGGATTGCCTGCGAACCTGGGCTTCGACAACGGACCGCGCATCCTGGATCGACTGAGGACCACGGGCGTGCTCGACGATCGCTTTCCGCGCTCGACCGAACCGCCTCGGTCGCCCTGAATCGCCCTGATTCCGCGGGGAATGCACGTGCGTTGTTCGACCCGTGGCTAGACGAAGCTTTGCTCGACGCCCGCATGACCAACGGCAAGAGACGGCATGAACGAACCCTCTTAGACCAGCGGGAAGACCTGCGCGACCGCGACGCGGT
The DNA here is from genome assembly GCA_038330085.1 of Planctomycetota bacterium. Classification (GTDB taxonomy): domain Bacteria; phylum Planctomycetota; class UBA1135; order UBA1135; genus JAEUIA01. Next base: position 11,067 of record JBBQNP010000025.1, on the reverse strand, counting down.
ACGCGCTGGCCGGCGTCGACATCAACGCCAAGTACGAAGCGGTCGAGCGCGCAACCGAATCGATCCGGCGCACGTTCACGGCCGGAGTCGTGGGGGACGTCGGGCTCTTCGGCGGGTTGTTCGATCCCGCGCGCATGGGCTTCGGCGACGCGCTCCTCGTGGCGAGCACCGACGGCGTCGGCACCAAGGTCGAGGTCGCGCGCGCCGCAGGCGTGTTCGACACGGTCGGCCGCGATCTCGTCAACCACTGCATCAACGACATCCTCGTGCAGGGTGCGTGGCCGCTCTTCTTCCTGGACTACATCGCCGTCGGGAAGATGGATCCGCGGATGGCGAGCGACCTGATCAAGGGCTGCGCCGACGCGTGCCGCGAGAACGGGCTGGCGCTGCTCGGCGGCGAAACCGCCGAGATGCCGGGCACGTACCAGCCGGGTGCGTTCGACCTCGCCGGCACGATCGTCGGCGCGGTGAAGCGCGACAAGCTGCTCGACGGATCGCGCGTGGCACCAGGGCAAGTGCTGCTCGGGCTCGCGTCGTCGGGCCTGCACACCAACGGCTTCTCGCTCGCGCGCCGCGTGCTGTTCGAGACCGAGAAGTTGAAGATCAGCGATCGTCCGAGCGAGCTCGGCGGTGCCTCCGTCGGCGAAGCGTTGCTGGCCGTGCACAAGCCCTACCTGAAACCGCTGTGGGGTCTGCTCGAGAAGAACCACATCGCCGCGATGGCGCACATCACCGGCGGCGGTCTCGTCGACAACGTCCCGCGCGTGCTCGGTCGCTGCGACGCAGTGATCGACCGCACGAGCTGGACCGTTCCGCCGCTGTTCCAGTTCTTGTGCGAGCGCGGTCGCGTCGGATCGGACGAGGCCTACCAGGTGTTCAACATGGGCATCGGCATGGTGTTGTTCGTGGCACCCGAGGACGAAGCGCTCGTGCGCAAGCACCTCGAAGCGCACGGCGAGCCCGCGGTGCGCATCGGTCACGTCGAAGCTGCGCGAGCGAGCGAAGGAGTCGTGCGCTGGTCCCGTTGACGTTGCTGCTGGTCCTGTGTGCGGCGCCCGTTCGCGCGGAAGAATCGTGGGTCGACTACTTCGAGGACCTGTACCAGCTCGAGCACATGCAGAGGAGCACGAGTGCGTACGACGCGCTCGAGAAGAAGCTCTCCACGGTTTCGGACGAGCGTGTGCGCGGCGGCCTCAAGCGCAAGGACAGCCTCGAGAAGTGTCGTGCACGCGTGATCCGCTACCACCTCGATCTCCTGCGCGGGCTGCCCACGCACTTCGCGACGGAGCCGGAGACCGAGCCGGTGTGGGTGCCGCACGAAGCCTGGTTCGCGACGCGCGCGCTCGTGCCCGGCTTGTTCCGTGTGCAGGCCGCGATCGCCGCACTCGACGAGGCGCGCCTCATCGAGACCGCGCGGACCTCGCAGCCCGAGCGGCCCGAGCGGATCTCGCAGCCTGAGCGGCCCGAGCGGCCCGAGCGGATCTCGCAGTCCGAACGTCTCGAGCGGCTCGCCTGGGCGGAACGCGTCGCCGACGAAGAGCGCGCGCTCGGACGGCTCGAGCTCGCTGATCGCGTGGCCACCGCTGCGTTCGCGTTCGCTCCGGGTGCCGACACGGCGCTACGTCTCGCGCACGTGCTCGCGCTGCGCGGCGTCGGCGACGAAGCGCGATCCGTGCTGACCCACGCGCTCGACGGCGACCTGGGCGACGACGCCCGCATGCACTTGTTCCTCGCGCGAGCGCGCATCTCCTCGGGCGTGAACGACGAGCGCCGCGCGCTCTCGGACTGGGGCGCCGCGCTCAGCCTGGGCAGCGACGAGGCCGCGCTCGATCTGGGCTGGCGCGCCCTGGAAGAGCGCGACCGCACGCGTGCCGGCTTCCTCGCCCGCGTGGTCCTCGAGACCGCCCCGAAGCGCGAGGATGCCCTGGCGCTGTGGAGCTTCACGCTGCTCCCGGAGCCGCTGCACGCCGACGGTCCTCTCGTGGGCGGGTCCGGAAAGGTACCTTGAGCAGCGAACCTGGCCTCCTTCGTCCGATTCCGCCGCTCCGGCCTCTTTGGCCCGATCTTCTGCCCCGGTAGCATTCGACCCCTGGCCCGCAGCGCATGGGCGTCCCACGATCCGTCGGAAACCCCTCCCATCCAGGAAGCTAACTGCGCCATGTCCCAACGACCCTTCATCCTGTGCGGCCTGGCCGTCGTCGCGATCTCGTCCGGCCTCATGCTGGGCTCGGCGGATCCTGCGGCCTCGGCGGCCACGACCGAGACCGTCTCGACCGCAGCAGCTTCGCGTGCGGAGGAGGGGTTCAAGCAGAGCGACTACGACGCGCTCGGCAAGCTCATCGCCAACTACCTCACGGCGCGTTCCTCGAACAAGGGCCTCGACAAGGCGCAGGAGAACTTCCAGGCGGAGCTCGATCGGCTCGCCAAGCGCATCAAACGCGATCCTCTCTCGCTGCCCGCCGACATGGGCAAGGCGCTCTGGCAGTCGTACGAGTACGACAAGACACAGAAGCTGCATCCGGGCAAGGTGGACCTGATCGAGGAGCCGACCTACGTCGAGGCCAATGCGAAGGACAAGGAGAAGGGCAAGATCGGTTACGCGCTGTGGCTGCCCCCCAAGTACAACCCGAAGAAGCCGTACCCTCTGATCCTGTGCATCCCCGACCAGGGCGAAGATCCCAAGCAGCACATCACGGAGAAGTGGGTCGATCCGGCCGTGCGCGACAACGCGATCATCGCCTGCGTCCCGATGCCCGCCGACGCGAAGACGTGGCTTGACGCCGGAGTGCAGGGACAGGAGAGCGGGATCTCCAACCTGCTGTTCACTTTCAGCAGGGTCCAGCGCAACTACGCCGTCGACTTCGACCGCGTCTTCCTCGCGGGACGTGGTGCAGGGGTCGAAGCTGCGGTCACGTACGCCGCGCGCTTTCCGGATCGCTTTGCGGGCGTGATCGGGCGCAGCGGCGACGCGCCGGTGGATCTGACCGTCGAGAACATGAACAACCTGCCGTTGTTCTTCGCCGGCGCCGGCGGCAATGCGACCGCTCTCGAGGAGAAGCTCAAGAAGCTCGGGTACACGACGTTCTCGCGCAAGGACGACGCCACCGAAGCGGACGTCTGGGCGTGGCTGCAAGCTCACCAGCGCATCCCGAACCCGGTCGAGGTCGTGCTCTATCCAGGCAACTCGGCGATGCACTCCTTCTGGCTCGACAACGTCGCCACGGATGCGACCGGCAGCGTCTACATCAAGGGCAAGCTCGATCGCAAAGCCAACACGATCACGATCGAGGGCGAGGGCATCACCAAGTTCACGATCTTCTTCGACGACGAGATGATGGACCTCGACAAGCCGGTCAAGGTCGTCGCCAACGGAGCGGACGTGTCTCGGACGGTGCAACGCAGCTCCTTGCGCGCGCTCGATTTCATCTCCAACGCGCGCAGCGATCCGGGCCGCTTCTACGTCAACTACATGCAGTACGACCTGCCGCCCAAGCCCAAGCCGCCGGCAGCGAAATCGGGCGAGAACAAGTGACGCCGTGAGGTCGGGCCCGGGCTTCGTTCTGGGCACGGCTTTCCTCGCCGGCCTGTGCACGATGACGGTCGAGCTGGCCGCCGTGCGGCTGCTCGCGCCGTGGTTCGGAACGAGCTCGGCGGTGTGGACGAACGTGATCGGGGTCGTGCTGCTGGCGCTCTCGGTCGGGTACATGGCGGGGGCGCGTTTCTCGGCGAGCGCACGTCCCGCGCGTGCTCTCGCCTGGGTGCTCGGGGCGGGGGCTGTGTGCGCGGCGCTCTTGCCTGTCGCGAGCGGACCGATCGCGCGCTGCTTCCTGCCGAGCGGGCTCGCGCTCGACGAAGCCGGACAGCTCGTGAACCTCGGCAGCTTGGCCGCCGCAGCGTGCTTGTTCTTGCCGCCGGCGGCCCTGCTCGGATGCGTCGCGCCGTTGTGCTGCGAAATACTCTGCTGCCGGGAACTCGAGCGCGGACAGAAGAGCTCGGCCGGACGAGCGGGGGGTGCGGTGTTGTGCGTGTCGACGCTGGGCAGCTTGCTCGGCACGTTCGGCACGACGTACGTGCTCGTGCCCTCGCTCGGCCTGACGCGCACGTTCGTCGGCGCCGGTTTGCTCCTGGCCAGCTTGAGCCTGTTCGCCTGGTTCGCGCTCGAACGGGTTCGCGCTCGGACTGCCACGCTCGGTCTCGTCGCGTTGTGGTGCGTGGCGGGGGCGTCGGTGTCCCTGCCGAGAGCGCGCGTGCCCGACCTCAGCAGCGGCATGCACCTGCTCGAAGCGCGCGAGTCGACGTACCAGAGCGTGCGCGTCGTCGAATCGCGCGAGGATCCCGCGCGAACGATGCGCTTCCTGCAGGTGAACGAGAGCTTCGACTCGTTCCAGTCGGTGTGGCAGGCGAAGAAGGGGCTCTTGCCCGAGGGCTACTACTACAACGCCTTCGCGCTCCCAATGTGGTGGTCGCGCGACGTGCATGCGTGGCGTGTTGCCGTAGTGGGTCTCGGCGCGGGGACGACGTGGCGCGTCCTCGATGGCGCGCGGCCGCCGGACACGACGCTCGATCTCGTCGGCGCCGAAATCGACCCGGTTGTCGTCGAGCTCGCGCGGCGCTGGATGGATCTGCCGGCGGGGGATCCGCGCTGCCGAGTGCTGTCGGACAGGGACGGGCGCGCGGCGTTGCGCACGCTCGCACACAAGCAGGATCTCGTCGTGCTGGACGCCTATGCGAACCAGATGGAGATCCCCCCGCACCTCGCCAGCGTCGAGTTCTTCCGGGAGTGCCGCGCGACGCTCAACGATGGGGGCTGGCTCGCCGCGAACGTGGGGGGGTTCGGCTTCACCGATCCTGTCGTCGACGCCGTGGCGCGCACGCTGGCGAACGGTTTCGAGCAGCGCGTGCTGGCTGTGCGCGTGCCGTTCTCGCGCAACGTTGCGCTCTTCGCTCGCCGCGATGGTGAGCCGCCCGAGCCGGGATCGCCCGCGTGGAAGTCCGGCGACGACGAACTCGATCGCATCATGGCCGGCGGTTCGCTGCCCGACACGTGGCGCTGGTTCACACCCGGCACCGAACGGGTGCTGACCGACGACCTCGACCCGATCGAGGCGCTGCAACGGCGTTCTATCGAGATGGCGGCGGCATCGACGGACGGCGGAGCACGATGATCGCCGTCGCTCTAGGGCTGATGCTGGTTTTGGATCACGCGCGCGAAAACACGCTGCAGCGCGCGATCGAGCTCTTGAACGCGGGCGACGCGCGTGGGGCGCTGGCCGTTGCCGAAGCACAGACCGATGCGCGTGCTCGCGCGGAAGCACGCGTGTACGTACTGCACCAAGCCGGGGATCTCGAGGGCGCACTCCGTGCAGCGCAGTCCGGTTCGGACGCGTACCCCGACGACGCTTGGCTCGCGGAGCGCTGGAGCTTCATCGCGACGACGTTGCGCAGGCCTCGAGAGGCCGAGCGTGCGGCATCACGCCTGGAGAATGCCGCCGCGCTGCAACCGGATGCCGACGCCAAGAGCTGGCGCGAATCCGCGCGCACCGCTCGCGCGGACGCCGATGCGCTGTTGCACACGCACGAACAGCGCGACCAAGCGGAGCGTTCTGCTCGCGTCGTCTCGTTCGCCGCGGTCGGGAGCGCGCTCGCCGCGCTGATCGCGCTGGCATTCTTGCCCGCGCGTCGTCAGAGGATGTCGAGCACGCCGGTCGACGCGAGCGGGTCCAGCAAGGTCGAAGGCGGCAGCCAGTAGTTCACGTCCGCCGCGATCATCGTGTTCCAGGGCAGGAGCCTTCGATCGCAGATGAGCCCGACGGCGACGACGGCGAACGCCTGACAACCCTTGCTGCGCGAAGGATCGAGCGCCATCGCGATCAGCGGATCGATCGCACGTCCGTCGCCGACGTAGCCGAGCGCCGTCGCGATCGCCGCTTGCGCGGACAGCCCGACCGCGTCGTGCAACATGTCGACGAGCACGGGGCTGATCGCCTTGTCGCCCAGGAGGCCGAGGCCGATCGATGTCTCGCGCAACAGGTTCGGCTGGTAGCGCGCGTCGATCGCCAGCTTGCGCAGCGGCTCGATGCCCGCGCGTATGCGCGCCAAGCCGAGGGCCACCGCGACCTGCGAACGAACTTGGTCGTCGTGCGTCACCTCCAGCAGGTCGAGCAGCATCTTGCCGGCGTTCTGCCCGGCGAACAGTCCCAGGCCGAGCGCGTAGGCTCCGGCCTCGACGGGGGACGGGTAGTCGCTGATCGCAGCGATCAACTCGGTTCGGGTGAGCGTCGACGCCGTGCCGCCCGACTGCAACACGCCGCGCTCCAGGATGCCGAGCGCGAGGCCGACCCACGGACGCTCGGGCGTGGTCCCGCGTGCGAGCTCAGCCCCCAGGAATGCACGGGCCTCATCGAGCACGGGCTGCCAGCCCGTCCCCACTCCGCAGCGTCCCGCAGATCGCGCGATCGAGATCAACGCCAGTCGTCGTGCGAGCCGATCGCCCTGCGTGCGCTCGTGACGCAGCAGGTTGCGCGCACGGATGTCGATCGGATCGTCGTCGCCGTCGGCGCTGATGCCCAACGCCATGATGGCGCTCTGGTGCATCGCGGGGCTCGCCGCCACGCCTGAAGAGAGGATGTTGCAGCACGTGGAAGTGACCTCTGGCCGCAGCGCGCTGTCTTCTCCGGCGAGGCGCGCGAGTGCCACCGGAACGAAGATGCGCACCGACTCAGGCTGGCGTGCGTCGCCGAGGTAGCCCGTGAGGAATGCGATCTGGTCGGCACGCGACGCGGTGGGGGGCGCATCTTTCCGCGGCGATGCGAACGGCTCGAGCGGAACGAGCCCGAGCGAGACGATGCACGCGACCCGCACGTCGTACGACGCAGACACATCCGCATCGAGTGCGCTCGAAAGGTGGTGGACGACGAAGCGGCGCACGTCTGCGTTGGTCGCGTTGCGCCCAAGCAGCCCGAGTCCGTACGCCGCGAACGCGCGCGTGCGCGTGGGCACGTCGTCGCGTCCGGTCAGCTTGCGACCGGCGGGGGAGTCGGTCAGCAACGCAACGAGATCCGCGCTCGACTTGGGATCGGCGAGCAACCCCAGGCCGAGCACGGCGGTCTCGGAGATCTCCTGGTTGGCGCTCCCGATGCGCGCTGCGAGTGCCGTCGCGACGTCGTGGCTCTGCAGTTCGCCGATCCGCGCGAGCGCGAAGATCAGCGCCGTGACGACGTCCGGGCTCGATTCCTTGGCGAGCATCCCGAGGAGCACGGGTACGACATGGTCCCGCACGAACTCAGGCGTCGGGCGGTTCGGATCGGGCGTCGTCGGTCCATGGTTGCCGAGGAAGAACGCGTCGCTGCGCGAGAGGCTGTCTCCGCCCTCGATCAGCGCCGCGCGCAGCTCGAGGTAGCCGTCGCGGTTGAGCGCCCACCACTGTTGCCAGGCCGTCAGGTCGCCCGCAGCGTCGGATGCTCCCGTGGCCGGTCCTCCTCCTCCACCGCTGCCGCCGGGCGTCGAGGGGCCTGCGGGCCCGCCGGGCCCGATTCCGCCACCGGGCCCACGGTAGGTGCCGCCATGCGGCAGCGCGGGCACGAGCGACGCGACGAGCCAAGCGAGGGACACCGCGACGACGCGGACACAGCACTTCATCGGCGACTCCAGATCGAGCAGGCTGCCGGGGGACCGGGCAGGCTCGTGACGAACCAGGCGAGATGCCAAACGCGCGGAGCGGCATGCCAGGCCGTGATCGACAGTACACCCGCTCGAGCCAGCTGTCACGGAAAGGACGCGACCCGGTTGGATTCCGCTGCCTCTGCGAGTGCACAAAACGCGACCGCCCGCAACGCACTGCGTCACGGGCGGTCGATTCGTTGGAGCGGCTTGCAGGGGACGGGCTTGCACCCGCACTGCACCCGCGAAAGCGTCAGAGGATGTCGAGGATCCCCGTGCCGTTCTCACCGGTCAGCGTCGTCGTGTTCGCGCGGTAGTTGATGTTCGTGGAGATCTTCGAGTTCCACGGCAACAACTCCTTGTCGGCGACGATGCCGAGCGCCACGGCCGCGAAGCCGCGCGCGGTATCGGTGATGCCATCCTTCTTCTTCAGCATCGCGACGAGCGGGTCGATCGAGCGCGAGTCGCCGATGAAGCCCAGCGCGGAAGCGAGTGCCGCTTCCGAGGCCTGGCTCTTGGCTTCGCCGAGTGCCTTCACGAGAACCGGCACGAGCTCCTTGTCGCCCAGGAGACCGAGACCGATCGCCGCCTGCTTGAGCAGGTCCGGCTTGTAGGTCGAGTCGTTGACGACGTCCTGGAGGTCTTTCTTGTAGTCGCGCGCGTCCATCAGGCCGAGCGAGATGCAGAGGTATCCCTTGGCGGCGACTTCCGACGTCTCCTTCATCTTCTCGAGGACGACCTTCTTCGACTCCGAGTCCTTGGCGATGCCCAGACCGATCGCGAACGCGCCGACACGGTCCGGTTGCACGGCATTCTTGAACTCGTCGCGCAGGGTCGACTTGGCACCGTCGGAGGGGACCTGACCGTCGTTGATGAGCTCGCGCTCGAGCACGCCCACACCGATGCCGGCCCACGGCTTCAGGTGGTTCTTGCCCTTGGTCAACTTCGTCAGGATGAAGTTGCGGGCTTCCTGGCGGCCCTTCTCGAAGTCGTCACCGCGGCCGCGGCCGCCGACTTGCGCGAGTGCGATCATGCAGAAGTTGCTCGACTGCTGGTCGCTGTCGTCCGCGAACCGGATCAGGCTCTTGCGGATGTCGTCGCTGCCCTTGTCCTTGCCGGCGTCACCGATCATCCCCAGCGCGAGCACGCAGCTCTGCTGGACTTCGACTTTCTTCTCCTTGGTGAACTGCGAGATCTGCTCGCTGAGCAGCTTGCCGATCTCGTCGCGCAGCACGACCGGAGTGCCTTGAAGCAGGCGCGCCATCGCCGTCGGCGCATGGGCGCGCAGCATGTAGTGCTGCTGCGGATCCTGGAAGAGCTTCTTGATGTAGTGGATCTCGTTCTGGCGCGAGGCGGCGTGATCCGTCTTCGCATCCGGGCTCTCGCTCTGGTCGACGTCGATCGGCACGAGGCCGAGCGAGATCAATGCGGCGACCTTGACGTCGCGCGTCGACGTGTCGGGTTGCTCGAGCAGATCCATCAGGATATGGGCGATCTGCTGGCGCACTTCGTTCTTCGCCGTGCGGTTGCCGATCAGGCCCAGGCCGTAGGTCGCGAAGGCGCGCGTGCGCCACGGGACTTCGGTCTTGCCGGGCGCGATGAGCTTGCGTCCCTCGGGCGAATCGATCGCCAACTGCTTCAGCGTCTCCACCGACACGTCGTTGGCCAGGATGCCCAGCGCGACCGCGGCGGTCTCCGAGATCTCCTGGTTCGAGTCCGCGAGGAAGTTGCGGATGATCGGTTCGAACTCGGACGAGCCGTCGTCACCGTTCTTGACGTCACCGATCTTGCCGAGCGCGATGAGGCAGCCCGTGACGATGTCGTTGCTGCGTTCCTTTTGGAGTGCTTCCTTGAGGGCGGGGACGACCTTGTTGCGGATCGAGTCGTCGGAGGGCTTGAGGCTGTTCTTGGGTTGGGTGCCTTGACCCTGGCCGAAGAAGAATCCATCCGCGCCCGACGCGACCCCGCCGTCGTAGATCGCGGCCTTGAGGTTCAGGTACTGGTCCTTGTTGAATCCCCACCAGAAGTCCCAGGTCGTCAGATCGGGACCCTGCTGGCCGCCGCCCGTCGAGGGACCGGCCGCCTTGCCGCCGCCGCCACCGGTCGAGGGACCGGCACCCGGGCCCGAGGGCGTGCTCGGACCAGAGGGACCACCCGTGCTCGGGCCGCTGGGGCCAGGCGTGGACGGGCCAGTCCCGCCGCCACCGCCGCCGCCGCCGCCGGGCGGAACCGTGTCACCGGGACCGCGGTACGTGCCGCCGTGGCCCATCGACACGTCCTGGAGGCAGAAGCTGCCGATGGCGAGCAGCGAAGCGAGAAGAAGGAATTTCTTCATGTTGAACCGAGTTGATCGAAGTTTGGAACCGCGGGAACCCACAGAAACGCAAATGTGACGCGACGCCAAGGCAACGCGCGTGCCGAGCTCCTAGCGCACTCGATATCCTAGAGAATGAATCGGCGCAGTTGCGAAGGAACACGCTTGGAACACAGAGCGGGAAGGACTTCGAGCGCCGCAGCATTCAGGCGGGGACTGAGCTCTCCGCAATGCAGACGTCTAGGGCCGCGTTCCTTGTCCGTAACGAGCAATTCCCTTCAGGGCAGGCACTCGGAGGGCTGTTCGGATGCCGGCCAGGGGGAGAGCGCCGAGACTTCGCGGACGATCACGCGAGTCGTGGCTCCAAGGCAGGGACAGGCACAGGCACAGGCTCCTCACACGCCATGGCGACGTGTCATAACGTACATTATCAGACATTCCTGCGGCCGAGCCTGAGCGGCGATCGCGGGTCGGGTTTCAGCCCGATCCGGCCGATTCATCCGGGTATGAACCGCGCCGCTGTGATCACCCTGTGCCTCGGGGCTTTGTTCGTCGCTGTGGTCGGTGGTTGCGCGTCGAACTCGACCGTGTGCAAGTCACCCACCGGCGGCTTCGCACAAGCCGTGCGGGCCGACCTGGAGATGCCCGTCTCCCTGCCGCCGTACGACCAGGTCCAAGCCAACTGGAAGGAGAGATTGGATCAGCCCTACGCCTTCGTCGAGATCCACGGCAGCTACATCCAGACCGCGCGTGCGCTCAAGGGCGTTCTCGAAGCCGCCCAACGCGCTGGACTCGAGCCGAACGGCGCTCCGTTCGCGCTCTTCTACGACGATCCGGGTCACACGAGCGTCGACGATCTGCGTTCACGCGCGTGCGTACCGATCGACGGGGACGCGCCGATCGAGGCACCCTACGGCGTCGACGTGTTGCCCAGCGCGACGGTCGTCTACGCCTTCGTCGGCGGTCCGTACGGCGACGTGCCGCGCGCTTACCCGGGCGTCTTCGCATTCGTCGACCACATGCACTGGAAGGAATGCGGCCCGATCCGCGAGGTCTACCTGATCCCGCCGGGATCCGTGTCGAGTTGGGACGAC
>JBBQNP010000024.1:0-42141 GCA_038330085.1 Planctomycetota bacterium | reverse complement strand
GGCCGGCACGAAGAGAGTGACTTCACGCGCACGTCGCTCGTCGTCGCGAACCCGGCCGTTCCGCCCGACAGCCCGTACTTGCGCGCGGCTCGCGGCGCGGGTGTACCTATCACTTCGGAGATGGCGTTGTTCCTCGAGCTGTGTCCCGCACGGATCGCGGCGGTGACGGGCACGCAGGGCAAGAGCTCGACCTGCAACACGCTGGCGCAACTTCTCACGGGCTCAGGTCTGCCCTGTCATCTCGGCGGGAACATCGGACGCTCGCTGCTCGAGTCGGCGAGTGCGATGAACGCGCGCGACGTCGTCGTGCTCGAGATGTCGAGCTACCAGCTCGAAGCTCTGCCGCATGCGCTGCGCGGACGCGAGGGTCCGCCGCGCGTCGAGGTGACGTGCATCGTCAACGTGCTCGCCGACCACCTCGAGCGGCACGGCTCGATCGAGAACTATGCAGCCGCCAAGCGCCGGATCCTCGAGCTGTCGTGTGCCGTCGGAGGGCACGCCGTTCTGCCGGGCGAGGACGCGCGCATCGCGACGTGGCACGTGGCCGGCGAGCTACGCGTCGACGCCTACACCACGCGGCTCTCCGACCGCGGCCTCAATGTGCGTGACGGACGTTTCCGCTTGCACCGCGAGGTCCTCGGTGAGGTTTCAAACGTGCATCTCCCCGGGGCATTCCAGCACGCGAACACACTCATGGCACTGGGCATGGCGCGCATCCTGGGTGCGCAGGCCGAGCGTCTGGCTGCGTCGCTCGCGAGCGTCGGTGCGCTCCCCCACCGGCTCGAGGACCTCGGCCTCGTGCGCGGCGTGCGCGTGTGGGACAACGGCGTGTCGACCACGCCGGACTCGACGATCGCCGTGCTCGGTTCGCTCGGGCCACGCGTCACGCTGCTCGCCGGCGGCAAGGCGAAGAATCTTCCACTCGACGATCTCGTCTCCGCGAGTCGTGCACAGGTGACTCGTGTCGTTTCGTTCGGCACTGCGGCGCGCGTCATCGCCGAGGCGTACCGTGCCGGCGGCATCGAGGCCCACGAGACGACGACGGTGGAGCAGGCCGTGGAGCTCGCGTTCGCGCTCGCGCATCCGGGTGAGGAGTTGCTTTTTTCCCCTGCATGCGCGAGCTTCGACCAGTACGCCAACTTCAAGGACCGGGCGCTGGCCTTCCGGCGTGCACTGCCCTCCCGTGACGCAGCCCGGGTCGACAGCGCATGAAATCGCCGGCGAAAGAGAAGTCAGTCCAAGTCGAGTCGAAGTCGCAAGCTCGACGATCTTGGATCGGTCGGCTATAGCTCTAAGGATGGGCGCGGGCCCTGTCTTCATGATCTGCCAGAACTGCCTCAAGAACGTCGCCACGGTCCACGTGACCGAGATCCTCCAACCCGAGGATTCGCCGCCCGACTCGACGGGCGCATCCGCTGCCGCATCGACGCCCGCGTCCGCGCAGGCCGCCGGTCCTGCGAGCACCCCGATGACGGTCCAGGAGCGCCACCTGTGCGAGATCTGCGCGCAGTCGCTGGACCTGCCGAACATGCCGGCCTCGAAGAAGACCGTGGCCGACATCTGGAAGCTGCTTCAGATCTCGGCGCAGTCGACGCGCAAGAAGGGCGGACAGACCTGTCCTTCGTGCGGCATGACCCTCGACGAGTTTCGCAAGAAGGGCCGCCTCGGTTGCGCGAAGGACTACGAGGTCTTCGCCGCGCACATCGGGGACCTGCTCGAGCGCGTGCATGGCGCGCGCACGCACGTCGGCCGGATCCCGGGCACGAGCGAAGCGGACCTCGAGAGACTGAAGCGTCTTTCGGATTTGCGCTCGCAGCTCGACACCGCGATCCGCGAAGAGGCCTACGAGAGCGCTGCACGCCTGCGCGACGAGCTCAAGACTCTCGAGGGCAGCCCGCCCGCGACTTGAGAGCCTGCAACTCTTTCCTCGATCGGCACGAATCCACGGTGTCGGGCCGGCCACGGACACCCGAATCCGCGCTGTCGGGGTAAACCCCCCGACTCTTGAAGGCCGACAAGCAAGGGTTAGCTACGATCCACCCTGCGCAGGATGCGGGCCGTCATCCTCGCGCGCACTCCCCGCACTGCTGCACGACCCCCCGGAGATACCATGTTCGATCGTTTCACCGACCGCGCCAAGAAGGTGATGAACCTCGCTCGTCAGGAAGCGCAGAGGTTCAACCACGAGTACCTCGGCACCGAGCACATCCTGCTCGGTCTCGTGCAGGAAGGCAGCGGCGTCGCAGCCAACGTGCTCAAGAACATGAGCATCGACCTGAACAAGATCCGCACGGAGGTCGAGAAGATCGTCAAGACCGGCCCTTCGATGGTGACGATGGGCCAACTGCCCTTCACGCCGCGCGCGAAGAAGGTCCTCGAGCTCTCGATGGAAGAGGCCGGAAACCTCGGTCACAACTACATCGGCACGGAGCACCTGCTGCTCGGCCTGATCAAGGAGAACGAGGGCATCGCGGCGCAGGTCCTGCTCAACCTGGGCGTCAAGCTCGAGGACGTGCGCGAGGAAGTGCTCGACTTCCTGGGCGCCGACTCCAATGAGGAAGAGGAAGAAGAAGGCACGCCGATGCAGGAGGGCCAGCAGGCCCAGGGCGGACAGGCCAGCAAGAGCAAGACGCCGGCCCTCGACTCGTTCGGCCGCGACCTCACTGAACTGGCGCGCGAAGGCAAGCTCGACGCGGTGATCGGGCGCGCGAATGAAATCGAGCGCGTGATCCAGATCCTCTCGCGCCGCACCAAGAACAACCCCGTGCTCCTGGGCGAGCCGGGCGTCGGCAAGACCGCCATCGTCGAAGGTCTCGCGCAGCAGATCATCGAGAACCGCGTGCCCGACATCCTGCGCAACAAGCGCATCGTCGTGCTCGACCTGGCGCTGATGGTCGCCGGCACGAAGTACCGCGGTCAGTTCGAGGAGCGCATCAAGGCCGTCATGACGGAAGTGCGCCGCGTGCGCGACGTCGTGCTCTTCATCGACGAGCTCCACACCTTGGTCGGCGCGGGCGGTGCGGAAGGCGCCATCGACGCCAGCAACGTGCTCAAGCCGGCCCTGTCACGCGGCGAGATCCAGTGCATCGGCGCGACGACGCTGGACGAGTACCGCAAGCACATCGAAAAGGACGGCGCGCTCGAGCGCCGGTTCCAGGCCGTCAACGTCGAGCCGCCGACTCCGGCCGAGACGTTCGAAATCCTGAAGGGTCTGCGCGACAAGTACGAAGCGCACCACCGCATCAGGTACACCGACGAAGCACTGCAGGTCGCCGTCGAGCTCTCGACGCGCTACATCAACAACCGCTTCCTCCCGGACAAGGCGATCGACGTCATCGACGAAGCCGGTGCGCGCGTGCGCATCAAGGCCATGGTCGCCCCGCCGGATCTGCGTGACCTGTCGACCGAGATCGACCGCCTCGAGCGCGCGAAGGACGAAGCGGTCTCCGCGCAGGACTTCGAAAAGGCCGCGAAGCTGCGCGACCAGGCCTACCAGCTCAAGAAGAAGCGCGAAGAGGCCAAGGACAAGTGGCGCTCCGAGCAGAACGAGAAGGAACAGGTCGGCGAGGTCACGGCCGAAGTGATCGCGGAGACCGTGTCGAAGATGACCGGGATCCCGCTCACGCGCCTCGAGAAGGCCGAAGCCGAGCGCCTGCTCCAGATGGAAGTCGAGCTGGGTGGGACCGTCATCCACCAGGACGACGCGATCAAGTCGATCGCGCGTGCCGTGCGTCGCTCGCGCTCGGGTCTCAAGGATCCGCGCCGTCCGATGGGCTCGTTCGTCTTCCTCGGCCCCTCGGGCGTGGGCAAGACGTACCTGTGCAAGCAGCTCGCGAAGTTCATGTTCGGCAGCGAAGACGCCGTCATCACCATGGACATGAGCGAGTACATGGAGAAGCACAACGCTTCTCGCTTGGTCGGCGCGCCTCCGGGCTACGTCGGCTACGAAGAAGGTGGTCAGCTCACCGAAAAGGTGCGCCGCCGTCCGTACTCGGTGGTGCTCCTCGACGAAATCGAGAAGGCCCACCCGGACGTCTTCAACATGCTCCTGCAGATCATGGAGGAAGGCCGTCTGACCGACTCGTTCGGCCGTCACGTCGACTTCCGCAACGTGATCCTGATCATGACCAGCAACCTCGGCAGCCAGCAGATGAAGCAGGGCTCCAAGGTCGGCTTCGACCGGATGACCGCGCCGACGAAGGCGAACGAAGAAGATCGTTCGAAGCGCATGCGCGCCGACGTGATGATCGAGGTCGAGCGCTACTTCAGGCCTGAGTTCCTGAACCGCGTCGACGAGCTGGTCGTGTTCAACCCGCTCACGCACGACGACCTCGCGCGCATCGTGCACCTGCAGCTCAACGAAGTGCGCAAGCGCCTCGGCGAGAAGGGTGTGCGCCTCGACCTCGACCAGGCTTCGATCGACTTCCTGATCAAGCAGGGCTACAGCGAAGACTACGGCGCGCGTCCGCTGCGTCGCGCGATCGAGCGCTTCATCGAGGATCCGCTGGCCGAGCACATCCTGCGTGCGGGCGTCGCGGAGACGGAACCGCTCCAGGTGCACGTGGCCGAGGACGGTCTCGCGCTGAGGTTCGACCAGAAGACGCCGGCGGCGGAACCGGTCGCCGCGACTCCTCGGACTTGATGAGTTCGCAACCCGGCCGCGACTCGCGGCGCGGGTGACGGGATGCCTGGCGGCGCCTCGCGGTGCGGATGACGGGATGCCTGGCCGCGCCTCGGGGCGCGGCTGACGGGATGACAGTGCCTCGCCTCGCGGCGGGGCACTGTTCGTTTCCCCTGCATCCTTTCCGGCAAGGCCATTCCGACGTCGGCGTTTTCGACACAGGGGTTTCCGGTTCGGTTTTTTCCACGAGCGCGCGAGAAAAAAACGACTCCGCCTGCAACCGCTCGGCGCACCGTTCGTCGCGTGGATGTGGAAACACTGCGAACACCCTTGTGCATCGAGCGGGCTTCGTCGTCCTGGCCGGCTGAGCTCCTCGAGATCGACGGCGGGCCCGAGCGCTTGTGGTTGCGGGGACGGCTCGATGTCCTCGCGCGACAGCCGCGCATCGCGATCGTCGGCACGCGCGCACCGAGTCCCTACGGTGAAGCGCAAGCGCGCCGCTTCGCTCTGGCCTTCGCCGAGCGCGGCATCAGCATCGTGTCGGGTCTGGCGCGCGGCATCGATCAGGCTGCGCACAAGGCGGCACTCGAGGTGAACGGTGCGACGATCGCCGTCCTCGGAAGCGGTGTCGACTGTCCGTGGCCGACGGGAGCGCTGACGGACGAGCTGGCCGAGCGCGGGCTGCTCGTGTCCGAGTTCCATCCGGGAGAGGGTCCGCGTCCGCACCATTTCCCGCTGCGCAACCGGGTCATCTCAGGTCTCTGCGTCGGCGTGCTCGTCATCGAGGCCGCGCACGCTTCGGGCTCGTTGATCACGGCGCACTGGGCGGCGGACCAGGGACGATCGGTGTGGGCATTGCCCGGGCGCGTCGACCAGCCGATGTCGCGCGGGACGCATCGCTTGATTCGTGAGGGCGCACAGCTCGTCGAGTCGCCCGACGAGATCCTGGCGGAGATCCTCCCGAAGTCTGCCGGTGCGAACGGCGCGCGCGCGGGCGATCCCACACAGGAGAGACCCGCGCTCTCCGCGGCGGCGGAGCGCATCCTCGTCAGCTTGGAGGGCGAGACGTACTCCGCCGACGAACTCTCCGCGCGCCTCGACCTGGACGCGCCCCAAGTGCTGGTGGCGCTGGTCGAGCTGGAGATGGAAGACCGTATCGTGCGCGCGCCGGGCGGCGTCTATCGCCTCCTCCAGTGAAGCTCCGACAGCAAACAGCGTCGGGTGAGCCGTGTCGCGAGTCGCGTCAGACTCGCGCGAACGTGTGCTCGATCACGAGCACCACCAGCACGAGCAACGTGCATCCGCCGACGAACCAGGCGAGGCGCATAGGCACCGTGCGCAGCGCGCGCCCGTCGTCCGGCTCTCCGTAGAAGGCCCCACAGACCACGATCACCGCCGCGACCAGAACGAACAACAGCAGGTGGACCACGAGGTCGTTCACGCTGCCGCTCCCGCCGTCGTCGTCGCCGGTGCGGGCTCTCGCTGAGCCTCTTCGAGCACGCGCTTCAGGCCGAAAGCCTGCACGTCGAGCAGGCACAAGATGTTGAGCAAACCCGCGAGGCAACCGAACACCAGCCCCGCATCCGCATAGGTGATGTCGTGCGTGACGCGCGCGTGCCCGTGCAGCGCTTCGAGCAGCATCACCGGTGCTCCAGCCATGAACTGGCCGCTCCAGTAGTAGAAGTGCCGCTCGCGATCGAGGTTCGACCCCTCGGCCAGCACCGTTCCGAGCACGAACAGCCCGACCAACATCAGGAACACGACTGCGGCGCGGCGACGCCGGCCCTGCATGAAGTGCCCGAGCCCGGGCACGAGCCAACCCGCGAGCAGTTGCGACGCCGGAGCGAACGCGCGCGGCATCACGTCCTTGGGCAGACGCGCCAGCGTGCTCGCGTGCACGACGAACACCACGTTCAGGAAACCGCTCGAGGCCATCAACCACCCGGCCAGGTGGATGTGCTCCGGCCATGAGCGCATGAAGCCGGGACCGAACCCGTACGCCTTCATGTAGTAGACGAGCCCCGCCAGGTTCCCGACCTCGGGCGTGAGCGCACCCGCGATCGGTCCGCGCAGGTCGGCGTCGAGGAACTCGAACACCATGCCGTCGGACAAGCGGATGCCGACGAAGAAGAGGCCCATCACCAGCATGAACGCGACCGCCGCGAGGATCGGAGCACCCACGTACAGGTGACCTGCACCGGGAACGATCCAGCCGAGCCAGGTCGCCATCGTCGGATCGCCGCGCGGCTCGTTCGTCTTCGTGCTCGACCAGCTCATGCGCGTCCCGGGGGGTGAGCGTTCTAACAGCCCGGGCGGGCTCGGGCCAGCGATCTACTTCGCGGAGGCCCTGCGTGCGATCATCCGGGCATGGATCCGCACGAAACCCGCCTGCGCGTGCGCTACGGCGAGACCGACCAGATGGGCGTGGTGCACCACGCCAACTACGCGCTCTACGTCGAGGAGAGCCGCACGAACCTGATGCGCGAGCGCGGTTGCTCCTACGCCGAGCTGGAGCGGCGCGGATTCGGACTGCCCGTCCGCCGCATGGAGATGCGCTTCCGCGCGCCCGCCCTCTACGAGGAAGAGCTCGTGGTGCGCACGCGCATCGGCCGCGTCGGCGCAGCCTCGGTCACGTTCGAGTCGGAGATCTACCGGCTCGCAGGAGCGTCCGGCTTCGCCAACAGCGCCGTCGCGGGGGCACCCCTCGCCAACAGCGCCGTCGCAGGGGCACCCCTCGCCGGCACAACGGTCGAGGAGGCACACCTCGCCAGCATCACCGTCGAGTTGGCCTGCGTGGACCTGCGCGCCAAGATACGCAAGCCGGTCGTCCTGCCCGACGATCTGCGCGCGCTCCTGGAATCACCGCGGCCTGCCGGCGCGGACCTCCCTCAGCGGATGCCGTCTCAGCGGCTGCCGTAGCCGTGCGGCGGCCAGGGCCGCACTTCGCCGTCGTACTCGACCTCGCGGTTCGATTCGGCTTCGAGGCGCAGATCGAGCGACGACTTCGAGACGCACGCGGGCAAGGCCGCGGGTATCGAGTCGAGGACCCGGTCGCGGCAGGACGGACAGATCTGCCCGTTGGGCAGTCGGTTCAATTGGGCGATCTCACCTGCGCCCAGGCCGCAGGTGATGCAAACAGTCGTTGGAAGTTGAGCCATGACTTCTGCTCATCGGCGTTCGCGGCGGTCGGGCTTGAACGTGCAGACCCGTGAATTCGAGGCCCATCCAGCGCTGGCTGCCGAGGCCGGACCGAGCGAAAGCGAGCCCGCATCCAGGGCGAGATGAGCCACGGTCGAAAGCAGGTAGAGACTTCCGGGTTCCTATCGACAGCTTCCGTAGGGGGCCGATTTTCAGGGCGCCGACCCTGGCGCGGCGCGTCCCAGGGCCCTACACTGGCTTCAAATAGCACTAATCTAGTGCGCTTTGCCGGAGGCCCGTGCCTCCGACAGCCCAGTCCAAATGCTCCAACTGACCAAGAGAACCGAATACGGCCTGATCGCCCTGGTCCACATGGCGGATCGGGCAGGTCGCACTCGCGGTCCCGCTCGCGATGCGGTGGTCAGCGTGCGCGAGATCAGCGAGCGCTATCCGATCCCGCGCCGACTCCTGGCGGAAGTGCTCAAGGACCTTTCGCACGCGGGCCTGGTCGAATCCCAACGCGGCGCGACCGGCGGATACACGCTCGCGCGATCGCCTGACGAGCTGACCCTCGCCCAGATCGTCGGTGCGCTCGAAGGCTCGCCGGCGCTGACGAGTTGCGAAAGCCACGACGGTGCGCACGACACGTGCGGCGTCGTTCCGGTGTGCCCGATCCGCTCGCCGCTGTCGCGCATCCGCGCCGGCATCTGGAGCTTGATGGAGCGCACGACGCTGCGTTCGCTGCTGCAGAGTTCGCTCCCGCACACTTCACCCTCGATCGACCTGAACGGGACCATGCCCGCCGACGTGACGCTTGCGCTTCGCGGTGCGGTCCCCCACACGAGCCCATCATGAAGCTCCCCATCTACTTCGACTACCAGGCCACGACCCCGATGGACCCGCGCGTCCTCGAGGCGATGTTGCCGTACTTCACCGAGGACTTCGGCAACGCCGCGAGCCGCAGCCACCCGTTCGGGTGGAAGGCCGAAGAGGCCGTCGAAAACGGGCGCGCGCAGATCGCGTCGCTGATCGGCGCATCGTCCAAGGAGATCGTGTTCACGTCGGGCTCGACCGAAGCGATCAACCTAGCGATCAAGGGCGTCGCCGAGATGTACGTCGAGAAGGGCAAGCACATCATCACGAGCCTCGTCGAGCACAAGGCCGTGCTCGACACGTGCAAGCACCTCGAGAAGAGTGGCTACGAGGTCACGTACCTCGAGCCCGACAAGACCGGTGGCGTTTCGGTCGAAGCGGTCGCCGCGGCGATGCGCAAGGACACGATCCTCGTCGCGCTGATTTGGGCGAGCAACGAGGTCGGCACGCTCAACCCGATCCGCGAGATCGGCGCGCTGTGCCACGAGCGCGGCGTTTTGTTCTTCACCGATGCGACGCAGGCGGTGGGCAAGGTGCCGGTCGACGTCGAGGCCGATCACGTCGACATGCTGTGCCTGTCGGGTCACAAGATCTACGGGCCCAAGGGCGTCGGCTGTCTCTACGTGCGCCGCAAGAGCCCGCGCGTGCGCCTCGTGGCGCAGATGGACGGCGGCGGACACGAGCGCGGCATGCGCTCGGGCACGTTGAACGTGCCGGGCATCGTCGGCCTCGGCAAGGCGTGCGAGATCTCGCAGCAAGACATGGAGAAGGACGCGCAGTACACGAGTTCGCTGCGCGACGAGTTCGAGAAGCGCATCTTCACGGCGCTCGACCACGTGCACCTGAACGGCGACAAGGCTCACCGCCTGCCGAACAACAGCAACCTGTCGTTCAGCTACGTCGAAGGCGAATCGATGATCATGGGCATCAAGGACATCGCCGTGTCGTCGGGCTCCGCCTGCACGTCGGCGAGCCTCGAGCCGAGCCACGTGTTGCGCGCCATGGGCGTCGGCGACGAGCTCGCGCACAGCTCGATCCGCTTCGGGTTCGGAAGGTTCACCACCAAAGAACAGGTCGACTACGCGGTCGACGTCGTCGTCGCGGCGGTCAAGCGGCTGCGCGAACTTTCACCGCTCTACGAGATGGTGCTGGAGGGAGTGGACCTCTCCACCGTCGACTGGACCGCAGGCAACCAGCACTAGTCCGCTCCAACCGCACTCTGCTTCAACACAATCCTTCAGCACACTCCCCCAGCACACTCCCTCTCACCTCCACAGCGCACCTCGGAACACTGACATGGCCTACAGCAACAAAGTCATCGATCACTATCAGAACCCGCGCAACGTGGGCTCGATGGACAAGTCCAAAGCGACCGTCGGTACCGGCGTCGTCGGCGCCCCCGAGTGCGGCGACGTGATGAAGCTTCAGATCGAAGTCGAAGGCGACCGCATCGTCGACGCCAAGTTCAAGACGTTCGGTTGCGGCTCCGCGATCGCTTCCTCTTCGCTCGCGACCGAGTGGATCAAGGGCAAGACGCTCGACGAGGCGATGCAGATCAAGAACACGCAGATCGTCGAGGAGCTCTCCTTGCCGCCCGTCAAGATCCACTGCAGCGTTCTCGCCGAGGACGCGATCAAGTCCGCCGTCGCCGACTACAAAGCCAAGCAGTCCGCATCGCAGCCCGCCGCCATGGAGGCACACAAGTCGTGATCGCATTGACCGAACGCGCGGTGAAGGAAATCCACCGCATCCTCTCCGAGCAAAAGCTGTCCGAAGCCACCGCGTTGCGCGTCGGCGTCAAGGGCGGCGGCTGCTCCGGTTTCTCGTACACGCTCGGCTTCGACGACCAGTTCAGCGAGGTCGACCAGCTCAATGAGGTCGAAGGCGTGCGCGTCGTGTGCGACCCGAAGAGCTTCCTCTACCTGAACGGCACGCAGATCGACTTCGAAGACAACCTGATGGGTCGCGGCTTCAAGTTCGGCAACCCGAACGCGTCGAAGAGCTGCGGCTGCGGCGAGTCGTTCTCGGTGTGATGCCGGAAGCGGCGTCGATGACACGCTGTGCGCACTGCGGCGCGGAGACCGGGAACCCGGCCTTCTGCGAGGGTTGCAAGCGCCTGCTCGAGATCCCGGACACGGCGACTCCGTTCGAGTTGCTCGGTCTGCCGGTGGCGTTCGCCGTCGATCGCGACGATGCACGCCGGCGTCTGCTGAAGATCACCCGCGCGATCCATCCGGACTTCTTCGGCACCGAGTCGGCCGAAGTGCGTGCGCTCGCTGAGTCGAACAGCGCGCGCTTGAACGAAGCCTGGTCGATCGTGTCCGACGACATCGAGCGAGCGGATTGGCTGGTCCGTCATCTCGGCGGGCCCGACGAGCAGACCGAGCGGGCGATGCCGCAGGCATTCCTCGTCGAGGTGCTCGAGTGGAACGAAGCTCTCGAAGAAGCGCGCGCCAACCCGGCAGCTTCCGCACCCACGCTGGTAACCCTCGCCACCGACCTGAACTCGCGCCGCACTGATTCGCTCAG
This sequence comes from Planctomycetota bacterium, assembly GCA_038330085.1. Taxonomy (GTDB): domain Bacteria; phylum Planctomycetota; class UBA1135; order UBA1135; genus JAEUIA01. The sequence continues at coordinate 30,980 of JBBQNP010000024.1, read as the reverse complement.
TGCGCTCGCGCAAATCCTCACACCCCTCCCCTCTCCGAGCTCACCGCAGTTGAAGCGCGCGCGCACCGAGCTCAACGCCGTGCGCTACGTCGATCGCGCGCTGTCCGAGATCGAATCGCTGCGCCTCGCAGCCGCACGCAAGTAATCGTCATGGGATACATCGAGCTCAACGTCCTCAACAACAGCGCGACGCCGCTCGCGCTCGGCATCGACCTGGGCACGACCAACTCGCTAGCCGCCGTGTGGCGCGACGGACGTCCTGTCGTGCTGCATCCGGAGGGCAAGAGCCCGCTGATCCCGTCGGTCGTGTACTTCCCCAAGGAGGGCCCGCCGATCGTCGGACGCGAGGCGCGCGATCACGCGGTCGTCGATCCGCTCAACACGGTGTTCAGCATCAAGCGCTTCATGGGCCGCGGTCTCTCCGACGTGCAAGCGGAGCTCGCGACCTTGCCTTACAAGGCGAGTGCTGCTTCGCGCGGTCACATCCAGCTCGAAGTGCACGGGCGCAAGTACACGCCCGAGGAGCTGTCGGCGTTCATCCTGATGAAGGTGCACGACGTCGCCTGTCAGGCGCTCGGCGGCATCGAGACGACGCGCTGTGTCATCACGGTGCCGGCGTACTTCGACGACACGCAGCGGCAAGCGACGCGCGACGCGGCGCGGCTCGCGGGTCTCGACATCCTGCGCATCGTCAACGAGCCGACGGCGGCGAGCCTCGCGTACGGGCTCGATCAGCGCGACAAGGGCAACGTCGTCGTGTACGACCTGGGCGGCGGCACGTTCGACGTCACGGTGCTCACGATCGAGGACGGCGTCTTCCGCGTGCTCTCGACGGCGGGCGACACGCACCTGGGCGGCGATGACTTCGATCAGCGGCTCGCGCAGATCGCGCGCGACGAGATCGCGCGTCTCCGGACTGCCGAGGGTGACAGCGGTTCGGTCGTGGACGATCCAGGGTTCCAGCAGGCCGTGCGCATGGCGGCCGAGAACACCAAGATCGCACTGACGAACGATCCCGAAGCGGACCTCCACCTGCACGTGCCCGAGCTGAAGCTCAACTGGCGCCGGCGCATCACGCGCGCGCAGTTCGATGAGCTCACGGGCGACCTTGTCGAGCGCACGCTGCAGTCGTGCCGTCAGGCGCTGTCGGACGCCAAACTCACCGCGCAGGACATCGACGAAGTCGTCCTCGTCGGCGGCAGCTCGCGCATCCCCGCCGTGCGCGCGCGCGTCGAAGCGCTGTTCGGTCGCAAGCTGCACACGGAGCTCAACCCCGAGGAGGTCGTCGCGCTCGGGGCGGCGGTGCAGGCGCACATCCTGACAGGCGGCAAGCGCGACATGCTCTTGATGGACGTGACACCGCTCTCGCTCGGCCTCGAGACGATGGGTGGCGCCGTTTCGAAGATCATCCAGCGCAACTCGACGATCCCGTGCGAAGCGACCGAGGGTTTCACGACCTACGCCGAAAATCAGACCGGCATCGACTTCAACATCCTGCAAGGCGAGCGTGAGCTGGCGAAGGACTGTCGCAGCCTCGGAAAGTTCAAACTGACCGGCATCCCGCCGATGCCCGCCGGCATGGCGCGCGTCTCCGTGAAGTTCCACATCGACGCCGACGGCGTGCTCACCGTCGGCGCGAAAGAACAATCAACGGGCACGACCGCGACGATCGAGGTGCAGCCGATGAACGGACTGTCCGACGCAGAAGTCGAAGGCATGTTGAAAGCCGGCTTCGCGCACGCGCGCGACGACTTCGAAGCGCGTCGCGCGGCGGACTTGAAGATCGAGATCGGCACGATGGCGCAGGCGACCGAGAAGAACCTCAATGCGGCGCGCGCGGGCCTTGACAAGGAGAGCTTCCTCGACCTGCAGGATGCGCTCGGGAAAGCGAAAACTGCAGCGCGCGGCGACGATCTGAAGGCACTGCAGGCCGCACGCGACGAGTTCGAGCGTGCGACGATGCCGCTCGCCGCGCTCTTGATGAACAACGTGGCGCAGAAGGCGCTGATGGGCAAGTCGCTCGGCGACTTGTGACACCTCGACCGCGCCAAGTGGCCGCACTCCTGACATGAGCGCATCGAAGATCGACTGGACCGACGTGCGCGAGATCGCGATCCGCCTCGTCGACGCTCACCCTGACGTCGACCCGCTGACGGTGCGTTTCACCGACCTGCACCGCTGGGTCACGGAGCTCGACGGGTTCACCGGCGACCCGAAGAAGAGCAACGAGTCGATCCTCGAAGCGATCCAGATGACCTGGATCGACGAGCGTGACTGAACCACTCAGGCGCCCGCGGTTCCCGCCGTGCGCCACGGCATCCGCGCGACGTGATCGAGCACGTCCCACGTCGTGAGGATTCCCGCCGTCGTCTCGCCCTGCTGCACGATCACAGCGCTGATGCGGTTGGCTGCCATCACCTCGGCCGCTTCCGACAAGTGCGTGCTGGCGGGCACGCTGATCACGCCACCTTGCACGACGTCGGCGATCGGCGTGTTGTCAGGCACGCCCTGCCCGATCGCGCGGCGCAGGTCGCGATCCGACACCATCGCGATGATCTCGCCATTCCGCTCGAGCGGCAGGTGACGGATGCGGTTCGCGCGGAACATCTCGCGCGCGGCTTCGATCGTCGTCTGCATGTCGGCGCGGATCACGTCGGCTGTCATCAAGCCTCGCACGGACGAATCCTGGTCGGCGCCGAACAAGCCCTTGCGACGCCCGCGCGCGAACGCACGCATCAGGTCGATCTCGGTGACGATGCCGACCAGGTCCGCTCCCGCGACGACCGGCGCACAACCCACGCGCCCGCGCGACATCAGGACCGCGGCCTGGTTGACGTCGACCTCGGGCTTCACCGTCTCGATCGGCATGCGCATGTGCGCGCGCACCTGGCCATCCGGATCACCCTTTCCGTGCAGGCGCCAGCCCGTCGCTTCGAGCACGTCGCGATCGGAGAGGATCCCCGCGAGCCGTCCGTCCTCCATCACGGGCAGGTGACGGATGTCGAGGCGGTCCATCAGCTCGAGCGCGCGGTCGAGGCTCGAAATGCTCTCGATCGTGACCGGCTCCGGGTTCATGACGTCGGCAACCTTCATGGGCATCTCCGAACTGTTGGGCTGGGCGATTTCGGGGTGGACGCTGCTGGGCTGCTGGGCTGCTGGCCAGCGTCGCCAGGATACGCCGTCGCCACGATCTCAGGCTCAACCGGCCCAGATGGAGACGGCGATCACGATCCCAAGCACTAGCAAGGCCACCACGGCAACCGGGATCCAGGCGCGAATCGGCGCAGGAAGGCTGCCTGAAATCTCCAGGATCACTTCGGCGGCCATCTCGAGGATCGGGTGCGCCATGCGGCGACTACGCCGGACGATCGCCCTCATTCCCGACGTCCGTCATTCGCGGCGTCCGGCATCCGCAACGTTTCCTGACGCGGCGCGTCAGTGCTTCGCTTTGCCTTGCGATGCCACCGCGTGCGTCGCGGCGGAAATCTCTGCGTCGCTGGCGAGGTAGCGCTTCGAGATCGGCTTCAGGTCCTTGTCGAGCTGATAGACGAGCGCGATTCCGGTCGGGATGTTGACCGACATGATGTCCTTGTCCGAGATCCCGTCGAGGTGCTTGACGAGTGCGCGCAAACTGTTGCCGTGCGCGGCGACGATCAGGCGCTGACCGATCTTCACGCGCGGCGCGATCAGCGTCTCCCAACAAGGCACGACGCGCGCGACGGTGTCCTTCAACGACTCGCCACGCGGACGCTCGCGCGCCGACAACGCGGCGTAGCGCCGATCGCCGGAGGGATCGTTGGGGTCGCCCGTGTCATAGAGAGGCGGCGGCACGTCGTAGCTGCGACGCCACAAAAGCACTTGATCCTCACCGTGCTTCGCCGCCGTCTCGGCTTTGTCGAGGCCGGTCAGCGCGCCGTAGTGACGCTCGTTCAAGCGCCAGTCGCGCACGACCGGGATCCACATCGAGTCCATGTCTTCGAGCACGAGCCACAACGTCTTGATCGCGCGCTTCAAGTACGACGTGAACGCCGCGTCGAACTGGTAGCCGCCTTCGCGCAGACGTCGGGCCGCTTCGTGCGCTTCGGCAACGCCCTTGTCGGAGAGCGGCACATCGCGCCAGCCGGTGAAGCGGTTTTCGCGGTTCCACTGGCTCTCGCCGTGGCGGATCAGGACGAGCGTGTGCATCGTGCGACGAAGCTACTTCGGTGCCCTACTTGGAAAGGAGGTGACGCGCGACGACCGTCTTCACCGACGCGAGCAGGCGGCTCGATTCCTCGCACAATGCACGGCACGCGTCGAGGCGTTCCTGCGCCCAGGCTTTGTCGTGAATGGAGCCGGCGTTGATCGTCACGTTCAAGAGCGCGCTCTCGCACGCGGACCACAGGCAGGAGGCACCCGTCGCCGCGTCGCTCGCGAGGTTCGTGTTCACGTCGCCCACTCCATCCGCGACGATACGCAGCGCCTGGATCGACAGCTCGAGCGTTTCGTGCGGGACTTCGAGCGCACCTTTCATGGCTTTCTGGATCGCCGCCGTGCGCGCCGCCTTGTCCGCGTCCGACGACTTCGCGAGCTTGTACGCCGCCGTCACCGCGTCGTACGCCTGCGTGTCGCGGTCGACGAGCGGCAGCGACGCAGCGCGCAATCGTTCGAGAGCCTCGACGCGCCGCGCCATCGCGCCCTCGACGGCGGCGTGCTTCTCGCCCGACGTGAAGCGGAACGCCATCGCTCCGAGGGCGGTGCCGCAGGCCGCGAGGCACGCGGCCATGCTCCCGCCGCCCGGCGTGGGTGTGCGTTCCGCCAATCGGTCGGTGAACTGCCGGAGCGACAGATCGACGAGGGAGGTTTGGGATTGCGCCATGGCGTCGGGCTTTGGGAGCGTGCTCACAAGAGGTCACGGTGAACGCCGAACCCAGCAGCGGCCCCCGACCGGGGATTGTAGCGGCGAACTTCCGCACGACCGTTCGGGCAGCGGCACGTTCGAGAACGCATCGGCTTGGAGGTGCTCGCGTTCGTTCTCCACGCTCGAACTCTGCGACATCGGCCGCTCACGGAAGGGTGTGATTCCGGATCAGGCGGTTGGAACCGAGCACTGGTTTCGTGCGCGAGGCCGCAGCTCGTGCACGGAGATCGAAGTCCCCCAGATGCAACGCTCCCCTGCTCCGCCGCAATGCCTTCCCGATTCCGAGGCCGTCCAGCCTGCCCCTGACGGACCCGTCGAAACACCGACCCCGGCGTTCACGTGGCTGTGAAGAACCCTGCATCCCCGTGACGCCACCGTCACAACCGACTGGCCCCATTATGGTTACTTCCAGATTGCAATTGCCCTTTGGGACTCTACCATCGAGTTTCCTAGCCTGACCGCTCACAGGACAGCCATCCCGCGCGGACCCGAGAGTGGCCGCCACCTGATGTCTTCTCCCGTATCCAAAACCGCTCGCGAGGGTCGCCTTCGGACTCAGTCAGAGGCTGCCGGACTCCGGTCGGTCCGCGCATTCCACGCACGGCTTTGAAAATCGCCTTCGTAACCCCGGAGCTGAACGCCCTGGTCCGCCGGACAAGTCTGGCAGAGGTCTCGGAGGCGTTGCCACGTACCTTGCGCCAGGAGGGCAGCGACGTGCGCGTGTTCCTGCCCTACTCGCAGGACCTCGCGATCGAGCCGTTGCAGGACCTGCGCGTCGTCGGCGAGGTGCGCGTCAAGGACGGAGCATCGAAGATCACGCTGACCGTTCACTCGGGGCAACTCGGCGACCTGCCGGTGATCCTGATCGATCACCCGACGCTCTTCCGCGGGCGTCAGCCGTACGGCGACGAAGAGGGTCCCTACGCCGACAACTGGCGGCGCTACGCGATCTTCTCTCGCGGCGTGCTGGAGAGCCTGGCGCTGATCGGATTCGCGCCCGACGTGATTCACTGCATGGACTGGACGACGGGGCTCATCCCGATCATCCGCGAGCTCGAGTACGCGACCAAGCAGCCCGATCATCCGGCGAGCGCCGCGGGCACCCTGTTCGCCATCCACAACCTGGCGATGCAAGGACAGTTCGAGCGCGAAGTCCTGCCGCACATCGGCATCCCCCACCGCGTCTTCAAGAACGTGATGGGCGTCGAGCTGCAGGGCAAGGTCAACTACCTCAAGGCCGGCGTCGAGTACGCGACGATCGTCGGCGTGCACTCGCCGAGCTTCGCCGAGCGCGTGCAGTCGACCAAGCGCGGTGACGGTCTCGATGAATCGTTCCGCCGCCGCGCCAAGGAACTGGTCGGCATCACGAACGGCATCGACTACAAGGCCTGGGATCCGAGCAACGATCCGCTGCTGCCGCACACGTACTCGATCAAGGACCGCGAGCTCAACGGCAAGCGCAAGTGCAAGGAAGCGCTGCAGAAGAACCTCAAGCTCGACACCGGCGCGCGTCAGGCGATCGCAGCCGTCATAGGGCGGTTCGATGCCGACAGCGGTTTCGACATCCTCGCCGAGGTCTTGACGCAGATCCTCGAGCGCAACGTCGAGGTCGTGCTCATCGGCTCGGGCAAGCACGAGATCCTCGAGCGCGTACGCACGATGGAGTCGACGTTCGTCGGTCGCTGCCGTCTGATCGAGAGCTACAACGCAGGTGCGGCGCATGCGCTGCTCGGCGGAGCGGACTTCCTGATCCAGCCTTCGCACTACCACAGCTCGAACGCACTGTGCGCGATCGGCATGCGCTACGGCGTCGTGCCCTTGATCTACTCCGGCAGCGGCCTCGAAGACACCGTGATCGACGTCGAGAAGGACGTGCGTCACGGCACCGGCTTCACCTTCAGGAGCTACAGCGGCGACAGCCTGCTCGAGGGCCTCGACGCAGCGCGCAAGCACTACAAGGAAGCCGCCGACTGGCGCCTCATCGCGTTGCGTTGCATGAAGCAGGACTTCTCGTGGCACGCGACGGCCGAGAACTACATCAAGGCCTACCGCCGTGTGACGCGCCGCGTGAAGAGCTCGGCCGTCAACGAGTGAGTCCGCGATGCGGCTCGTCGGCATCGATCTGGGCGGCACTTCGATCAAGGCCGGCGCCTGCGACGAGCGCGGTCGCATCCTCGACAGCCGTTCGATCCCAACCGGGTTGAGCGAAGGAGCCGCGGCCGTCCTCGATCGGATGGCCGATCTCGCGCGCGAGCTCGGCGCGCCGGGAAAGGTCGGGGTCGGGTCTCCGGGACTGATCGATCATGCGCACGGGCGAGTGCTCGAAAGCCCGAACCTGCAGGTGATGCAGGGCGTCTCCGTGCGCGACGAGATGGCACGTCGCCTCGACTTCGATCCAGCCGGCGTGTTCTTCGAAAACGACGCCAACTGCGCGGGCTTCGGCGAGCATTGGTGCGGAGCCGGCGTCGGCGAGACCGACATGTTGATGGTGACGCTCGGCACGGGCGTCGGCGGCGGGCTGGTCTTGAGCAACGAGATGTACGCCGGCCCAGGCGGCATGGCGGGCGAAATCGGCCACGTGTGCATCGATCCGAACGGTCCTCCCTGCGGCTGCGGTCGGCGCGGCTGCGTCGAGCAGTTCGCCTCGGCGACGGCCGGAATCCGCCGCGCGAAAGACGCGAACCTGCCGAGTGAGGATCCGGGCAACCTCGAGCTGCTCGCCAAACAAGCGCGCGCCTGGGACGGTGCAGAGCGTGCGCTGCTGTTCGCGATCGGCCGCGATCTCGGGCGCGGGCTGGCGACGGTCGTTTCGCTGCTCGACCTGCGCACGTTCGTGATCGGCGGAGGGTTCGGCGCAGCGACGGACGTGCTCGAGCCGGGCATCCGCGCAGGACTCCAGGACCGCACGTACGGCGATCGCCTCGCGAAGGTGCGCATCCTTCCGGCGAAGCTGGGCTCGGACGCGGGCTGGATCGGCGCGGCGCGGCTCACCGTCTGACGGACTGCTGCTGCCAGATTCCGCCTGACAACTTCGTGCGGACAGACGCTGTCCGATGGATGCCGCCGGAAAGTCCGCGCGCTCGTTCGCTATCCTGCGCGCCCCTCTCCTCTGCAATGAACATCAGTCCCGTGCGATGAACAGCTTTGGTCCGATGAACGGCGACACGATCTTGAGCGTGCGCGATCTGCGCAAGGTCTATCGCAAAGGCATGTTCTCGAAGGGCGGAGTCGCCGCGATCGACGGCGTGTCGCTCGACGTCGGACGCGGCACGGTGTTCGGACTGCTCGGACCGAACGGCGCGGGCAAGACGACGTTGATCAAGTGCCTGCTCCACCTCGTGCGCGGGTTTGAAGGCGAAGCGCATCTGTTCGGTCTCCCGCCCTCGGACCCGCAGTCGCGTCTGAAGGTCGGATATCTGCCCGAGGCGCACCGGTTGCCGGGGCACCTGACGGGTCGCCAAGTGCTCGAGCTGTTCGGTGCGCTGGCTGGATCGGCGCCCGACGACGTGAAGAAGCGCGTCGGTCCGCTGCTCGAGCGCGTCGACATGACCGGCGCTGCCGATCGCAAAGTGCGCGAGTACAGCAAGGGCATGCAGCAGCGCATCGGTCTCGCGCAGGCGCTCGTCAACGATCCCGAGCTGGTGTTCCTCGACGAACCCACCGACGGCGTCGATCCGATCGGGCGCGCGGCGATCCGCGAGATGGTCACCGAGCTCAAGCGGCGCGGTGTGACGCTCTTCATCAACTCGCACCTCCTGATGGAGGTCGAGATGATCTGCGATCGCGTCGTGATCATGCACAAGGGCCGGATCATCCGTCAGGGCACGATCGACGAGCTCACGCCGCGCACGGGCGCGGTGCGCTTCGAGCTGCGCGCGCCGCCGCAGAACCTGTCGGAGATCGCGAGCGGCATCGGCACCGGCCTGCGCATCGACGGCTCTTCGTTCTCGATTCACGTCACACCGACCGAGCTCGATCGGATGATCGATCGATTGCGCGCCGCCGGGGTTTCGATCGAAGGGATCTCGCAGCGTCGCGCGACGCTCGAAGAGTCGTTCATCGGCCTGGTGCACGACGAAGACCGCGATCGAAGCACGGCGCGCACCGTTCCGCCGCCGGCGAAGAGCAAGGAGGAGTGGCGATGAACGCGCACACGACCCTCGCTCTGGTCAAGGACGCCTTTTACCAGGTCCTCGACAACATGGTGTTCCGGCTGCTGGTGATCCTCTCGATCGTGATGATCGCGCCGGCATTCCTGATGGCGATCAAGCCGGAAGGGATCGACGTCCTGTTCGGCACGTGGAAGTTCACGTACGCCGACCTGGGCGTGCGCGGCAAGACCCTGCCTCCCGACATCCACGTGCACATCATCCAGGCCATGCAGGCGGCCTTCACGGAACAGGTCGCGGGAGGACTGGGCATCATGATCTGTCTCGCGGCGACAGCGTTCTTCGTGCCGCGCATGCTCGAAAAAGGCGAGGCGGACACGCTCTTCTCCAAGCCCGTCGGCCGCTTCGTGCTGCTCCTGTCGCGCTACACGACGGGCGTCTTGTTCGTCGGCGTGCTGGCGTTCGTGATGGTCATCGGCATACACGTCGGCTTGCTCTTGCGCTCCGGCTACAGCGATCCTGGTTTCCTGTGGAGCGCGCTCACGCTCGTGTACGTGTTCGCGCTGGTTCACGCGTTCTCGACCGTCGTGGGCGTGCTGACGCGTAGCAGCGTCGCAGCGTTGTTGGTCGCGATCCTGTTCTTCGGGTGCAACGCCTGCGCGCAGAAGTACTGGGTCGTCAAGGAGCACTCGCAGGAGAAGGACCGTCTGCAAGCTGCTGCCGGCGACGACACGGTGTCGAACAAGGAGCCCAACGCCTGGGTGCAGGGCATCTTCTTGGTGTGGGACGGCATCCATTTCGTGTTGCCCAAGACGCGCGATGCCGACGTCCTGACGCGCAAGCTGCGCCTGGTCGTCGCGGGCGATTCCAGCGTCGTCGAAGACACGACCGGGACGCTCACGATCGAGCACGATCCCAAGGACCTGCGACGCGCCGGCACAGGGCGCATCGTCGATCTGGCGGCAGCGCCGGCGACCTGGACCGCGGAAGAACACGGCGACGTCGCCTCTCGAATCGCGGTCACGCGTCGTTCGCGCGTCTTCGAAAGAGCAGCGGGGGACAAGGTGCGCACGCGCCGCCTGTCTGCAGGCACGGCGGCGGGAGACTTCATGAAGTCGCTCGACCAACAACCTGAGGTAGACGGCCGACCGACGCGCATGCGCATGGTCGGCGATGCGGGCGCGCGCGAGACCGTGAAGTGGGCCGAGAAGCGCGCCAACGGAGTGTTCTCGCGTGAACGCGCGTTCCTCGCGACCGGTGACTGGATGTACGAAATCGACCTGGAAGCGTCGCCTGCGTGGCTGGCGGAACCCGGACACGAGGACGTGCTGACGGATTTCCTCGAAGGCCTGAAGCCGCAGCGCGACACGGCGATCGACCTCGACGCGGACGACTGGTACGAGAGGCGTTTCGGGTGGACGGCGCCGCTGCGCTACAACGCGTTCTTCTCGATCGGCAGCTCGATCCTGTTCGCGGTGGCGATGCTCCTCATTGCGCGCTGGCGTCTCTCGCGCATCGATTTCTGATGGACGCGTCGGTCGCGGAGGGACTGCGCGCGATCGTGGGCGATGCGGGGCTTGCGACGAGCCGCGCGCGGCGCGTCCCCTACGAGTGCGATGGTCTGGCGTATGCGCGGCGCGTGCCCGACGTCGTGCTCCTGCCGCGCACGACGAGCGAGACGGCGCGGTCGCTCGCGTTCCTGCACGAGCGCGGGATCCCCATCGTTCCGCGCGGAGCGGGCACGGGTTTGTCGGGCGGTTCGACGCCGGTCGAAGGCGGCGTGCTCTTGTCGACGGCGCGCATGCGGGACGTGATCGAGATCGACGTCCTCAATCGCTTTGCGCGCGTGCAGGCGGGCGTCGTCAACGTCGACCTCACGCACGCTTGCGAGCATCACGGGCTGTTCTACGCGCCCGATCCGTCGAGCCAAAAGGCCTGCACGATCGGCGGCAACGTGGGCGAGAACTCGGGCGGACCGCACTGCTTCAAGCACGGCACGACGACGCAGCACGTAGTCGGCCTCGTGTTCGTCACGGCTGCGGGAGAGGTCGTCGACCTGTCGCGGCCGAGCGTCGATCCGGTCGGGCTCGATCTCGTCGGGCTGTTCGTCGGCAGCGAGGGCACGCTCGGCGTCGCGACCGAGATCACCGTGCGATTGTTGCCTGCGCCGCCGGCGACGGGGACGTTGCTCGCGATCTTCAGGGACCTCGACCACGCCTGCGATTCGGTCACCGACATCATCGCGGCGCGACTCGAACCCTCCGCGCTCGAAATCCTCGACCAGCGCACGATCGCGGTCGTCGAGGCCAGCGTGCTCGCCGCCGGATATCCCAAGGACGCTGCTGCTGTGCTGCTCGTCGACTGCGAAGGCACCCACGTCGAAGTCGAATCGACGATGCGCGCGATCGAGCCGATCGTGAAGCGGCGTGGTGCGTTCGAGTTGCGCCACGCACGCACGGTCGCCGAGCGCACGCAGTTGTGGGCTGGTCGAAAGGGCGCGTACGGGGCCATGGGCCGCATCGCACCAGACCTGTACGTGTCCGACGCGGTCGTGCCCCGCACGCGCTTGCGCGAGCTCGTACGCGCGACCACGGAGATCTGCGAGAAGCGTGGCTTGAGGGTCGCGAACGTTTTCCACGCGGGCGACGGCAACCTGCATCCGAACATCGCCTACGACCGGCGCGACAAGGACGAGCTCGCGCGCGTGCTCGACGCGGGTGACGAGATCCTGCGCGTGTGCCTCGCTGCGGGCGGATCGCTGACGGGCGAACACGGCGTGGGGATCGAGAAGATCGCTGGCATGAGCTGGCAGTTCACGCGCGAAGACCTCGCCGTGATGTGCCGCGCGCGCGATGCGTTCGATCCGGACCGGCGCATGAACCCTGGCAAGCTGCTGCCGGTGCGCGCGTGCATGGAGACGCGCTCCCGTCCGCCGCGCGGCGAAGCACACGAGGTCCGCACTTGAGCCTCGTTCGCGAGCGCCTCGAGGAAGAGATCGGCGTGCGCGCGGTCGGGAGTTTCTCTGTAGACGGTCGCTCGATGCCGCTCGCGTTCGCCAACAGCGAAGAGCAGGTTCTCGCGCTGCTACGTCTGGCCGCCCATCGGAGTTGGCGCGTCGTTCCGGTTGGTTCGGGGACGAAGGTTGCTCACGGGCCGATGCCCGAGAAGCCGCGGTTCGGCCTGTCTGTGCGCGGGCTTTCGGGCGTGACGGCGTACGAGCGCGGCGACGGAACGATCAGCGCGCGCGCAGGTAGCACGATGGCGGCGCTCGCGCAGGTCGCGCGCTCGGGCGGCAACCACTTGACGCCCGACGTCGCCGGCCCGCAGTCCGCCACACTGGGCGGCGTGATCGGCGCGGGCTCTTCGGGCATCGACCGCTTGCGCTACGGGCCCTTGCGCAACCATGTGCTCGGGATGCGCGTCGTGTTGTCGGACGGCACGGTCGCGAAGAGCGGCGGTCGCCTCGTGAAGAACGTCACGGGGTACGACCTTCACCGGCTCTACACCGGATCGCGCGGGACGTTGTGCGTGATCCTCGAGGCGAGCCTGCGCTTGTTCCCAGGCCCGGAGCGCGAACTCGCAATCACCGCCACCTATTTCACGCGCGAGACGGCGCTCGCGAACGCGGTCGCGGCACTCGCGACGAGCGCGAAGCCGACTTGCGTGTGCGTCACGGGGCCCACGAACGGGCGTTGGACGTTGACGATCGCGCTGTCCGGGCGCGGCGACGTCGTCGCATGGGAGCGTGACGAGCTGCAGCGGATCCTCGGTGAGTCTGTAGTCCTCGAAGCGGACGCGGCCCGCACCGCCATCGATTCCCTGCGCGATCGTGAGACGGACGCGACCTTGCGAGCGAGCGTCGTGCCCGGCGGCATGCGTGGCGTGCTTGCGGCCCTCGACGCGCAGTTGGCTGTCCATCGCGCGACGGCCGAATGCGTCATCCAGCCCGGTATCGCCACCGTCGACGTCGTGCTCCGCGACTTGGAGTGTCTACCGGCTGACGCTGCGTGCGTATCGGGGGTCGCGCGCGCCCTGTCGGATGCGGATGCGCAGGTCGAGTTGCGTGAAGCACCCGCCGAAGTGCGCGCAGGCTTTGACCCACTTGCGGTCGTTCCGAAGTCGGCGCGCGCGTTGATGACGAGCCTGAAGGCATCGCTCGATCCCGCCGGTCGCTTCGCCGATCCCTTCACGAGCCCCGTGCGCGTGTGACGAAGATGGACGACCGCACGCTCATCGACTACGCCAAGAGTTTGGACTGCGTGCACTGCGGTCTCTGCCTGACGTCGTGTCCGACGTACAACCTCACCGGAGCCGAGTCGTCGAGCCCGCGCGGTCGCATCCACCTCATGCGCGCCGTCGCCGAGGGAACGCTGCAGGCCGACGCCGACTTCGCCGAGGAGATGGACTTCTGCCTCCTGTGCCGCAACTGCGAAAGCGTGTGTCCGTCCGGCGTGCACTTCGGCGCGTTGATGGAGCACACGCGAGCCGGTTTGAAGGAGCGCGGTCGCCGCAACCTCGCCGCGCGCTTCGCCCGCTGGGTCGGTTTCCGCGTGATCCTGCCGCATCGTTTCGCGTTGCGAGCGACAGCGACGATCGGGCGGTTGGCGCAGCGCACCGGACTGCTCGATCTCGTCGCGCGCATCGGCGGCACGCGCGCTCGATCGTTGCGCGATGCACCGCTGATCCCGCCGGCGAGCGAGCGCCAGCGACTTCCGTCCGAGACCGCGGCGATGGGCACGCAGCGCGGAACCGTCGCCGTGCTCGAAGGCTGCGTCATGCCCGAGCTCTTCGGTCGCGTCAACCGCGCCACGGTGCATGTGCTGTCGGCCGCCGGCTACGCCTCGCGCGTTCCGCGTGAGCACGTCTGTTGCGGCTCGTTGCACGCGCACAACGGCGACCGCGACGAGGCTCGCAAGCTTGCGCGCGCAACGATCGAGGCCTTCGAACCGCTCGTCGACGAGAACGGATCTCCGACTGCGATCGTGGTGAACAGCGCCGGTTGCAGCGCGCACATGAAGGAGCTCGCGCACCTGTTCGAGGAAGAGCCGGAATGGTCAGCGCGGGCTCGAGGACTCGCGGCACGGGTCGCCGACTTCTCGGAGTTTCTCGCGCGGCCGGAACCGCTTGCCGGGCTGCGCAAAGCACTCGAACACGGTCGCAAGATCACGTCCGAGAGGATGCCACGACGCACGACCTGGGACGACCCGTGTCACCTCTGTCACGCCCAAGGCGTGCGCAGTGAGCCGCGCATGCTGCTCGACCTCTTGCCCGGCATCGAGCGTGTCGAGATGGTGGGCGCGGACTCATGTTGCGGTTCCGCCGGCATCTACGCATTGACGCGACCTGGGGACGCGGCCAGTGTGCTTGCGCCCAAGCTCGATGCGCTCGCAGCGACGAAGGCCACGTTGCTCGTCACCGGAAACCCCGGTTGTCAGCTCCAGTGGTCCACGGGCATCCTGCGCGCCGAGCTCGACGTGCGTGTCGCGCACATCGCCGAACTCCTGGCCGAAAGCGTGTAGACAGGCCGCACTCGGGCTCTCACTTCCGACCGAGCGCGTCGAGCACCCTCTCGAGCGCCGCCCGCGACGCTGCGTCGCCGCGCGACCACTCCGCCGTCATCACGCACGGTTGCTTGGCGAGGCTCAAGTCGACGCGCATCCCGTCGCGGAATGTGCCGCCCTTCTCGTAGGCGCGCTCGTGCACCCAGTCCGCATCGAACCCGCGCCAAGCGAGCTTGCCCGTCTCGATCGTGACCTTCCCTCCGTCCGGCCCGAGATCCTCGAGCGACTTGCGCTCGACATTGCGGAAAAACCCGGCCACGACGTCGTGGCTGGTGCCCGCGGCGGGGAACTGAAACGTGACGCGCATCGGTCGCGCGGTCGCAGGCGGAATCGGAACGCGCGTCCAGTCGAAATGCTCGTCCTTCGGCGGCTTCGCACTCGGATCGGGGGGGTTCTGCGCGGCCTCTGGAGGCGCGGATGGATCCTCGAACGTGACCAAGCTCGCACCGCCCGGCATTTTGCGCGCGGAGCTGATCACGTAACCGTCCCCGATCGTGCGCACGCCGAAGATCGACTCGAGTTGCGCACCGCCGTCGATCGGGCCGCCGCGCGACACGATCAGGAACGCGGCGAGCGCCGACAGCAACATCAATACGAGCGCGACACCGACGATCGTGCCCGCGCCGGCACGACGCGGAAGCTCAACGGTCGGGTCCGACATGGAACGGCTTCAGAAAGCGCTGAACGTCTTCGTCCCCGATCGGTTCCGTTCCATCCAAGCGGATCATCTGCAGGAACAACGTGTGCGTTCCGTTCTCGGGTGTCAGGTCGAGCATGATGCTCGGACCCTTGCCCGCTTTGGGGGCGCCGTCGACGGACTTCTTCTCGTCGTCGTCCATCTGGTCGAACCGCAGCGCCTTGAGCTCACGACCCTGGACGCGCACCGTCCCGGATTTCATGTTCCGACGCTTGCCCTGTCCGAAGAATCCATTGCTCTCCTTCGGGTCGAGCGCCTGGTCGCGCTTGTCGGTGTCGAGCGCGTTGAGTTGGAACAAGATGGCGCTGTATTCGGCCTTGGCGCTGTCTTGGTGATCGACGCGGAACACGAACATGTCGACGACACCCAGGTGCATGCCGAACTGGAGCGTCGCGTCGGCGGGGCGGTTGTCGTAGGGCAGGACTTCGGCCACGCGCTGCCACTGGATTTCGGGGTTCTGTCCTTCCTCGACGGCCTTCTTCACCTTCACGAAGAGGAACGCTCCGCCTGCGAGGCCCAACACGAGTGCGAGCAGACAGCCTCCGCCGCACGCCCACAGCCATGTCGGCACGCGCTTTTTCGGCGGAGGCGCTTCGCTCTCTCCCCAGTTGCTTTCGCTCATGCCATCTCTCCAGGTCGGGCTTTCATTTTCGGGCGAACTTGACGCGTGACACGTCCGCCGGACAGGCGAGCGGAGGACGCGGACAGTCGCTTGTACTCGCGCTGCCAGCTGCGCTTCAAGCGCAGTTGCATTTTCGCCTGCGCGGGCTCGCTTCCGAACGAATGCGCGCACTCCATGAGCAGTGCGACGAGGCCTTCGTAGTCGTTCCAGTCGACGAACTCGGTCGAGATCCCGCCGCCGCCTCCGCGTTTGTGGTCGGTGCAGTTGTGGTAGTTCCCGAGCGCGAGGCACAGTCCGCCGGCGCGGATCCCCCACGCGTTGTAGGCAGTCGACTCGCAACTGCCGCCGTCCATCAGCGCGCGTTGCACACGGAAATCGGGGGCGCGAGCGGCAACGCGAACGGCGGCGGCTTGCAGCTCGAGCGTGATCGCGGGATCGAACACGGAGAGTCGATCGCCGATGCGAATGACGGGGCCGCGGCCGACGATCGCCGTCGCGCGACGTGGTGAGCACTCGAGCCCGATCACTGTCGTGCTCGCGGGGAGTGCTTTCGCTTCGAGCAGTCCGATGCAGCCGACGAAGCCAGTCTCTTCGGCGCGCGTGAAGATGCCGGCGAGCGGACGTGGTTCGCGCTTGCGCCAGCATGCGTCGAGCGCGGCGAGGATGGCGGCGGCTCCCATCAGATCGTCGCACACGCGCGCCGAGAGCCGTGTGCCGCGCATCACGCCGTCGGGCAGGTCGAACACGCCGAAGGAGGGTCGCACGAAACGGCCGCGCACGTCGGTGAGCTCGACTTGCACGGGGCCCTTGTCGGTGCGCGAGACGCTCGACACTCGCGCGGTCGAACATGAGCTGCCGTCGGGCCTGAAGAAGCGCACGTCGGTTCCCGGCAGGAGGCGCGCAGGCACGCCACCGTGAAAGGATGCGCGTTGCTTGCCGCCGCTCTTGCCCTCGTAGTGGAACGCGGGATGATCGAGGTGCGCGCTGAACGCGAGCGCGGGCGGTGCGCGACGACGACCGGTCCCCTTCCACGTGACGATCACGTTGGCGAAGCGGTCGGCGCGGATCTCGAGACCCTCACGTTCGGCGACGAACTGTCGCACGACGCGCAGCGGGCCGTCCTCGAAGTACGGTGCAGTCGGCGCCGTGAGCAACGAGCGCGCGAATTGCAATGCGAGCTCGCGCTCCGCTTGCGTCAGCGCGCCATTCGACTTCTTCGGCAGCGAAAAACGCGAACGCGGTGCGTCCGCGATCTCACTCCTTCTTCCACTCATGGAATCCCTTGCCGCTCTTCTTGCCGAGCTCGCCGCGCGCCACTTTGTCGCGCAACAGTTGCGGCGGCGCGAACCGCTCGCCCAGCTCGCGCTCGAGGTATTCGGCGATCGACAGACGCACGTCGAGACCAACGAGGTCCGTGAGCTGCAGCGGTCCCATCGGGAACCCGTAGCCGAGCACCATGGCTTTGTCGATGTCCGCAGCGCTCGCGACGCCCGATTCGAGCATGCGGATCGCTTCCATCCCGATCGCGATCCCCAGGCGCGAGCTCGCGAAACCCGGTGTGTCCTTCACCCGGATCGGGTCCTTGCCCATGCGCTTGCCGATCTCGATTGCACATTGAACCGCTTGCTCCGAGCTGTGCTTCGTCTCGACGACCTCGAGCAGCTTCATGATGTGCACGGGGTTGAAGAAGTGCATGCCGACTACGCGCTCGGGATGCGCGGTCGCTTCGGCGATCTGCGTGATCGGCAGCGAGCTCGTGTTCGTGGCGAGCAACACGTCGGCACCAAGACGTGCACCGAGATCGCGGAAGATGGTGCGCTTGAGCTCGAGCTTTTCGGGCACCGCTTCAACGATGAGCTGAACCCCGCGCGTCGCTTCGTCCATCTGCGTCGTGCCCGACAAGCGCGACAACGCTGCGTCGCGATCCTTCGCGTCGACCTTGCCCTTCTCGACGCCCTTCGCGAGGTTCCCGCGGATCGCGCCGAGACCCTTGTCGACTTGACCCGCGTCGATGTCGAACAAGCGCGTTTCGACGCCGATCTGCGCGAGCACCTGTGCGATGCCGTGGCCCATGGTTCCGGCGCCGAGGACGGCGGCCGTGCGGATCGATACAGCGTTCATGCGTATTCCTCGCGAGTGTACGGAGGCAGCCTCCGTCGTCTACTTTGACCATCGACGTCGGTCTCGAGTCGCGCTTGCGGCGCGGCGCCGGAGTCGACGATGGAGGCTGCCTCCGTACGCGCGCTCACGGCGTCAGCACGATCTTGCCGAGCACTTGTCGCGACTCGAGCAGCTCATGTGCGTGTCGCACTTCGCTGAGCGGCATCACGCGATCGACGACCGGCTGATACACGCCGCGCGCGACGTGATCGAGGATCGTCGGCAGCGCCGAACGCGGGCCCATCGTCGAGCCCATGATCGTCTGGTTCTTGATGAAGAGGTGCGGCAGCGTGAGCTGCACCGTCGGCCCCGTCGTCGAGCCGCACGTGACCAGGCGTCCGTTGCGCGCGAGCACGCGCATCGATCCTTCCCACGTCGCGGGTCCGACGTGCTCGACGACGACGTCGAAGCCGCGACCGCCGGTCAAGCGCTTGGCGTGGCTCGGCCAATCGAGCTTCGAGTGATCGACGACTTCGTCGGCGCCGAGGTTGCGCGCGAGCTTCATCTTCGCCTCGGTGCCTGCGGTTGCGAACACGCGCGCACCGCGGTCGCGCGCGATCTGGATCGCGGCGGAGCCGACGCCGCTCGTGCCGGCGATGACGAGCACGCTCTCGCCCGCTTGCACGCGCGCGCGCGTCACGACGAGACCCCAAGCGGTCAGGAAAACGAGCGGCACAGCGGCCGCGCGCACCGGATCGAGTCCGTCGGGGATCGGCAACGCGAAGCGCGCTTGCACCGCGACGTATTCGCAATCGAGACCGTCGCTGTGCTCGCCGCGGATCTTGTAGTCGTCGGACAAATGGTCGTTGCCCGCGAGATCGTGCGCCGATGCGCCGGACGAATAGCCCGGCTCGACCAGCACTTTTTGTCCGGGATGCAAGTGCGTGACGCCCTCGCCGAGCTGCGCGATCTCGCCGATGCCGTCGCAACCGGGGATCATCGGCAGCGGTAGCTTCACGCCCGGCATGCCGCGTCGCACCCACAGGTCGAGGTGGTTGAGCGACACCGCGATCATCTTGACGAGGACCTCGCCCTCGTCGGGTTTCGGCACGGGCAGGTCGACGATCTCGAGCACGGACGGATCGCCGTGTCGCGTGACCTGCACTGCTTTCATCGTGGTCTTCACGCGCGTGCTATTGGCCTTTGAACCGCGCGTCGCGCTTCTCGACGTAGGCGGAGATGCCTTCGCGCGCGTCCTCCGAAGCGAAGAGGCGTGCCTGCAGCTCGCGTTCGAGCGCGAGGCCGGCTTCGAGCGGGATCTCAGCCCCCGTTTGCACTGCTCGCTTCATCAACCCGACCGCGAGCGACGCCTTCTTCGGCGCGCAGAACGTGCGCGCGTGCTCGATGACGCCTGCGACGAACTCGGTTTCATTCGCAGCCTCCCGCACGATGGTGACGACGCCGAGCTCGAGCGCTTCCTCGAACGCGAACAAGCGACCGGTCGCCATCAACTCGATCGCACGTCCCTTGCCGACGACGCGCGCGAGACGCTGCGTGCCGCCGGTGCCGGGCAGGACGCCGAGCGACACTTCGGGCAGGCCGCACTTGCCCGAGCCCTTGCGCGCGATGCGCATGTCGCATGCGAGCGCGATCTCGAGCCCGCCGCCGACGCAGTGTCCGCCTATCGCCGCGATGACGAGCTTGGGTGTGTGCTCGAGCCGCAGCAACGTCTCGTTCGCGTGCAGGCAGAACTGGTACTTGAACGAAGGCGTGACCGCGTCGAGCATCGCGATGTCGGCGCCGGCGCAGAAGAACTTCTCACCCGCGCCCGCGATGACGATGACCTGCACCGCGTCGTCGAAGCGTGCGCGCAAGATCGCCTCGTCGAGGTCGCGCATCATCGCGTGGCTGTACCCGTTCGCCGGCGGGTTCGTGAGCGTCAAGAGCGCGACGCCGCCGCCGCTCTGCCAGGTGACCTTGCCGTTCGGAAACGTCTCGGTCGGACCGAGGAATGTGGATGTGGAAGTCATGGTCGCGTGCGCCGAAGGGCCGCAGTTTCTAGCAGAATCGGCCGCGCGCGTCGACCGCTCGCGCTTCGTCACCCGCGCTTGCGTTCATCCAGCGCGCTCCGTCGCCAGCACGATCAGAGATCGACCGCGAGCATCCGTCCGCCCGTTGCCTCGCAGAACTTGCGCCAGCGCTCCTGCATCCCCTTCTTCGCGTCGACGATCACCGCGTCGAGCGTCACGTGGCGGAAGCGATTGCGCTCGACGAAGCGCTCGCGCATCAAATCGATGTTCCAGCGATGACCGCCCGTCGGCGCGCCGTCGGTGAGCACGAGGATCGTGTCGACGTCCGGCGACTCGAGCGCGAGCATCGCGGCGTCCCAGAAGTTGCCCTTGCCGCTCGACTTGCAGCTCGTGAAGAACTTCAGCGCCCTCGCGACGTTCGCCGGTGTCGCCGGCTGCAGCGACTTCTCCCACGGGATCGGCACGTCGGTGAACGGGATCACGTTGAACGACGTCGTGGCCGGAAGCGCTTCGAGCGTCTTCTTCAACTCGACGTCGAGACGGTCCTTGCGCGTCTTTCCACCGTCGTGTGGTTTCCATGTCGAGCCCGAGAAGTCGACGAGGATCGCGACGTGATCCGACACGATCGGCATGCCGGCCAATGCGACGGTCGTGTCGCCCTTCGACTCGCGCGGCTTCGCGTCGTGCGTCACGGGCTTCCAGTCGGAACCGAGGTGGTCGACCCACTCGCGCCAAAACGTCGCCTTGCCTCCGCCCGTGAGACCCGACAAGCGCTCGAGCTGCGCGTCGATCGTGTCGGCGAGGCGCTTGTTCGATTCGACTTCGAGCATCGCGACGAGCGTTCCGAGCCCCTTCGCATCCGGCTTCGTGGCGATGTCCTCGACGACTTGCGCGCGCACGGAACGGTCTGCGCTGCGCGAACAGGCGCCGATGAACGTGCGCGTTTTCTCGTCCGTCGAGTCGCGCGCGATCTGCAGGAGCGCGCAGGTCACGGGCGCAGGATCGTGCTCGTGCACCAGGTCGGCGACCGACGCGGGTGCTTCCTTCGGCAACTTCACGAGCGCCATCAGCGCAGCGGCGCGCACCTCACCGTCCTCGCCCTTCGTGAGCAGCGTCAGCTCCGAGCGCAGCTTCTCGGGCTCGCCGATCTGGTTCGCGATCACTAGCTTCTCGATCGAAGCGCACAGGATGCGCTTGACGTCCTCGGATTTGGACGTGAGCGCGGGTGATACCAGCGCTGCTGGAACCTGAATTCCTGACAACGATCCGATCGCACCGGCTGCATGCACCGCGACCCATGCGTTCTTCGACGTCAGCCCGCGCTTGCCGCACAGCTCGGTCAGCGTGTCGAGCGCGTGCACCTTCGCGAGCTGGATCTCCGCTTCGTCCCCGACTTGCGACGAGACGTCCTCCAGCGCACCGATCACGCGCGTCCACCCGTCCTTCGAGTCGAGCTTGGCGAGGTCGATCACCGCCGCGCGACGCTCGCGGTCGTCCGTCGAGTGGAGCTTCTTGTCGAGCGCGGCCAGGTCGTCGACCGGCACGCACGCGAACGACAAGAGGAGCGCAACGATCACGGCTTCGCGACCACGTACCGGTTGTCCGTCGCCGCGGTGACCGTCTTCTTGTCCACGAACCACTTCTCGAGCACGTCGCGCATCATCGCCACGTCGTCGGTGCGCTTGTCACCCGGCGGCACCGGCTCGATGTACTTGTCGCCACCGTCGGCCATGAACGAGTTCATCACCACGCGGTACACCTTGGCCGGATCCGCGGGTTTGCCGGCGATCTGAATGCCCGTCAGAGTCGACTTGCCGCCGGCATCGACCAGGACCTGGACCGTCATGCCGCTCACCTCGATCCCGGAGTGCGCTGTGCCTTCGACCGCGTTGCGCATGAGGCCCGTTAGCTCGGCACCCGTCAGCTTGAGCACGACGACGCTGTTGTCGAAGGGCATCACCTCGAACACGTCGCGACGCGTGATCGGTCCGGCCTGCAGGTTGGCGCGGATGCCGCCGCGGTTCATCAGGCCTACGTCGGCGACGGCGTACGCGCGCAACGCATCCGACAAGAGGTTGCCCATCGCGCTCGAAACGAAGGGCTCCTTCCCGCGCTCCGCAGTGGCCGTGAGCGTGCCGACGACTTCCTTCATGCGCTCCGCGTTCTTTTCCGCGAGCTCGTTGCAGGCCTTGTCCACAGCCGCGTTCGCGAACTCCGCCTTAGGCTCTTCGTCGAGATCGATCAGCTTCTCCTTCGATTCGACCACCTTCTTCGTCGCCTTGTCGAACCACAGGTCGACGCGACCGACGTCCTCGGCCTTCGCGCCGGTCTGGACGATGAGCGTCTTGTCCGCGCGCAAGCCGTCCTCCTTGACCTTCTTGGTCCCCTCCACGAACGTGCGGAGGAACGTGTGCGAGTGTCCGCCGACGATGAGGTCGAGCTCGGGATGCGCCGCCGCGAGCTTCTTGTCCTCGTCGACGCCTTCGTGCGTGAGCGGCACGATCCAGTCGACCTTGCCCTTCAACTCCTTTTCCACGCGTTCGAGGGCGGTCGACGTCGCGACGAAGTCGAGCGTCTTCGCATCGGGGTGCGTGATCTCGGGAGTCGCCGTGGTGACGAGGCCGACGAACGCGACCTTCAGCCCGCCGCGTTCGACGATGCGGTACTGCGGCACCCACTCGACCGGCTTCTTCGTCTGCTTGTCATCGAGGTTTGCCGCAACCGCCGGCAAGCTCGTCGACTCGAGGAGCGAGATGAGGTTCGGTATGCCGTGATCGAAGTCGTGGTTGCCGATGCACAACGCGTCGTACCCGACGAGCGCGAGCACGCGCACGATTCCCGCTCCATCGTCGATCTGACCTTCGGGCGTGCCTTGGAACCAGTCGCCGGCGTCGACGACGAAGACGATCTCACCGTTCTTCTCCGCCTGCGCCTTGACGCGGTTCACATACGCAGCGATGCGCGGCAAACCGCCGACCATCGGCGCTGGGTCACGCTTCAGCCACGTCGCTTTGCGCGTCAACACCTGACCATGGATGTCGTTGGTGTGCAGCACGACGACGTGGATGCGATCGTCTCCCGCACGCGCGACAGAAACGGAGCCGAGCGAGAGTCCGAGTATGAGGAGGGAGCGCAGGCAGCAGTTCATCGCCGCACAGTCTCGCGCATTCTCCCCGCCGTGTCATCTAGTGGAGTGGGCCACCAGTTGGTCGACACGGCGGTGCCTTCATTGCCTCACGATCTCCGCGCCCTTCGGGAACTGGATTGTCGACTCCCACACGACGTCGGCCGTCCCGTCCTTCGGCACGCGCAGGACCCACGTTTCGATCCCCTTCTCGTCGCGGTCCTGCTTCCAGCGCTCGTCCTTCGACGTCTTCGGCTCGCACTTGCTCAGTTCGACTTCGACCTTCTCGTTGCGCGATCGCGGCAGGACCTCGCGCACGATCACGTCAACGGCTCCGTCGCGAGATGACGTGCGCGCCTCATGGTTCTCGAAGTGGATGCGCCAGGCCTCGATCTTCTTGGCGCGCGACGAGAAGAAGGCGGGGTCCTTCGACATGTCCTCTGTCTGCGTGCGCTCGACGCTGATCTTCGGATCGGCACCGAGGTGCAGCGTCAGCTCCTGGCCGGGTTGCACCGCGTCGAGCCGCGCGAGCCCGAGGTAGTCGGCGCCCAGGAACACTGCGGCGTTGCCGGGGAGGATCGTCCACGCACTCGTGTTCTTCGCGCGGCCGCGCAACCACACGGTCGGATCGAGCGCGGGCGTGCACGTGCGCTCGGCCGTCACGTCGAGCGTCGCGCGTCCGACGAGCACGGTGGTCGGTTGCGCGCGCGATTGGATCGTCTCGTGCCGCGGGATCTGGAAACGCACCGAGAGTCCGCGATCTTCGACGCTCGCGAAGAGCAACTTCTCCGGCGGCCCAGCCTCGGCGGCAGAGGCAGCCTTGCCGACCGCCTTCCGGTCGACGGACTCGCCCGCGTAGCCCAGGCCCGTCACCCTGTCCCTGATGGCTCCCGGTTCGATCATCGTGATCCACTGCGGCACGGCCTCGGGACCCTGAGCTCCGCGCTGCGGTTGCGCGGTCGAGAGCGCGATCCCGACGTCGTTCCAGTCTTCGCCTGTCTGTTGCCAGATGCGCGCGCGGTAGCCGAGTTCGACAGACGCGAGATCGCTCGAAGTGCGCAGGTCGTAGAACGGCTCCCAGCCTGTCTTGCCCACGAGGTACTCGAGATCGAGGGTCGCTTCGTCGGCAGCTTCGACGTCGACGATGACGTCGCGCACCGTCACGTTGCCGCCCGAGGACAAGCGACCGATCTCGTGCTCCACCTCGTCGAACGCACGTTGCGCGTCGTCGGCGCGCCAACCGGCTTCGCGGCGGGCCTTGGTGTTCTCGGCGAGCTTCGTCTGCACGAACGCATAGCTCGAACTCCATCCCGACGACACATCGCGCGACGCGTCGACGTCGGCGCGAAAGCCTTTCGTGCCGGTATCGGAGAGGCTCTCGAGGTACTTCGCCATGTCGTCGAGCACGCGAACGTCGTCGCGGGCGGCCTGCAGATCGCGCGAGAGTGACTTCGAGCGTTCGCGCAGAGCCTGCAACCGTTCGTTCGGGACGCCGGGCTGCACACGCTCGCGCACTTCGACCGACACGACGTCGCCGCTTGCGCAGCGCACGCGCACGTTGTCCGGATCCATGGCCTGCGGCAGACCGGCGATGACGAACGTACCTGCTCCACCGACATGCGCGGTACGGTGGACGAGCGCGCTCGTGCCGTAGAGCGTGACGTCGGCGATGCGTGATTCGATCGGTGCGGCGTCGGTGGCGAACGGGACGAGCGACGAGAGGAGGAATGGAAGGATCATGTGGTGCCTCGAGACCGGTGGATGCGTGAACGGACGGTCCAACACGTGTGCGGACCGACGCACGCGCGCCGGACCGCGTCAGCGAACGCCGCTCGCCCCCTAGGTCTTGGTGCTCTTTTCCCCGCGCGCGAGCATCAACATCCACGCGGTGCCGATCGCCCCCACGCCTGCGGCCGCTCCGAATGCGAGGCCGCCGCGATCGGCCTGCAAGAGGAGGCCGACGCCGATGCTCGACACCATGTCGCCGATCGAGTTCGCGCCCGCGAGGATCCCGAGGCCCAGGCTGCGTGATCCGCGCGGGAGCATCTGCGCTCCGCAGGCTTTTTCGAGTGTCTCTTCGGCGGCGATGTAGATGCCCGACATCACGACTGCGAGCGAGAGCATCACGATCGATTGCGAACCGATCGCGAGCACGACGTTCGTGACGACGCCGAGCGCATAACCGCCGGCGAGCAGCTTCATCTTGGGTAGCCGATCGCCGAGCTTGCCGATCGGATAGGCCGCGAGCGCCGACACACCGTTGTGCAGCGCGTAGAGCATCACCGCGATCGTCAGCGTCGCCGGCTTCGACTGACCCGCATCGCCCAGCGCGCGCGCCGCCAGCAAGATGAGGAACGTGCGCGAGAAATCTCCCAGGCCGAACACGAGCACGGCGCCGAGGAACCGCTTGAAGTCGCGTGGAATCGGTTCGCGCACGGACTGCACGGCAGGCTTGCCCGATGCGACGCCGCGATCGCGCGTGAACAAGAGGATGGCGACGACCGGAATCGCCGCCGGCAAGAACGTCCACAGGATCACTTCGCGCGCCGTGAGGCCTACGTAGACGAGCAGGATCGCCAGCAGCGGACCGACGAGCGCACCGAGCATGTCGGCTGAGCGCTCGAGTCCGTACGCACGCCCGAAGTGCGTGCTCTCGACCTCGTCCGCGAGCAGGAAATCGCGCAGCGGCGAACGCACTCCCCGTCCGATCCACGCCGCACCGCGCAACGACACGACGCCGACGATGGACTGCACCAGGCCGATCGAACCTGTGCCGAGCATCGTGAGCGCGTAACCCGCCGCGACCATCGGTTTCTTGTGCGCGACGCGGTGTCCGACCCATCCGCCGAGGAGCTTGGCCGCGCTGTAGAGGAAGTCCGCGAATCCCTCGATCGCGCCGAGCGCCGCCGGACCGAGGCCGACCGACACGAGGTAGAGCGGCAAGACGGCAGTCGCCGCTTCGTGCGCGACGTCTGAGAAGAACGTCGCGATCACGATGCCCACGACGCCGCGCGTGATCCAACCCTGGCCTTTCACCGTTTCGTCGGAGCGTTGCATGGAGTGACTGAGATCCTTGGTGGCGTTGCGCGGATGTACTTCGCGGTCCGGCGAATGCGCGGGTCAGCGTGTGTGCAGCTGCGCCTCGACGCGCGGCAAAAGGAGCTCGGCGATCCGTCGATGTGCCTTCACGTCGATGTGGTAGTCCGACCAATACCACGGTCTTTCCTCGGCCTCGAATTCGTCGCGCAGGTCGACGACTTCGGTGCCGCGCTCTCGCAACGCCCACACCAGCCGGTTTCCGAGCCGATTGCCGACGTCGAGATCCTGGCCGGTGAGCTGGAGCACCTCCTTCGCCTTCGCGATCTCCTCCGCACCCTCGCCGTCGTTCAAGTCGAACACAGACGGGATGTACACGATGATCAGCGCGGTTCCCATCGCGGCGCATTGGCGCTTCATCTCGTCTGTCACTTCGAGCGCGGCACGCAACGCGCAGTCCATCTGGTCGGGAAAGCGCGAGAAATACCCGGTCGAAGCGAGCCACTGCGCTTGTGCGGCTTCTCCCGCCTGCAGCATCGCGCTCACCTTGGCCCACTCCTCGCGGTTCCCCGGCGGAGGCTGCGTGTGATGGAAGAAGTGGTACAGCGCCAGGCACTCCATGAAGTCGTTGCCGCCGAAGATCGCCGTCACGAACACGTCGGGCTTCCGGTCCGCGTACGCCTCGAGCGCACCCAGGTAGTTGTAGAAGCTGTACGCCGCACAACCTGTGTTCAGCACCTCGACGGAACGGTCAGGGTGATCGCGGACGAGGGACGCTTCGAGCAGGTTCGAGAAGGACGCGTCGTTGTTGCACACACCTTCGGTCTGCGAGTCGCCCGCGACGACGACGAAGATGTCGGACCGCTGCTGCGCGAGCTCGTGGTCCTCGCGCAGGCCGATGCTGTTCGTGCGCAGCCTCCATGCGCCGCCGGGATAGTCGCGCATCGGCCGCATCTCGTCCTGGCCGGGGAGCAAGTGGAAGTACGTGTGCGGGTCGTACTCGTGGCTACCCACTGGGAAGAATCGCGCCGCCTGCGATTCGTCGAGTGGCTGGCGCACGAGGTGCGTGTCGAGTCCTTCCATCTCGGGCGCTTCGAGCCCGCGCGGATCCATCGCGTGCATCTGCAACCACAGATCGCGCGCTTCCACTGAGACGAGTGAGTTCGTCGCAGGTTCACCCTGGCGCGAACGCACGAAGAGCACGGCCAGGAGACCCAGGAGCAGGAGAATGACCGTCAACCACCGCATCGAGCTATCCGAGATGGCATGGTAGGGTCGTGGCCGGCACCATGACCATCCGGTTCCTGACGCTGACCGCAGTCACAGCTCTGCTCGCCGCGAGCTGTGGTCGTTCCCGAGCGGATCCCGTACCGGCCGCATCAGGCGAATTCGGCGACCCGCTCCTCGGCTTGCATGCACAAGGAGCGCTGGTGAACGGGATGCGATCCGGCGAGTGGGTGCTGCGTCGCGACAGTGACGCGGTGTCGCAACGCGGGAACTTCGACAGGGGAGCGCGCGACGGGGCGTGGGTCGCCCTCGATGCCTCGGAGTCGGTGCGCGTGCGCGCCGAATGGAAGTCGGGTCACGAGGACGGCAAGTGGGAAGAAATCCGCGCCGACGGTTTGCCGGCCGTCGTCGGGCAGTTCGAAAACGGCCTGCGCGAAGGCGCTTGGACCGCCTTCCACGCGAATGGAAAAAAGCGCCTCGAAGTCCATTTCGAGCGCGGCTTGGCTCACGGCGCGATGAACGAGTGGGACTTGGACGGCAACGTGCGGCGCTCCGGCAACTACGACCACGGTGTCGCAGATGGACACTGGATCGAGCGATCCGCGAGCGGTCTCGTCCTCCTCGAGGGCGACTGGCGCGGAGGAGAGCGCGACGGCGAGTGGACCTATGCGTACGCGAGCGGGGTCCCGCGCGCGCGCGGACGTTTTGCGCGCGAGCTGCGCGAAGGCGAGTGGATCGAGTGGTACGAGAACGGCGTCGAGCGCTCGCACACTGCCTGGCGCGCCGGCCTCAAGCAGGGTCCGTACACCGAGGGCGACGAGCAGGGAGTCGTCGCCACGCGTGGCTCGTTCGACGCAGGACAGCGCGTCGGGGAGTGGACCACCTACCGTCCGAACGGAAAGATCGCCGTGCGCTGCACGTTCGCCGCAGGACGTCAAGAAGGGCTCTTCCAACGGTTCGACGACGCCGAGAAGCTCGTGCTCGAGCTGACCTACGCAAACGGCAAACAGGAGGGTCCGTTCAAGCGGTTCGATCGCGCCGGACATCTGCAGGCCGAGGGCACGATGCACGACGATCAGCAGGAGGGCGTGGTGCGCGCGTACGCAGAGGATGGTTCGATCGATCCTGCGGCAAGCGGCGTTTTCGCGGCCGGAAAGCGCGTCGGTCCGCTGCCCGCCGAGAGCGGTCACTGATCGGCTCGCGCGGGATCGACGCGGCATCGTCGCAGCGCGGACTCGTGTCACGCGCCCGTCATTGCTTGCGCGGCAGGACCACGTGCTGGTTCGAAGCGATGCCGTCCACGTGCTGCTTCATCCCGTCGGGCCACACGACGTCGACGGATGAGGATTGCGCACCGGGCAAACCGATCATCGCGTACGGCGCCGACGCGGCTTGATAGCTGCCGCCACTGGTGATCCAGCGCGTCTGCACGAGCGAACCGGTTGTCACGACGATGCGCGCGCCGAGCCCGCGACGGTTGCCGATGCGCGGCCGCCGGTCGTCGAGCTCGACGATGAGCCAAGCACCCTGCGCATCGTCGCGCAGCACGCGCAGCTTCTCGTTCACACCGCCGACGACGACGTCCGGATCGCCATCGTTGTCCAGATCGCCGAACGCGGCGCTGCGGTCGACGTGCTCTTCGGCGAGCCACGGTCCCGCCTGCGCCGCGTCGACCAGCGTGAACCGACTGCTCGAACGCGCGAAAAGGAGCGGCGTCTGCGCGTACGTCGCGTCCATGGTCGCGCGCGTGGCATTCGGGTACACGTGTCCATCGAACACGATCAGGTCCTCGTCGCCGTCGAGATCGAAGTCGAAGAGCCCCGTCGCCCAGCCGAGGAACGCCCGGCTCACCTGACCGAGGCCGTACTGGCTCGTACGGTCGGTGTAGAAGAATCCTTCGGCCACGCTCACCCGCAGCGTGTTCGTGTCGTTGGCGAAGTTCGTCGTGAACACGTCGGGCTTGCGATCGCCGTTCACGTCGCCGATCGCGATGCCCATCGTGGCCTGCGCGGCACCGTCGCCGTTCACCGCGAGCCCGACCTTCGCCGCTTCGTCGACGAACTTCAGCCCGCCCTGGTTCACGAACAGGAAGTCCGCCATCGAATCGTTGCCCACGAACACGTCCTGCTTGCCGTCGCCGTCGAAGTCGAGGATCGCGACGCCCAGGCCGGCGGAAGGAGTCACGGAGCCGATGCCGCTCGCGGTCGTGATGTCGCGGAAGTGCCCGCGTCCGTCGTTCTCGTACAAAATGTCGGTGTCGCTCCTCTTACCGACCGGACCCGCGAGCACCGACACGCCGTGGAACTGTTCGGGCGGATACGGATGCGTGAGGTCCATCTGGATGTAGTTCACGACGTACAGGTCGAGGTCGCCGTCGCCGTCGAGATCGCCGAACGCAGCCGCCGTGCTCCAACGCGGATCGCCGAGCCCGGACTCTTTCGTCATGTCGCTGAAGTGCTTGCCGCCGTCGTTGTGCAGCAGCACGTCCGCGCCGAACGCGGCGATGTAGATGTCGTCGAAGCCGTCGCCGTCGACGTCACCGATCGCGACGCCCATGCCCCAGCCGTGGAAGTCGAGCCCGAGCTCCTGCGTGACGTCTATGAAGCGCAACTCGCCACCGGCGCCGTTCGTCACGTTCTCGAACATGCGGCAGCCCGGGCCGTGATCGGGCGCATCGAGGTACGCGCCGTTGGGCACGAACACGTCGAGGTCCCCGTCCTTGTCGTAATCGATCAACGCGAGGCCGCCGCCCTTCACCTCGACGAGCTGCGTCGAGGGCGAGCGCCCGCAGGTCAGCGTCATGTCGAGACCGGATCCGGCAGTTACGTCGGTCAAATGCAACCGCGGTGCGTCGGAGTGAGAAGGCGTCACGGCTTTCGGCTCGTCGTGCGAACACGCGGCGCAAGCCAGCACGATCCAGAGCGATCGCCACGTTCGGGGTGCAGGTCTCATCGCGGTGCACTGCTTCCCGCGCCCTTGCGCACGAGTTCGTCGTACTTCGCGCGCGCGGCTGCGGCGGCTGCAGCGTCACCCATCCGTTCGCGCGCGAGGGCGAGCTTGCTCCAGATCTCCGGCATGTCATCGCGCAACTGCGCCGCGTGCTCGAAGGCCTCCCGCGCGCGTGCCGTCTCGTCCCGGCGCGCGTACACGTCGCCGAGGCGCGCGTAGTAGCGACCGAGATCGGCATCGACACCGTGGGGATCCTTCGACGTCGCGCGCTTCTGCGTGGCGAGATCGATTGCGCGCTGCACGAAGCGCTCTGCAGCATCGGGCCTGTCGGCTTCGATCTCGACGAGCCCCTGACCGAACGGGACGGAAGGCTCGTCGGGCTCGAAGCGCGCGTACACAGCCAACGCCGTGCGCGCTTCGGCCAGGCGTCCGACGTTGAACAGCGCGTAACCGGCGTGGAAGTACGTCTCGAGAAACCCAGGCTCCATCCTCAACGCGCGCAGGAAGTGCTCGACGGCTTCCGCGTACAGCATCTGCCGGTGGTACGTGAGCCCGATCACGAACTCGGCCTGACCCGGATGCGCGCCTTTGTCGTGCGCGTACGCATCGGCCTGGTCGCGCGCCT
>JBBQNP010000023.1:0-42292 GCA_038330085.1 Planctomycetota bacterium | reverse complement strand
CCCGCACGCTCCGTGATCGAGCAGTCGTTGGACTGCATCCTCGAGGAGGATGGGCTCGTCGCGCGCGAGGGTCGTGTGAAAGACCCGCGGGCGAACCAGGAGAGGTTCGGGGTCCATGCGCGCGGGCATCATGACACAACCGAGTCGAATCCGGCGGACCGATCCTTCCCGGGTGAGCACCGAACCGGCCGGCGTCGAATGCTCGTCGAATGCGACTTCGAGCTACAGGGCAGACTCTTCCCTCAGGGGAGCGGACCGATCACTCTCTCGAGGATGGAACTGCTCCCCGAAGAGATGCCCCGGCGCGAGCGCTACAAGCTCCTCATCGGCTGCATCGTCCCCCGTCCGATCGCGTTCGTCTCGACGATTTCACCGGATGGACGGCCGAACCTGGCCCCCTTCTCGTTCTTCAATGGGATCGCCGGCGAGCCGATGACCTTGCTCTTTTGTCCATCCAACATGCCGGACGGCAGCGAGAAGGACACCTTGCGCAACTGCAAGCCGCGCGCAGAGGGTGGGACGGGAGAGTTCGTCGTGTGCGCCGCGACAGAAGAGTACGCACGGCAGATGGCGGCGTGCGCAGAGGTGCTGCCCTACGGCGAGAGCGAGTGGGACCTCGCCGGATTGGAGCGCGCGCCGAGCACGCGCGTGAAGCCGGCGCGCGTCGCTTTGTCTCCGTGGGCGTTCGAGTGCGAGACCCTGCAGGTCGTGCGCCTGAACCCCGGCGTCGAAGGCGGAGGCAACGTAGTCATCGGACGTGTCGTGCACATCCACGTGGCGGACGATCTCGTCGACGCGAAGATGCACGTCGATCCGGATCGGTTGCGCGCCATCGGACGCATGGGCGGGTTCACCTATGCCAAAACGCGCGAGAGGTTCGACATGCCGCCCAATCGCGAGGCGTTGCGACTCCCGCCTCAGACTTGATTGCTTCTAGCGACGGAAACCGCGCCCCATCCGTACCAGTTGCCGCGCCGAGCAGAATGGGTCGCAACGTGCGACCCTGTCCGCTCGGATCCCTTGTATCCTGATCAAGGTCAGCTGACGCGAGTGCCCTCTCCCCCGGCGTCCTGGTTCACGTTGCGCCCTTTCCCGGAGGCCCTGATGTTCTTGCAGCAATTGTTGGCCGTGGTAGTCCTGGCGAGCCCGGCTCTGCCCAATCAAGTGTGCGTGAGCGCGTCCGTTCCGCTCGCTCCCACCTTTTGGGGCCAGACCTTGTCCATCAACCGGTTCGA
This sequence comes from Planctomycetota bacterium, assembly GCA_038330085.1. Lineage (GTDB taxonomy): Bacteria > Planctomycetota > UBA1135 > UBA1135 > JAEUIA01. The sequence continues at coordinate 41,057 of JBBQNP010000023.1, read as the reverse complement.
TCCGTCGCTCGGCACGTTGAACAGCGTTCAGATCGTGCTCACGGCCTCGATGACCGGCGATGGAGGATTCGAGTGGCTGGGCACTTCCCCGCATCAAGTCAGTCTGATCGCCCTCATCCAGGTTGAACTGGACCGACCCGACCTCAGCGGCATCACGGTGGCCCTGCCGTCCACGGTCTGGACCGACAGTGCGAGTGCGTACGATGGGACCACCGACTACGGCGGGACATCGGGCGCAACTCACACCGTGACGAACCTCCAGCTCACGAACACGGTCGCACTCACCACGAACGCCGACTTGGCGTTGTTCAGCGGTCCGGCCGGCAACCCCGGAACGATCGCGTTGCCCATGAGCTGTGTGAACTACTCGAGTGCCGGGGGGGTGACGCCCTTCCTCGTCTACCTCATCACGCTCCAGGGCGGCGCCGACTTGACGTTCTGCTACGACTACACGCCCGCGTCAACTTCGTTCTGCGCGGGTGATGGATCGGCGACGGCTTGTCCGTGCGGCAATTCGAGCGCGGTCGGCGCGGGCGAAGGTTGCGCGAACTCACTCGGACAAGGAGCTCGGCTCGCAGGCATCGGACAGCCGAGCGTCTCCAACGACACGTTGACGCTCTCGTGCAGCGGCCTGCCCGCGACGACGAGAGTGCTCTTCTTCCAGGGCACGGCGCAACAGAGCGGCGGGGCGGGCTCCGTGTTCGGTGATGGACTGCGCTGCGTCTCGGGAACAGTCTCGCGGCTCCACGTCACGCAGGCAGCGGGTGGTGTCGCTTCGTATCCGGGGCCTGGTGACGCGGCTGTATCCGTGGCCGGAGCAGTGCCAGCGAACGCGACGCGCTTCTACCAAGTGTGGTACCGCAACGCTGCGCCGTTCTGCACGCCATCGACGTTCAACTTGTCGCAAGCCGTCAGCGTGATGTGGGCACCTTGATATGGATGGACCTGTCAACACGTGAGTTGGCGGTTCCACGCTGATTCTTGTGCGAGGCTGGCCGACGGTCTGATCGATCTGGACTCGTGAAAGCAACGGATCGCGGAACGCTTCCGACGGAACGGGCGCTTTGGCGTATCTTCAGGCGCACGGAGGCCACTCGCGGCCTTTTCGCCTTGATCTTCATCCATTGGAGTCTGTCATGCGCACACCGCTTTCGTTGACACTCGCGTTCTGTCTGGCGTCCACGCCCGCGTGGGCCAACCAATTCTGCGTCAACGCCAACGTGCCGAGCACGGCCCCCACCTGGAACCAGAATGTCGCCCTGCTGCGATTCGATCCGACGCTGGGCACGCTGAACTCGATGACGATCAGCATCGCGAGCACCATGACCGGTTCGTGCGGAGCGGAAGTGCTCAAGAGCTTTCCGCAGCAAGTGAACCTGATGCCGAGCGTCACCGTCTCCGTTCTCCGACCGGACAACACGGTCTTTGTCGCCACCGCGTCCGCCATGTCGTTCGTGGACAACCTCACGGCGTTCGACGGCACGTTCGATTTCGGCGGTACGTCCGGCGTCATGCACTCAGGGCTGAGCGTCCTGTCGTTCACGCCGGCACCCGGAACTCCGGCCGATCTCGCGCTGTTCACCGGTCCGGCGGGGAATCCCGGAGCGATCATGCTGGGCGTCGGTGCCGTCAACACGTCGTTTGCCACTGCGCCGGGTAACCCGGTCGTGTTCTTCACCTTGCAAGCCGACGCGACCGTGACTCTCTGCTACGACTACACGCCGCAGCCGAACTCGTACTGCTTCGGCGACGGCACATCGGCCGCTTGCCCGTGCGGCAACGCGAGCGCGGTTGGAGCGGGTTCAGGTTGCCTGCATTCGTTCGGGATCGGTGCGAGGCTCGCCGCAACCGGTACAGCCAGCATTTCGAACGATACGTTCTTGTTGACGTGCACGGGTCTCCCCGCGACGAGCAGCGCGCTGTTCTTCCAGGGCACGGTCAAGACGAACAACGGCAACGGTGCCGTGTTCGGAGACGGACTGCGCTGCGTGTCGGGAACGGTTGCGCGGCTGCACGTCAAGACAGCATCGGGAGGAGTCGCGTCGTATCCGGGTGCCGGTGACGCAGCGGTGTCGGTCGCCGGAATGGTGCCCGCGAACGCGACGCGCTTCTACCAGGTGTGGTATCGCAACGCGGTGACGTTCTGCACGAGCTCGACGTTCAACTTGTCGCAGGGTGTCAGCATGATGTGGTCACCGTGATGCTGTCGAAGCCGGCAACCTGAGCGAATTCGATCTTCTCCGGTCCTTCAGGGCCCCGAACCACGCGGAGCAACTGAGCGTCTGAGCCTTCGCGCGATTTCGCACACACGCTGCGGCGCTTTCGCGTCCATTCGAACCCTGTTGCGCGAGTGGATGTGGGTAGCATGAGATGCGATCTGGCGATCCATCCCACCGTCCTTCCGAGGTTCGCTTCGTGCGCACATCGCTATTCGTTTTGCTCGCGGTTCTTTCAACCGCGCCTGCTCTGGCCACCAGTTCCGTTTGTGATTCCGTTTCGCTGCCGATGACGCCGGCGAATTGGAACACGACCGTGACTTTGCAGCGTTTCGATCCTGCGCTCGGCACGCTGATGTCCGTTCACCTCGTCCTGGAGATCCAGGGCAGTGGTTCGGTGCAACTCGAGTCGCTCGATCCGCAGGCGTGCACGCTCAACACGCACGTGACGGTCCCTGTTCAGATCCTGCGGCCGAACATGTCGTATCTCCTCGGCGAAACGCCGTACGGCGACTACGTCGATCACTCCGCGGGGTTCGACGGCTTCATCAACTTCACCGGCCCTTCCGGCTTCACGCATGGTCCGTTCGACCCGCAGTGGCTCACCGCAGTGTCGCTCCTCAGTTACCTCGACCGCGCGCTCTTCACAGGGCCTAGCGGAGCTCCCGGGACCATCACCTTGCCCGTCACTGGAACGAAATCGATCGCCGTGACGACGGTGGGCGGATTCTACGCGCCCTTCTTCTTCGGCACGACCCAGGACTCGTTGGCGACGGCGGTGACCGTCAGGGTCTGCTACTTCTACGAGCCCGGTGTGGGCGTGCCGTTTTGCTCGGGCGACGGATCGGGGACCGCTTGTCCATGCGGGAACAACAGCGCCGTCGGCGCGAATCAAGGCTGCACGAACTCGTTCGGATCCGGCGCGAGCTTGAGCGCGGCAGGCCAACCGACCTTGTCCAACGACACGCTGACGCTGCAGTGCTCCGGCCTGCCGAGCGGAACCAGCGCACTCCTGTTCCAGAGCGCGCAGCAGGAGAACTTCGGCAGCGGCACGGTGTTCGGCGACGGCCTGCGCTGCGTCGGTGGTACGACGCGCAGGTTGCGGACCGCGCACGCACCGGGCGGAACGGCGAGCTGGCCGGTTCCCGGCGCTCCGTCCCTCTCGGTTTCAGGCTCAGCCATCTCCGGGCAGTTGCTGTACTACCAGGCGTGGTACCGCAACATGGCTGCGTTCTGCTCGCCGGCTACGTTCAACCTGTCACAAGGCTTGACCATCAGCTGGGTCATGTGAGCGCGCGCTCGCACATCGCCCAGCTTCGCACGACCTCAGTGTGACGTGGGCGCCTTGACGCTCTCGAAGCCGGCCACCTGGTCGGCTTCGACCTTTTTCGGCTTCCAGCGACCACGGATCACGACGAAGAACACGGGCGTCAGCAAGAGACCGAAGAACGTCACGCCGAGCATGCCGGCAAACACCGCGGTGCCGAGCGCCTGACGCATCTCGGCGCCCGCGCCCGTCGCGAGCACGAGCGGCACCACGCCGAAGATGAACGCGAAGCTCGTCATCAAGATCGGGCGCAGGCGCAGCTTCGCGCCCTCGACGGCGGCGTCGATCGCGTTCTTGCCTTCCTTCTCCTGCGCGTCCTTCGCGAACTCGACGATGAGGATCGCGTTCTTGCAGGCGAGGCCGACGAGCACGACGAAGCCGATCTGCGTGAAGATGTTGTTGTCCTGACCGCGCAGCCACACACCGCCGATCGCAGCGAGCAGGCACATCGGCACGATCAAAATGATCGCGAGCGGCAGCGACCAACTCTCGTACAGCGCGGCGAGCGCAAGGAACACGAGCAGGACCGACAGCGGGAACACGAACAACGTCGTGTTGCCGGCGAGCTTCTGCTGCAACGTCAGCTCGGTCCACTCGTATCCCATCTCGGGCGGCAGCGTCTTCGCCGCGATCTTCTCGATCTCCGCGACCGCTTCGTCTGCGCCGACGCCGGGCGCTCCGCCTCCGTTCATGTCCGCGGCCGGATACAGGTTGTAGCGCACGACGCGGTCCGCTCCGGCCGTGGTGCGCACGGTGGAGACGGCCCCGATCGGCACCATCTGCCCGTCCTTGTTGCGCACCTGGATCCGGGCGATGTCGGCCGGTTCGAGGCGGAAACGTGCGTCGGCTTGCGCCGTGACCGAGTAGGTGCGACCGAAGAGGTTGAAGTCGTTGACGTACAACGATCCCAGGCTGATCTGCAGCGCTTGGAACACGTCGTCGAGCTCGACGCCCATCGACTTGACCTTCTCGCGATCGACGTCGAGGAAGATCTGCGGCACCCCCGCGCGGAACGTCGAAAGCACACCGGCGAGCTTCGGGTCCTGCGCCGCCGCCGTCATCATGTCGTTCGCGGTCTTCTGCAGCGCCGCGAGACCGAGACCGCCGCGGTCCTGGATCTGCATCTTGAACCCGCCGACCGTGCCGATGCCGTTGACGGGCGGCGGCCCGATGACGAGCACGAACGCCTCCTGGATGACGGAGAGCTTCTGCATCAACGCGGCCTGGATCGCCGGGGCCGACTCGCTTGGTTTCGTGCGTTCGCTGAACGGAGCGAGCGGTATGAACATCGTCGCCGCGTTCGACTGCGTGCCGAACGACAACGCGGAGAAGCCCGCGAGCTCGACCGTGTTCCCGACACCGGGCACCTCGTGGACGATCTTCGACACGCGGTCGACAACGGCCGTCGTGCGCTCGATCGAGGCCCCGTCGGGGAGCTGCATGACCGCGATCAGGTAGCCCTTGTCCTGCGGCGGGATGAACCCACCGGGTACGGCGCGGAACCCGAACCACGTCAGCGCGAGCAGACCGAGGTAGATCACGATCGCGACGAACGTGAAGCGCACGATGCGACCGACGCCGCGGCCGTACAAGCTCGAAGCGCCCTCGAACACGCGGTTGAAGCCGCGGAAGAACCAGCCCAGCAGCACGTCGAGCACGCGCGTGAGGAGATCCTTCTTCGCTCCGTGCGGCTTGAGCAGGATCGCGCACAAGGCGGGCGACAACGTGAGCGAGTTGAAGGCCGAGATCAGCGTCGAGATCGCGATCGTGAGCGCGAACTGCCGGTAGAACTGACCCGTGATGCCGCTGACGAACGCAGTCGGGATGAAAACCGCCGACAAGACGAGCGCGATCGCGACGATCGGCCCCGAGACCTCGTCCATCGCCAGGGTGGCGGCTCGTCGTGGCGACTGTCCCAGCGCGATGTGCCGCTCGACGTTCTCGACGACGACGATCGCGTCGTCGACGACGATACCGATCGCGAGCACGAGCCCGAACAGCGACAGGTTGTTGAGCGAGAACCCCAGCGCGAGCATCACCGCCAGCGTGCCGATCAGCGACACCGGCACCGCCACGAGCGGGATGATCGACGCGCGCCACGTCTGCAGGAACACCACAACCACCAGGACCACGAGCAAGATGGCCTCGGTCAGCGTCTCGACGACCGCGACGATCGATTCGCGCACGAAGACGGTCGTGTCGTAGACGATGCGGTAGTCCAGGCCGACGGGGAACCGCTTCTTCATCTCGTCCATCGCCGAGCGAATGGAGTTCGACGTGTCGATCGAGTTCGAGCCCGGGCGCTGGAACACCACGAGCGCCGCGGCCGGAGTGCCGTTGAGGCGGCTCGACATGCTGTAGTCGCGCGCGGCGAGCTCGGTGCGCGCGACATCCTTCACGCGCATGAGCTGGCCGTTCTCGCCGTGCTTGATGATGATGTCGCCGAACTGCTCGACGCTCGTCAGACGGCCGAGCGTGTTGACCGTCAACTGGAAGTCGACGCCGCTCGGCACCGGCGGTTGTCCGAGCACCCCCGCGGCGACCTGAACGTTCTGCTCGCGGATCGCATTCACGACGTCGCTGGCCGTCAGGTTGCGCGTCGACAAGGCCTCCGGATCGAGCCACACGCGCATCGAGTAGTCGCGCGCACCGAACACGATGACGTCGCCGACGCCCGATACGCGCGCGAGCTGGTCCTTGACGTACAGGTTGGCGTAGTTGCCGAGGTAGAGGTCGTCGTAGCGCGAATCGGGCGAGACGAGGTGCACGACCAGCGTCAGGTCGGGCGAGCGTTTCGTCGTCGTGATGCCCAGACGCCTCGTTTCCTCGGGGAGTTTCGCTTCCGCGATCGCGACGCGGTTCTGGACCTGGACCTGCGCCTTGTCGAGGTCGGTGCCGAGCTCGAACGTGATCGTGAGCGACATCACGCCGTCGGCCGTGCTCTGCGACGACATGTAGAGCATGTTCTCGACGCCGTTGACCTCCTGCTCGATGGGCGCAGCGACGGTCTCGGCGAGCACGGTCGGGTTCGCGCCCGGGTACGCCGCGCGCACGATGATCGTCGGCGGCACGACGTCGGGGTACTGCGCGATCGGCAGTCGAAACAATGCCAGCGATCCCATGATCAGGATCACGATCGAGAGCACCGACGCGAAGATCGGGCGGTCGATGAAGAAGTGCGCGAACTTCAAGTCGAAGGGCTCACTGCTTCGGCGCCGGGGTCGAAGTACCGTTCGATTTCGCCTTGTCGGCCGACGGCGCAGGTGCCGGCGACTTCGGCGCGGGGTCGCTCGCCTTCATGGATCCTTGTTCATTCGACGACTTGCTCCCCGCTGGAGCCGTCGACGAGGGTGCACTCGGCACAGCGGACTTCTCCGGAGATAAGGGCGTTCCCTTCCCCTCGCCGTTCGCGTCCTTGCGCATCTTCGGATCCATCTCGGTCGTCTGCGGCGTCACCGGCGCGCCCGGACGCGAACGCTGAAGACCGTTCACGATCACGCGACTCTTCGGATCGAGGCCCGTGCGCACGACGCGCAGTCCGTCGATGATCGGTCCGAGCTCGACCGGCGCATAGTGCACGATGTTCTTGTCGTCGACCGTCAGCACGTAGCGCTGGTTCAAGTCGGCGCCAATCGCCTGGTCGTCGACGAGCAGCGCCTGGTACTTGCCGCTGCCCGGGATCTTCACGCGCACGAACAAGCCCGGCACCATCCGTCCGTCCTTGTTGTCGAAGACGATGCGCGCGCGCATGGTGCCGGTCGTCGGGTCGATGCGGTTGTCGACGAAGTCGACGGTGCCCTCGTGCGCGAAGTCCTTCTCGTCAGCCAGAGCAAACTTGGCAGGGATGTTCTGGTCGCGCGCGCTCGTGCGCTCGCCCGTGCGGGCGAGGTGGATGTACTTCAGCACGGCCTGCTCGTTCGCATCGATGTAGCAGTACATCGGGTCGACCGACACGATCGTCGTGAGCAGCGTGCCGTTCATCGGACCGGAGTTGACGACGTTGCCCTCGCTGAGGAGCTTGCGACCGATCCGACCGCTGATCGGTGCTGTGATTTGCGTGTACTCGACGTCGAGCTTGGCGGCGTCGACGGCCGCTTCGGCGCCCTGCACTTCGGCTTGGGCGGTGCTCTGCTTGAGATGACGCTGCTCGATCTCTTCCGCCGCGACAGCACCGTTCGAGCCGACGTTCTCGACGCGCTTCCACTCGCTCGTCGCCAGGTCGAGCGACGTGCGCGCGCGCTGCAGCTCCGCTTGTGCATGATCGAGCGTCGCCTGGTATGGCCGTGCGTCGATCGTGAAAAGGGGGGCGCCCTTCTTGACGAGCTCGCCATCCTGGAAGTGCACCGACTCCAGGTACCCGGTGACCCGCGCGCGGATTTCGACCGTCTCGGTGGCTTCGGTGCGACCGGTGTACTCGTCCTGCTCGACCACCTCGCGCTGGATCGGCAACGCCACCGTGACCGAGGGCGGCGGCGGAGCCGAGGTCGGACCCGCTGCATGCGGGCGGCAGCCCGCCGTTACGCAAGCGAGGAGCAGCCAAGAGATCTTCTGCATCGGACTGTGGATCATGGGGCGGATCGGGTGTCGCATCGTGCGCCGCAAGGGCAAGACGTGGAGTGTAGCGATTCCATACTGGTCGGTCTGCAACCGACACACCCGTGGTGCCGGTGCGCTGCGACTCGCAGGCCGCGGGCGCGTCGCTCCACGCCGTCTACGCGTTCGCTTCGGGCCGCAACTGAAGCCGCATCAAAGCTTGTTCAGCCCGTTGAGCGCCGCGACCTTGTACGCCTCGGCGAACGTTGGGTAGTTGAACACGGTGTCGCGGAAGTACTCGATCGTCGCATTCAACTGCATGATCGCCTGGCCGATGTGAACGATCTCGGTCGCGCTCTCGCCGATCACGTGCACGCCGAGGAGCTTCAACGTCTCGCGGTGGAATAGCAGCTTCAGCATGCCCGTCGAGTCGCCGACCATCTGCCCCTTGGCAATCTCGGCGAAGCGCGCGTGTCCGACTTCGTACGGCACCTTCGCCGCGGTCAGCTCCGCCTCGCTCTTCCCGGCCATCGAGATCTCCGGGATCGTGTAGATGCCGTACGGGAGGATGCCGAGCAGCAGGCACTTCGTCTCGTCGAACATGCACGTCGCGGCCATGCGACCTTGCTCCATCGCGGCCGACGCGAGTGCCGGGAACCCGATCACGTCGCCGGCGGCGTAGATGTGCGGCACCTCGGTCTGGAATGCGCCGTTCACGGTGATGTGACCGCGTTCGCCGGCCTTCAGACCGGCGGCGGCGATGTCGAGCGTGTCCGTGTTCACTTGGCGACCCACGGTGTACAGCAATGCCTCGCCTTGGATGCGCTTGCCGCTCTCGGTCTGCGCGATGACGCGGCCGCGCGCGTCGTGCGTGACGCTCGTGACCTTCTCGCCGAGACGGAACGTCGTGCCCATCTCGCGCATGTGCACGATGAGCGCGTCGACGATCTCGCGGTCGGCGAAGTCGAGCACCGTCGGGCGCTGGTCGATGACCGTGATGTGGATGCCGAGCGTCGCGAACATCGAAGCGTACTCGAGCCCGACGACGCCGCCGCCGACCACGATGAGGTCCGTGGGCAGCGCCTCGATCCCGCCGAGCTGGTCCGCGACCATGACGGTGCGCCCGTCGAACACGATGTCGGGGCTGCGCGCAGGCCGCGTGCCGCACGCGATCAGGATCTTGTCGCCGCGCACGTCTTGTGTTCCTTCTTCGCTCTCGACGCGCACCGTGTGCGGGTCGAGGAAACGCGCCTGTCCGTGCAGCACTTCGATGTGGTTGCGCCGCAGCTGCGACACGACGACGGACATCTCACGCTCGATCACCGTTGCGACGCGCGCCCGCAAGTCACCGATGGTGATCTTGTCCTTCTGCATGTAGTCGCTGCCGAAGAACGAACGCTGGCGGTATCCGGTGAAGTACAGGATCGCCTCGCGCAATGTCTTGCTTGGGATCGTGCCCGAGTGGAGGCTCACGCCGCCGAGCAGGCTGCGTCGATCGATGATCGCAGCCGACTTGCCGAGCTTCGACGCAGCGATCGCCGCCTTCTGACCGGCCGGGCCGCTGCCGATCACGAGCAGGTCGAACGTGTGCTGGGTCATCGGGGCGGGAGTATACGGACGCTGCACGGCCGATGCTCCGCCTCGTGGGTCGGACGACGGAGTACGCTTTCTCGGCTCGTGCCGGGCAATCCACCTCAGAATCGAGTCGGATTCCTAGCCATGTGACGGAAGGAGTCCTGGAGAGGGCCGTCCTTGCGCATCCCATCCGATGCACGGAGACTCGATCGAATGAACAACGTGATCCGCATGCTCGTGGCCGGCACCGCACTGCTTCCCCTTTCGCCGTTCGCCCGAGCGCAGGTCCTGGAGAAATGGGCGCGACTGCACGACGGCGCGCCGATGCAGAGCGACTTCGGCAATGCGGTCGGCGTCGACGCGTCGGGGAATGCCTTCGTCACGGGGCGTTCGTTCAACCTGAGCACGGGCTTCCCGCCCCTGCCGCCGACGCAGGACATCGAGACGGTCGCGTACGATCCGAACGGGACGCAGCTCTGGTCCGCGCGCTACGACCTCGCGGGAGGTGACGACGTCGGCTACGCGATCGCGGTGTCTCCCCAGGGCGACGTGTTCGTCGCAGGGCAATCGGCCGGCTACGTGGGCAGCACCTACGTCACCCAGCAGACCGTCATCAAGTACTCGTCGACGGGCACGCAACTGTGGGCGCACCAGTACGGCAACACGGCCGGACCGAACGTCGTGCGCTCGATGCTCGTCGATGCGAACGGCAACGTGTTCCTCGGCGGAACGGATGGAGGAGCGAACGCGAGCGGCGACATGTGCGTGCGCAAGCTCGATCCCGCGGGCAACGTCACGTGGACGGCGACCTACGACGGCGTCCACAACGGCTACGACTACGTGTACGCGATCGCGTTCGCGTCGAACGGGGACATCCTCGCCGCGGGTAACACGAGCACGCCTCCGACCAACACGACCGACATCGCCCTGATCCGTGTGAGCGCAGCGGGCTCAGTGCTGTGGGCACGGGAAGTAGGTGCCGCCGCACAAAACGATTCGGCGTTCGACGTCGCAGTCGGCGCGAACGGCAACGCGTACGTCGCGGGCTACACGACGACGGGTTCGGAGGGACAGAACGAAACGTTGCTCGCCTACGATGCCGCCGGCAACTTCCTGTGGGAGGACGACCACGATGGCGGATCGAGCGGAAACGACGTCTTCCGCGCCGTCGCCATCGATCCCTCCGGCCGCGTGATCGCGCTCGGCAGCGAGACGCACAACGGCGTCGGCACGGATTGGGTCACCTATGCGTATGACGCGAACGGCAGCATCTTCTGGGAGCACGCGTGGGACGGTACCGCGCACCTGAACGACACCGCGCGCGCGTTGTCGATCGACGCGATCGGCAACATCTACGTCGCCGGGTACAGCAACACGAACGCGACCGACACCGAGGCGATCGTCGTCGAGTACGACCCGAACGGCGACGAGCGCTTCACCTACCGCTACTCCGCGGGTCCGGCAGGAGAGCGCTTCGTGGACATGGCGTTCGCTCCGAACGGCGACATCGTGCTCGCCGGTGACGCGAACGGAGGCGGCAGCAACGGCTACGACTACTTGACTGCGCGTATCCAGCGCACCGCGGTCCCCTTCTGTTTCGGCGACGGCAGCGGCACAGCATGTCCGTGCGGGAACACGAGCGTCGTACCGTTGTCGGGTTGCTCGAGCTCGATCGGGTCGGGCGGACGCTTGATCGACAACGGAGCGTCGAGCTTGTCGGCGGACACACTGGTGCTCGTCGGCGACAACATGACGCTGAGCTCGTGCTTGTACTTCCAGGGCACGACCATGATCGCGGGCGGAGCGGGCGCCGCGTTCGGCGATGGGTTGCGTTGCGCGGGCGGAACGACGGTGCGACTCGGCACGAAGCTGAACGTCAGCGGCTACTCGCAGTATCCCCTGCCCGGCGACCCGTCGGTGTCGGTGCGCGGCGGCGTGGCGACTCCCGGCGATCGCACCTACCAGATCTGGTTTCGCAACGCCGCGCCCTACTGCACGCCTTCAACGTTCAACCTCACGAACGGGCTGCGCGTGACTTGGGTTCCCTGACGGTCGGAGCGGACTTGAAGGAGCATGTCGGAGTGGGCCGGCCGTGCCAGGCACCGTTCGCCGGGAATCCGGGCAAGCGGAGCCAGGCACGACCGACCGCGCGCTACTCGGTCAACCTTCGAACGCGGGGAGGCCGGCGTGGGGGGTGTCACGGCGTGGATGCTGAAAATGTCCGCCCGATCAGACGATCTGCGGATGTGATTGAAAGCGCGATCGAGCCTCGCCTCCCCATCGACCCGGTGTCAACGCGGGCTCAGCACCACGAGTTGTTGATCACTTCGCCCATCCCGCCGGCGCCCGGGACGATGTAGCACTTCGCGTCGAGCCCTTTCTCGCGATCCCAGTGCGTGCCGGGAACCGTCGCGAGCACCTCGGGATCCGACATCCCGCGATCGAGCCGCGCTGTGTACACGACGAGGTCTTCGAACCCCTCCAGCTCTGTCGGATCGAGTACAGCGCGCAAGTATTCCGGCGTCGCGATCATCGGCAGCGCGATGATCTTCTTCGGACGGCCGAAGCTCGCAAGGTAATGCTTCAGCGCGCGCACCGTCGTCTTGCCCGTTGCGCCCATCGGATCGGGCAGGAGCATCACGGCGCCGTCGACGCTGCCGCCGATCTTGCTGCCGGAGAGATCGACGCCCGTCACGTGTCCCTCCGCATCGGCTTGCCGCGCCATCGTCAGGTGGTCGAGGCGCACGCAGGCTTCCGACAACACGGCGGTCAAGAGCTCGAAGCACACCTGCGACGGCACGATGCCCGCGCGGATGACGTCGACGACGATCACGCGCACGTCGGGATCGAACACAGGGCCCTTGTACTGCCCGCGCGCGCCATGAACGGCGGCCATGCGCGATGCGACGCTCGTCGACACGCGCGGCAACTCGCGTCCGCACGCTGTCATCAACAACGTCTGATACACCGAGCGCAACAGCGCCATCAGGTCGCGGTGCGCCACCCCCGGGCTGCCGATGCGCGCGAGCGCCGACAACAAGTACACGTTGTCGAGGATGTGCACGCGCTCGCCGTAGCGATGCGCGAGCTCCCACCCCGCGGGACTGTTGCGATCTTGCGGATAGGCACCGCGCATCTCGAGGTTTTCGGCGTGCATGTGTCGCTCTCTCCTCTGCGCGGTCGCTGCGCGCTTCAGCCGCTCCGTTGCACTCCGCCGGCGACGACACCCTTCGCGAGCGCGTTCACCAGCCGCGGTACGTCGCGCACCGGCGTCGCGCACAACGCCACGCGCACGGCGCCCTTCATCGGCACCACGTACACGCCGTCTTCCTTCATTGCCGCAGCCGCCCGCTCGGCGTCGTTCGTGAACACGCTCACGAAGAACCCGCCCTCGTAGCGCGGATAGCGCAAGTGCGCGTCGCGCGCGCCGCGGTTGAACGCTGCGACGCGATCGTCGAGCAATTGAATCAGCCGCGCACGCTCGTGATCGGCTTTGCTCTTCATGTCCGGGTGCTCGAGCAGATCGGTGATCGCGAGCAGCCCCGCGTGGTTACAGTTCGACCACGTGCCGCGACACGCATAGGCGAGCGCGTTCTGGATCCGCTGCCGCTCGGCCGCGTCGGAGTGCGTAGCGACGAGGGCGCCGACGCGCGCGCCGTACTGCGCGAACGCCTTCGACGCGGTCCACGCGACGAGCACCGTGCACGTCTCGAGCATGCGCTGCGCATGAGGCCACCACGACTGCGACGCCTTCGAACCGAAGCGCGCGTACGCCAAGTCGACGAGGAACGCGACCGGCGCTCTCTCGCCCGCGCGGCGCACGATCTCGGCGACGCCGGCCCATTCCGCTTCGTCGAGCGAATAACCCGTCGGGTTGTGGCACGGGAAGTTGAACACGATCAGCGCGCGACCTTGACGCTGCACGAGCGCGGTCAGCCCCTCTTCGAACGCCGCGAGATCGAGCCTGCCGTTCGACCCGAACATCGGGAACGTCTCGACCCTGCGCCCGGTGTGCTCGGCGATCGTTTGGTACGGCCCCCAAAACCAGTTGGTCGTGTAGAGCGCGTCACCCGGCTCGAGGAAGAGCGAGATCGCGTGGTACAGCGCGCCCGTTCCGCCCGGCGTCGCCGCAGCGATCGACTTCGACGCGAGCCCGTGACCGTCGTACACGTCGTGGATCACGGCGCGCAGGAACGGAGCATCACCGAGGATCGGCGCATAGCTCGCGGCCTTCTTCGCCGGCACGCGACCGATCGCCTCGACGACGCTCGGCATCACCGCGAGCGTGCCGTCGTCCTCCATCAGCGCGCCCAACGTCGCATTGAGAATCGACTCGCCCGCTTGCGAGCGCCGTTGCGCTTCGCCGTTGAGGAGGAAAATGGGGTCATCAGCCGGACGCGTGGAGGCCGAAGGAATCAAGCTGGTCGTGAATGGCTTCGTGGCGGGCGGGGTCACCGGTCGCAGTCCTCGGGGTGCGGTCCTCGGGGTTCGCATTCCGTCGCAGCATCCACGACGGCCCCTCAAGGTAACGCAAGCACGCGTTCGAAGGATTGGCAGGCCTCGAAATCTGCTGCACAAGGGCGTTTCTGCGTCACGAACGCGGGCACGGGGCCGAACAGAATCGGGCCGAACCGACGGACGTCGAATAGGATCTATTCATGAGAAGCCATGTCACAAGGTCGCGCGCGAGCGCACTCCTGCTCGCATTGACGCTTGCGCTCGCACCGGCGTGCGATTGCGGACCTGCAGCCTCGAACGATCCGGCGGCGGGAACGGCCTCCGAAGAAGCGGCGCTGGTCCCGGTGGTCGACGCACCGACTGCACCGCCGTTCACGAGCCCGGGCACGAGCGGAGACGTGGTCGCATCGCCGCTCCCACACGCCGTCGCTCCGTCCGAACCGAAGCCTTCAGTCGCGGCCGAGGTCGCGTCTCCCAAAGAGATCGTCTGGCTGAAGGGCACGCTCGAGGAAGCGCTCGAGCAGGCGCGCAAGGAGAACAAGCTCGTGTTCGTCGACTTCTGGACGACGTGGTGCGGCTGGTGCAAGAAGCTCGACCACGACACGTACACCGATCCGAAGGTGATCGCCGCGTTGAACGAGCACTACGTGTGCTTGTCGGTCGACGCCGAGAGCAAGATCGGCGCGCCGCTCGCGCGCAAGTACTCGGTGAATGGATACCCGACGCTCTTGTTCCTCACGACCGACGGCCTCGTGCGCGAGCGCGTCGGCGGATACAAGCCGCCGGAGAAGTTCCTGCCGATCGTCGTGCAGTCGGCGAAGCCGCGCTGACGGTCAGGCAAACGGTCCGCCCGCACCTTCGGGTGCGCGGGCGGCGTAGCGCGGAGCCGTCGTCGCCGTCGGCATTGGCAGCGCGTGCGCCGGTGCCGGTCGCGATCGAGGGGCTTGCGTCGTCGAGGACGAAGCCTGCTCCGCGCACTCGAGCTGGGTGATCCCTTCGTGCTCGACGAGCGGGCGCTCGGACGGCGAGATCTTCTCTTCGGCGCAGCCGTCCCCGTCGAAGCTCTTCCCCTCGTCGTTCTCCAAGTCGACGCCCGGCACGCGCGCTGCGAGCGCGCGCAGTCGGTTCAAGCTCGACCAGGAGAGGCCGCTCGTTCGCGCGATGACGAGCGTGTCGCACAGCGCCAGCGCTCGCAGGTCGCCCACGCCCGCAAGCGCGAGCGCCGTTGCCGATTCGGCGTCCAATCCGTCGACAGCACCTGCCGCGAGGGTCCGCGACGTCTGCGGTTCGCGCCGAAGACCTGGGTTCATCGCGCGAGCCGGGATCGCGGGCTGGAGGATCTCCTCGCGCTCGCTCGCGGTCTCGTCGATCTCGCTCCGGCGCACTCCGCCATGGTCTGCGTCGTGCTCGTCGTGCTCGCGCCACGCAGCCAGCACGCGATCGAGCACGGCAGGACGTGCCTTGACGCGTTTCGAAGGGCTCGCGTCGTACGCAACGATCCCCGATTCGGTGTCGGTCGTCCCCACGCGTTCGCCCAGGTGGCGCGCTTCGCGTTGGAAGCGTTCCGCCGTCGCTTCGGTCGACACGAGGATCGATGCGAGCACGCGCGGATCCGCCGCGAGCACGGATTCGATCGACGTGCAATCGGCCTGGCGCAAGCGCGCGAGCGTCAGGGGCCCTTCGGCGTACAACGTGCAGAGCAGAGCTAGCGCATCCATCCGAGCGACACTCCTCGGGCGCGGTGAAGCGCCCGAAGTACGTCTCTACTTGATGGGCGCGGTCGAAACCAGCGCGCTATTACAAGGCGCCCCATCCCGAGGGCCTTCTCGTCGCGCCCGTTCCCAGGAAGGGAGCGTCCAGGAGCTAGTGGACTGAGCCACGAGCTGAACCGTGTCGAGGGCCCGGGCCTCGAGCCTCAAGAACTGCGAGCGCCTATCTCAAGGCGCGCCGCGCCGACTCGTAGAAAGAGCCCTCGCGTTGGGCCGCCTCGATCACCTGCCAGCGTGCGACGCGAGCGATCGCCTGGCCCGCCGCGCTGTCCGGCTCGCGCAGGACGATCGGGGTGCGCGCCTGGACGCTGCGGCCGATCGCATCGTCGTGCGGGACCCACCCGACCATCTCAGGCGTGTGCGACAGGAACTTCGACGAAGCGCCGCGGAATCGATCCCAAGCTGCGTTGACCGCACGCTCGTCGGGCGCGCGATTGAACACGATGCCGGCGTGGATCTTCGGGTTGACGAGCGTCGCCTGCTTGTAGAGCGCGTAAGCGTCCGAGAGCGCGGTCACCTCGTGCGTCGTGACGAGCAGCAGCCGGTCCGCCGCCGCCATGTGGGCGAGCGTCGCGTACGACAACCCCGCGCCGTGGTCGACGATGATGAGGTCGAACTGCTCTTCGAGCGGAGCCAGCGCTGCGAACAATTTCTCGAGCTCACGCGGCGTGGGGTTGAGGAGCGCCGCACGGCCGACTCCGCCCGCGATGAGCTGGATTCCGCCCGGACCGCGCACCGCTGCGTAGCCCGCGCTGACCTCGCCGTCGAGGACGTGGCCGAGGTCGAAACGCGGCTGGATTCCGAGCAGGAGATGCGCGTTCGCCATGCCCGCGTCGAAGTCGATGAGGAGCACGCGCTCGCCTGTGCGCGCCCGCAACACCGCAAGGTTCGTGGCCAAAATGCTCTTGCCCGTGCCGCCTTTGCCGCTGGCGACGCACAGAACGCGCGCGCGTTTGGGTTCGGGACGAGCGGAAGGCCGGTGTGTCGCCTGCGGGGGCGCGACCGAACGGTGCACTTCCGGCACGGTGTGCGGCGGCGCGGTGTTGGCGCGCACGGCCGCTCCCCGATTCGGCGGTTTGCGAGTACCGCCGCGGAAAAGGCTGACTGCGATGCTCTTGAACATGAACCCTCGAACGCCGCTCGACCCTGTTGTTTCTCTCTGTGACTCGACGGCGTTCTGAAACGCACAGTCGAGCGGCTCACCGTACGATGCTCGAGGCGACGATTCCAGATTGTCGAGCTCTCGATCCGCGATGATTTCGCGACGCGTTGATGCGCGGTCATGGAAGCGGAGACCAAGTTCCGATCGGTTCGTACTTGACTCCGTCGAGCACGACAAGTTCCGAGCAGCGCGCGACGAGATAGCGGCAGTCCGCAGTCCAGGAGAAACTGCCAAGTCCCCCACGCACGTGGAGCGCGCCGAGTCGATCGAGATCACTGCCGCCGCTCGCGTCGATCACGTGCGGCGGAGTCCCCTCTCCCGCAACTGCGACGCGCTCTCCGGCGGGATCGAAAACGGGAACGAGGTGCGTCTCGCGGAAGAAGTCCGGCGCGAGCAACGTGGAGTGAGCGCCGCCGCGCACGCTCCAGGATTCGATCATGCCGGTCGCTCCCGTTCCCGCGACGACGTGCGAACTGTCGCGATCGAAGGACAGGGCGACGATGTGATCCTCGATGTCGGGACCGATGACGAACTCACGCTTCCACAGCGATTGGAAGTCGCGGGTCGCGAGCGCCGTGAGCGTCGCGGGCAGGGCCGAGGCAACCAGGATCAGAGTGCCGTCGGGCGCTGTCGCGAGAGCTGTGATCGGACCTGCGCTTGCGCTTCGGACGCGAACAAGGCGCCCATCGACTGCGCTCCAGGCGCACACTTGCCCCGCATCGTCACCGGTGAAGACCTGCGCACCGTCGCTCGACCAGGCGGCAGCACGGATGCGGACGCCGCGGTCGAGTCGTGCGACGTGGATGCCACGATCGAGATCCCACAGATCAGCCGGAGCGGCGCATCCGAGCGTGATCATCCGCTTGCCGTCGCCGGAGATCCTCAGGGTCGGATCGTGCAGTCCCGATTCCAAGCTGGTCTCGTCGAGTTGGATGGAGCTGGTCGCGACTTCCCACACGATCCAACGCGCGACGGAGTCGATGGATTCGTGCTCTGCGTCCGCCGGCGGCGCTCCCGCCGAGGTCGCGAAGACCGCTCCGCCGAGACGCGCTCCTCTTTCATCCCAATCGAGACGGGCGACGCTGCCGGAGCCGGCTCGGAACGTGGCAACCGTGGCGCAAGTGCGTGCGTCGACGAGGTAGAGGGTCCCGTCTGAGGATCCCGCCGCGACGACGTGGCCGTTCGGTGCGACGGCGGTGCAGGTCAGGGATGCAGACGACGTGCAGTTCGAGGCGGCCAGTCCGGCCAGTCCGGCCAGTCCGGACAGGAGGATTGCAGACGCGAGCACGACGATCAGAACCGGTCCAGAGACATCTCGTTCCGGCTCGAACTGCGCACCCAGCCACGGCGAAACGTCGCGGAATCAAGTTCCGAGTCGTTTGCCCGGGGAGGGTTCGAGCCAGATCGAGCGGTCCGGGCCGAGAAGGGCGGGCTGAAGCGGACCAGAAGTCGCGATCGAAGGGACACTCCTCGCACGGAGCCGGGTCAGGGAGGTCCTTCCTCCCGCATCGATCCTGATCGCTCGCCGATAGCGTGAGTCGCACCAGGACCTTGCGGCTCCTCGGTCCGACAGCGGGTGCTTTTCCTGCAACCGCGCCCCGACCCGTTCGTCGTCGAGGGAGAGGGCATGGCAGGTGAAACGCACTCTCGAGTCGGGTCGGCAACTCGACCTCTTCCGTCACGGCGGCGCACGCCAGGGGGCGGGTCGCAAGCCGAAGGGGAAGAAGTCCCTGCTGCCGCGCGATACGCGGCCGGAAGTTCGTGCGCGGCACCCGGTTCACGTCACCTTGCGACTTCGTCGTGGGCTCCCTTCGCTGAGGACGCCCGACGCCTTTGCGTTGCTCGAGCGCGCGTTCGTCGAGTGCGGATGGCGACCGTCGTTCGGGGTCGTGCACTTCTCTGTCCAGGTCGATCACGTGCACCTCTTGTGCGAGGTCACCGATCGGGTTGCGCTTTCGAACGGCATGATGGGACTGACCGTGCGCATCGCGCGCTGCTTGAACCGCGTGTGGAAACGTTGCGGTCCGGTTCTCCACGATCGATTCCACGCGCACATCATCGAATCGCCGCTCGAAGCACATCGCGTGCTCCTGTACGTGCTCGCCAACGGGCGCAAGCATGGTCATCGATACGCCGGGCTCGATACCTATTCGTCGGCAGCGACCTTCATCGGATGGAAGGAGGGCTCCGTTCCCCTTCGACTGCGTCCGCCCGCGGTTCCTCCTCGTACGTGGTTGCTGAACGAGGGCTGGAGATGGCACGGGCTGCTCGATCCGGAGGCGACGCCGGGTCCGCGGAGCGTGGGTCGGGCGCACACGCAGCCTCGTAGAGCGGATCGCCCGACACCAGCGAGCGGCCCTGACGCTTCCGCTCGAGAAGAAACGTCGCGGAATCAAGTATCGCCGCGAAGGAAGAGACCGGCCTGATCCGTCGATCGAGCCGTCGACACTACTTGCCGTGCAGCCGCGTCAAGGGCACTTGGGCCAACTGCTTCCCGTCAGCGACGTCGAACACCGTCAGCACGCCGTCCTTCTGGTTCCACGCCCGGCCTCGATCCATCCGAGGTGGCCAGCTCGCGTTCCGAGGGCGTGGGATAGGCGTGCTGCGCGGCGATCAGCAGGAACGTGGGAAGGATCATCGCGAAATCAACATGGGGATGCCGCCGGAGTTCCCCTGGAACTCTGCCGAATCAAGGCGCCCGCTCAGTGCAGCTTCACCTCTTCGCCGATCTTGTGGATCTTCATCACGTTCGTCGTGCGCGCGACACCCGCAGGCACCCCGGCGACGAAGATGATCGTGTCGCCGTACTGCGCCATGCCGCGCACGACCAGCATCTCCGACGCCATGTAGAGCATGTCCTCGAGGCTTTTCTCGCGTCGGAAGAGGAACGGCCGCACGTGCGCGAGCACGCTCATGTGGTTCACCGTGCGCTGGTGCGGCGTCAGCGCAATGATCTCGGCGTTCGGGCGGTAGCGACTCAACAGCCGCACCGTGTTGCCCGTCTCCGTGAAGCACACGATCTTCGTGATGTTCAACGCTTCCGAGCACTGCACGGCCGCGAACGCGGTGCCGTTGCTGAAGTTGCCGTCCGCGAAACGGAACGTCGGACGCGGGATGTCGTGGTAGCGCTGGCTCGTCTCGACCGCGCGCGCGATCCGCGTCATCGTCGCGACCGCCTCGATCGGGTGAGCGCCGACCGCCGTCTCCGCCGACAACATCACGGCATCCGTGCCGTCGAGCACGGCGTTGGCGACGTCGGTCACCTCGGCGCGCGTCGGACGCGAGCTCGTGATCATCGACTCGAGCATCTCCGTCGCCGTGATCGTGAACTTGCCCGAGCGCATCGCGGCCTGGATCAACGACTTTTGGATCAGCGGCAACTGCTCGAGCTCGGCCTCGACGCCCAGATCGCCGCGCGCGACCATGATCCCGTCGCTCTCGTCCAGCAGCGCGTCGACGTTGTCGAGCGCAGCCTGCCGCTCGATCTTCGAGATCATCAACGCGTTGGGACACAGGGCGCGCACCGCCTGGATCTCCGAGCGGCGCGCGACGAAGCTGATGCCGATCATGTCGACGCCGGCTTCGCGCGCGAGCGCCAAGTTCACTTTGTCCTCCGCGGTCGGCAGCTCGTAGTCGACGCGGCTGTCGGGGAAGTGCACGCCCTTGCGGTCGCGCAACTGCCCGGCGCGCGTCACGTGAGCGAGGATCGAGTCCGAGCGCACGTCGTCCGCAATGAGCTCGGCCTGTCCGTCGGCGAGGACGACGCGGTGTCCGGGATGCACGGCCTGCAGGAAACCGGTGAACTCGAAGAGCACCTCGCCCTTTTTCGCCGTGCCATGCCCTTCGGAAAGACGCATCACGTCGCCTTCGTGGAGGTCGAGCACGCCGCCCTCGAAGCGGCTCATGCGCATCTTCGGTCCCTGGATGTCGGTCAGGATCCCGACGGCCGCGACGCGCAATTCGCTCTCGCGACGGATCTTCTGCACACGCCGCAGAAAGTCCTCCGGCGAGCCGTGCGAAAAGTTGATGCGCGCGACCGACATGCCCGCGTCGATCAGCTCGCCGATGCGATCCTCGGATGCGGGACCGATCGTGGCGACGATCTTCGTGTGCGCGAACGGCAGCGTGCGCTTCGTCGCGGGAACATGTCGGCGTTCGGGATCGAGTGTCATGCGAGGGTCGGCGATCGCAGAGCAAGAGACCGCGGCGCCGACACCGTCTTATACCGATCACGACGCGTCGCTACACGAACAGGCTGCGGCGCAGTCGATGCTCGGCCGTCGATCGGCCACGATTCCCTCCGTCGCAATTGCACGCGGACGGAATTGCACGCGGGCAAGATCGCGCCCGGACCCAGTCGCCCGCAGATGGAATCGAACGCCAACGAAGTGCTTCGCCGGCGTTCGAGCGATCACCGCCGCTCCTGAGGATGCAGTCCACCCTGGAGGACCGCTTCCGTCGGCGGTGAATCGAACCCTCTGACGCAGACGTGGGCAGAAGGGTTCCGTTAAAGCGCCGGGACCGACCCAAAAAGGCGTGGCCGGCCCTGAAGCGAAGAACGCCGCAGGCTCGTTCGACGCCGTGATCCTTCAGCGCTTCTTGTCGCCATCCTTCGGCAACGGCGGAGCGTCGTCGAAGTGCTCCCCGACGACCTTGATCGTCACGTCGAACCCGAGCGAGCGGTGCCGGTCGCCGAACGTCGCCGCGATCCCGTTGCCGAGCACGGCGATGCGCGGCGCGACGCGGTCGGGGATGAACGTCGACTCCTGGCCGTTGAAGCGCATCATCGTCCCCATCGCGCGCCCGTCGTGCGCGAGACGGCGCACATAGACCTGGTCGTTGTAGGAGACGTCGTCCTCCCACGCGATCGCGAAGCTCTTGTCCGGCAGGCGCACGATGTCGGAGAAGTCCTGCTCGTTCGCCATCCAGCACACGGTCGCGAGCGGGCTCTTCGGATGCCCTTGCGGGTCGAACGTGCGCACGACGACGTCGCGCCCCCCATCGGTCTTGCCGCCCGCGGTCCACGCCACCGCGAAGCCGTTGTTTTCCGCGGGCGCGACGTGCGGATCCCAGTCTTCGCCGCGACGCGTGTGCTCGAACGTCATCTCGTCGCCGCGCGTCGCACCGGAGTCGTCGACGATGCGCGCGCGGATCGAGATCGGCTTGCCGTTCGGAAGCGCGGTCCACGCGCAGACGAGGCGGCCGTCATCGAGCAACGCGACGTCGACGTCGTCCTCGGTCCACTCGGCGGGATCGCTGATGCGCTTCGACTTGCTGACGAGCGCACCGTCGGGCCCGATGCGCTGCCCCCAGACTCCTTTTCCACCGCCGCGCGCCCAGGCGACGAACCAGCCGCGATCCTGCGGCAACGTCGCGATCGACATAGGGAGAGGCTCGCCGTCCTTGCCTGCATCGATCTCGAACAAGTCGGTGAGCGCGCCCTCCAGACCGACGACCTGCGCGACGAGGTGCGAACCCTCGCGGCCCCGCCCGTGCAACCAGCACACGAGCGCATCGCCATTCGGTCGCAGAGCCGCTTCGGGACGCGTCACACCGCCCTCGAGCAGCGCCACGTTCTGTCCCGCGCGCGCGAGCGGAAGCGCGAACTCGTCGCCGTCGAAGCCGCGCGCGCCGAAGCGTCGCGCATAGACGCGCGCGGGCGCCTCGCGCTTGTCGACCCACATGACGAGACCGCGATCTCCATTCGCAGCGACGCTCGGCCCGATCTGATCGGCGCTGGCTTCGTCGGTGTTGAAGCGCCGCTCGGGCCCGAGGCGCGACTCGGGCGCCGCCGCAGGATCGACGGTGCGACCGTACACGTCGGGGTCGCCGCGCCGCGTGTCCGTCCACGCGACGAGAAGCACGCGTCCATTGCTCGCGACGCGCGCGCCTTGCGGATTTTTCGCGTCGGCGGAGAACACTTCGAACGAGTCGCCCGCGCGCGGTGTGCCGTTCGCATCGCAGAGCGTGAGCATCGTCCCGCCGCCCGAGCCGCGTTGTCCGCGCGCATGTTGGGCGCGTTCGCCGCGCGCAGGCTTGCTCTTGCCCGCATCGGTGCCGACGGAAGGCCCGAGCTCCTGCAACACGGCGAGGCCACCCGCGAAGACCGCGATCTGGTGCGCGATCACCGGCGTGCCGTCGAGCACCACGTCGGCGCGATCGGACTTCGCGTCGCGACCGATGTGGCGGATCACCGAATGACCGTTGGCGGCGACGAGCACGAAGAACCCGCCGGCCGGATCGCGCTCGAGGCCTTGCGGGGCACCGTCACCGAGAGCTTGCGTCGACCACGCACCCGAAGGCAGCCGCAGCGCGGCGACGCCGGTGCTCGTGCTCGTTTTCTTGCTCTCCCACACGCACACGAGAGCACCGTCCGCACCCGTCGCGAGCAGCGCACCCGGCTCGACGTCGATCGAGCCCTTGATGTCGCTCGCCACGACGGCGATCGTCCCGTCCGCCGCGACCTCGCACACTTGCACGTGGCCTCCGCGCGTCCACGAGAGCGCGTACCGGTCGTTCGCGATGCGCGTGATGGACGGCAGGCGGCAGTTGACGTCCGGATCGGTGCGCGCATTGCGGCCCGCCGGAACCTTGGACGCATCGATGATGGGCGTGGCCGTGATCTCGTCGCCGTGGAATGCGCCCTGCGTGTCGAAGCAGTGCACCCACGGGGTCTGCCCGGCGCCGATGACCGAAGTCCATGTCACCGCACCCGATCCGTCCGCGCCGAGCACGATCGCCGGGTCGACGCGCCGCATCGTGTGCGGGACGCAGACGGAGTGCTCCGCGCCGAGCGGCACGCCTTGGGATGAGAGTCTCGTCATGTACAGGCCGAGGCTGCCGTCGCGCTGATCGCGCCAAACAGCTGCGAACCCGCCGTCAGCCCCGTCGCCCTCCGAACCACTCTGCGAACCACTCTGCGAACCACCCTGCGAACCACCCAGCGAACCACACAGCGCCGTGAGCTGCTGCGCGTTGCCGCCGATCTTGTCCTGGTGCGGCATCGCGTCGGGCAGGAGGACGTCGGTGACCTCCGGAGGGTTGATGCCCAGATGTCCGAGCTCCGGCTCGAACGGGTCCTGGACGGCGAGCACAACCGGCCCGATTGCAACGGTAGCGAGCGCGGCGGCAAGGAGAGACAGAGAGGCGGGAAGGGTCGGCAGCATGCTGGATCGGGAAACTTCAGGCGGGACGGAGCGAGGGATGGGACGGGGCGCCCTTCGACCACGCATAACCGTCCCTTGTCCGTTCGGCCCGCACAAATCGGGAAAGCATGGTATCTATTCAAGAGGCTGGAAGACGACCCGGAGCGTGGCTCGCCGCGCCGGTTTGCGGATTCCTCTTCAACAGTGTCTGACAACTGGATCCACGATGGCCATGCCTGCGACCACACCTCCTCTCCGGAGTGAACTCGGGACTCACGGTCCGAGACTCCGCGATGTGCTTTCCGAGCCTGCGCATCCCAAGGGTGCGCGCACTGCGCTTGTCAGCGCTGCGCACATCCATTTGGATGACGCGGCGTCGAAGCAACGTCAACCCTTCAGCACGAAGGGTCGCGTACCGGTGGCCACGACGATCGTGCTCTTCACGATCGTCGGCGCGCTGATCGCGTTCATCGCGATCGCGAACTAGAGAGGTGCCCGCCGGGTGGCCGGCACCGATCCTTTGCAGCACCGGCTACCGGCGAGCGGCACCAAGGCCGTTCACGCTGCCGGGACTTCCTCGATCAGCGTGGGGATCTCCTGATACGCGGGAAAGCGCTTCGACGCCTTTTTCGAGAACAAGAGGCGTCCCTCGACCTGGACCTCGAACACGCCACCCTTCGAGGGGATGAGCTCGATCGCTACGCCGGGATAGGCGGCCTCGAGCTCGGCGGTCAGACCGACCGCCTGGGGCGTGTAATTTCATTGCAGGCAGTATTCGATCGAGACCTTCATCGTCGTCTTTCTGGGGCAATCCCGGGTGGGTGGCGGTCGAACGGATCGGTCCGAGGGCGCTCGGATCGCTGGAACTCGTGGTTTGGAGACCTGTGAAGCCTCGGACTCGTAGCCTCGGACCCGTGTAGCCTCGGACTCCAGGGCAGGCCCACACATCGGTCACCTCGAGAGGTTCGGGTCGAACCTGCCCCGGTTACCCAGGTTGTACGGTAGAGTCGAAGTCGGCCCAAGGCTCTTCGAAGCCGAGAGGCGTGCGGTGCACTATTCCGCGCGCCTTTCCAAAGCGGCGCGGATCGAGACCGCGCCGTGGGTGTCGAGCGACTCTTCTCGCTCGTCCGCTCTCTCACACACGAACCTCGACAAGGTCCGGATCCCTTCTCCTCTCCGATCCGCCCCCTTCCGATGACCCAGCGTGTCCCCCTTACTGGTCTTTCGTTTCTATTGTTGTCCGGCTTCGGCCTCGCACAACTCCCCCAACGCAGCGCGACTCCCGATCTGGGAGCCGTCCTCTCCGGCTGGCAAGCCCGCCACGGAACGGACTGGCGCATGGCGCTCGACGGCGAGACGGGCTTCGTTCAGATGCTCTACGGCGGACACACCGCCGCGGTGCCGGTCCCGGCGGACGATGCGGGCTTCTTCGAGCTCGCGCGCACGTCCTTGAACGAGTCGATCGGCCTGCACGGCATCGACGACGCGACGCTCGTGAACGAGCGCACGCTCTTCCTGCCGCTCGGCCAGATCGGCAGCAACGACAAGCTGACCGTGCGCTTCACCGAAGCGGTCGACGGCGTCCCGGTCGAGGGCGGGTTCGTCAACGTGCTCTATGACATGCGCGGCCGCGTGCTGTCGATCCAGTCGACGGGCCTGCCGCACGTCGCCGGCTTCGACGTCCATCCGACGGTCGGGTCCGAGGCCGCTTTGCAAAGCGCAGTCGCTTCGTTCCGCGCGCGCACAGGTCTGCTCGAGACCTCCGTCACGGGACCCGACCTCGTCGTCGACCAATACAACGACGATGGCATCCGCATTCCGCGCCTGGCATGGAAGGTCGACGTTCACGCCAACCATCCCGACGTGCAGCCGGAGGGCTTCGTGTGGTTCGTCGACGCGCGCACGGGTGATGTCTACCGCAACGAGAAGACCGTCCACGACTTCGACGTGTCGGGCTCGGTGACGTCGAACGCGACGCCCGGCCTCTCGTCGGACAACCCCGCCAACCCGCCCACGCAGCAGACGATGAGCTACATGAGCGTGGCGAGCGGATCGACGACGGTCCCGACCGACACGAACGGGAACTTCAACCTCCCGGGGCTGACCGCTCCGATTTCGGTGACCGTGCGCTACGCCGGACAGTGGTGCAACGTGCTGAACGACGCGGGCGCCGCGTACCAGCTGACGACCACGGCCAACAACCCGACCGGCAACGCGATTCAGATGAACACGACGCCCGACGAGGCGACCACGTCACAGGCCAACATCTTCCGCGCCGTGCACCTGGGCCGTGATTTCATCAAGGCGATCAACCCGTCGGACACGACGCCGGACTTCACCGTCATCGCTCACGCGATGGTGAACAGCACCTGCAACGCGAACTACGACGGCTCGGCGATCAACTTCTATCACTCGGGCAACGGCTGCTCGAACTTCGGCTTCTCGACGATCATCAACCACGAGCTCGGCCACTGGATGAACTCCAGATACAACACGGGCAACGGCAGCGACGGCATGGGCGAGGGCAACGCCGACGTCTGGGAGATGTACGTCTACGACAACCCCGTCGGCGGCCTGGGTGCTTACAACGGAACGGGCTTCATCCGCACGGGCTTGAACACGCGCCAGTTCTGCGGCGATGCGCACCCGGGCTGCTACGGCGAAGTGCACAACGACGGCGAAGTGTGGATGGGTGCGGCGTGGAAGGTGCGCGCCAACCTCGAGACGGCGCTCGGCGTCGCGCCCGGCGGCCTGGCGGCGAGCACGATTTTCCTCGGCTGGATGAACGCGTACAACCAGACCCAGATCCGCTCGATCATCGAGACGCAGTGGCTGACGCTCGACGACAACAACGGCACGCTCGCCGACTCGACTCCGCACTACGGCCAGATCGATCCGGGCTTCCGCGCGCAAGGCTTCCCCGGACTGACCGAAGTCGTCATCGACACCGTGACGGGGCTCACCGACACCATCAGCACCACGGGCCCGTACGTGGTGAGCGCGCACATCCTGTCGCCGCTCAACCCGCCGATCGTCACGGCTCAGGTCAAATACCGCGTCAACGGTGGCTCGTTCCAGACGGTGAACATGTCGGCCCTCGCGGGTGACGTCTACAGCGGCGCGATCCCCGGACAGGCGGCGTTGAGCCACGTCGAGTACTACGTCACGGCCTCGAACATGGCCACGAGCACGTCGGTCTATCCCAAGACGAGCCCGAACGTCGTGCTCGGTTTCGACATCGGCGTGAAGCACACGCTGGTCGCCAGCAGCTTCGACGGCGCCACCGACGAAGGCTGGACGCACGGCGCGTACAACGGCACCGACGAATGGCAACGCGGCATCCCGCAAGGCAAGAGCGGCACCGGCTGGGTCGATCCGAGCTCGGCCATCTCGCTCTCCAACGTCTGGGGTCAGGACCTCGGGCTCGGATCGGCGGGCGGCTCGTACTCGGCCAACTCGTTCACGTGGCTGCGCACGCCGACGTTCGACTGCACGAACGCGGTGCACACGCACCTGCGCTTCGACCGTTGGTTGTCGGTGCAGGGATCGGCCAGCGATCAGGCGCGGATCCTCGTCAACGGTTCGCTGATCTACCTCAACCCGACGGCGAGCGTGAACGACGCCACGTGGTACGGACTGGACTACGACATCTCGAGCTTCGCCGACGGCAACCCCGCGGTCACGATCGAGTGGAGCATCCAGGCCAACGCCACGACGAACCGTGGCGGTTGGAACATCGACGACGTGAGCGTCGTGTGGGTCGAGAGCCCGCCGACGTGCCCGGCTCCGGTGAACTACTGCGTCGGCGCGCCGAACTCGGTCGGACCGGGGGCCGTGATGGATGGACTCGGCACGCAGTTCATCAGCCAGAACAACTTCGTGATCGATGTCACCGGCTGCCCGCCGTCCACGAACGGGCTCTTCTTCTTCGGTCCGAACCCGACGCAGGTGGCGTTCGGCAACGGCTTCCGTTGCGTGGGCGGAACCATCCGGCGCTTCGGGGCGCAGCCGACCGACTTCCTCGGCGGTGCGCAGCGCGCGATCGACGTGAACGACACGGTGCAGCCGATCCACGCCGGCGAGACGTGGCGCTTCCAGTTCTGGTACCGCAACCCGGCAGGGGGTGGAGCGGGCTTCAACTTGTCCGACGGACTCGAGGTCACGTTCTGTCCGTGAGATCGTCGTGACATCACGCGGGCCGCCGCGTCGCAGTGGGTTCACACTGGCGACGCGGCGGCCCGCTTTCGTTCCTGATCCGCGTCACCGATCTGCGTGCGTGCGATAGGCTGGGTTGAACGGAGATCCCCATGCATTCCAGCCCGTCCTTCGTGTGCGCGTTCGCGATCTTGTCATCGACGGCACTCGCTCAAGGCCCCGTCGAGCGCGTCAGCGTCGCGAGCGGCGGCACGCAGAGCTTCGGCTTCGTCGACGGGCCGTCGACCTCGGGGGATGCGCGCTTCGTCGCCTTCGCGAGCGATGCGTCCGACCTCGTTCTCAACGACACGAACGGCGTGTCCGACGTGTTCGTGCGGGATCGTCTCAACGGCACGACGGAGCGCGTCAGCATCTCGACGAGCGGACAGCAAAGCGACCTGCAATCGTTGCACGCTTCGATCAGCGAGGACGGTCGCTTCGTCGCGTTCACGAGCTTCGCCACGAACCTCGAAGCCGGCGACCTGAACCAGGCTTGTGACGTCTTCGTGCGTGACCGCCTGCTCGGGACGACTCGTCTCGTCTCGCGCAATCCCTTCGCGCAAGCGGGAGCGGGCCCGTCGTTCTCCCCGGCGATCTCCGGCGACGGCAACTGGGTCGTGTTCTTCAGCGACGCCAACGACCTCGATCCCGCGGACGCCAGCCCCTACCGCGACGCGTTCCTGCTCGAGCGCTCGACCGGCCTGATCCAGATCGCGTCGCTCACGACCGCGGGCGGACCCGGCGATTTCAACACCGGCTCCTCGTACGCGGTCCCCGGGGGCACGGGCATCTCGCGCGACGGCAGATTCGCCGTGTTCACGAGCTTCGCCGGGCTCGATCCGATCGATCAGAACGGAGAGCAGGACATCTACGTGCGCGACCGCGTCGCGGGCACGACGCGTCTCCTGAGCCTGGACTCGACGGGACAGATCTCGCTGTACGAAGCCTCGCAGCCGGCGATCTCGGGCGACGGGCGTTTCGTCGTCTTTTATTCGGGCAACCCGCACTTCGTACCGCTCGACACCAACGGCAGGGATGCGTTCGTGCGCAACATCGCCACGGGTGCGACGGAGCGTGTGAGCGTCGACAGCTTCGGCGCGCAGGTCACGTACGTAGGACCGATCCAGCCCGAGCTCGTCGGGTATCCCTCCATCTCGTACGACGGCCGCTTCGTCGCGTTCGAGACCTCGTCCCAGCACCTTGTGCCGGGCGACAACGGCACACGTCCGGACGTGTTCGTGCACGATCGCGTCGCGCATGTGACGCAGATCATCAGCCGCGGTCTCGCCGGCATCGCCGGCAACCTCGGCTCGGTGCGCCCGTCGATCTCTTCCGACGGAGCGTTCGTCGCATTCCAGAGCGACGCGAACGATCTCGTCGCCGGTGACACGAACGCCAAGCCCGACGTGTTCATCGGCGTCGTGCCCGGGTCACCGACGGGGTTCTGCTTCGGCGACGGCAGCGCCAGCGCATGTCCGTGCGGCAACGGAGGCGCGCGACTCGCCGGATGCGCGAACTCCGTCGATCCGCGCGGCGCGCGCCTCGTCGCCACCGGCAGAGCGAGCGTCGGCGACGACGCCTTGACGCTGCTCGTGAACGGTCTGCCGACGACGACGATGATCGCGTACTTCCAGGGCACGACACAGGTGGCGGGCGGAGCGGGTTCCGTGTTCGGCGACGGCTTGCGCTGCGTGGGCGGTGCCACTTTGCGCATCGGCTCGCGCACGAGTGCAGCCGGACGTTCGTCGTTCGGCCACACGATCAGCGGCGATCCCCTCGTCTCGGTCGCGGGCCAGGTTCAAGCCGGCGGAGGAGTGCGCTTTTACCAAGCGTACTACCGCAACGCCGCGAGCTTTTGCAGTCCGTCCACGTTCAACCTGACGAACGGGTTGAGCGTGACGTGGGCGCCTTGATGCGACCGGCGCCGGTGCAGGTGCAGGTGCAGGTGCAGGTGCAGGTAAGCGTGGTGATGAAAAGAACGACGGGCGCAGCGAGCGAGCCGGTCCTGTGGGTGGAATTCGGTTTCGCGCCCGCTGCGCTCCGTCGGCGGCCCTAGTCGCGTGCGTGTGCGGGGGTCACCCCCACTACCGACGTGATTCGAACCTCGGCGTTGCGGGGGTCGTGCCTATACTCGACATGTCGGGAGGCAGGCCGAATCCGACGCCCAGGCGAGATCCCCATCGCGCCAGGGCACCACCACCGCGCCTCCGACGCACGCCATGAACGCCAGAACGTTGCTCTTCGCCGCCGCGGCCCTCGCTCCCTTCGCGCTCGCCGCGCACTCGCCGGCTCCGCGCCTGCGGTTCGCACCGGGTGAGGGATCGAGCGTCACGAAGACCTTCGAGACCAAGTCCACGCTTTCACTCGACGAGATCACCGTGACCGGCACGGGTACGCAAGCGCCGTCGATGGAGATGACGATGACGCAGCACCAGAAGATCGTCGTCACCGATCAGTACGCGAAGATGCGCGAGGGCGCGCCGCAAAAGCTCCTGCGCTCCTTCGACGAGATCTCCGGTGAAGGCAGCTCGTCGATGACGATGAGCGTGCTGGGCGACTCTCGCAAGCACGACCAGAACATGCGTGCGAAGAGCGACCTCGACGGCAAGAAGGTCGTGTTCGATTGGAACGCCGACGACAAGACGTGGAAGAAATCGTTCGAGCCCGAAGCCGACGACGAGAACGAGGAGCTGAAGGGCCTGCAGGAAGACATGGACTTCCGCGAGGTCCTGCCGACGACCGAAGTGAAAGAGGGCGACGAGTGGGACATCCCGCTCGGAAGCCTCCGAAACTTGTTCGCGCCGGGCGGCAACCTGGCGATGGCGCCGGAGAACACCGACGCCACGAGCTTGAAGATGGGCCTCGAGACGTCGAGCCTGTCGAACATGATCGGCGACAAGCTCGAAGGCACGGCGAAGGCCACGCTCGCGAGCATCGTCACGATCGAAGGCATCCAGTGCGCGCGCATCCACCTCGACCTCGACGTCAGGTCCTCGGTGGACATGACCGACGTGGTCAAGAAGCAGATGGAAGGCCAGCAGGACACAGCGAACTTCACGTTCGAGCGCGTCACCAGCGAGTTCGGTTTCGCGGGCAACGGCGAGCTCGTGTGGGACCTCTCGGTCGGACACTTCCGTTCGCTCGACGTGTCGGGGCAGATGACGGTGCGCAACGACCAGTCGACGAAGTTCGACCTCAGCGGCAAGAGCATCTCGGTCGACCAGAAGATGTCGTTCTCGGGCCGGACGAGTTACACCGCCAAGGCACGTTGAAGAGCTGTCTGTGAGGCGCACTTTTCTGCTCGCCGTCTCTGCGTGCTTTGCGCTGGCCGGCAACCCGATTGCGAATGCCTCGCGCGGGGTGACGGAGCACAGAGCCCCCGAGCCCGGAACTGCGGGCGCGGACGACGCGGTCGATCCGCTCGTCCAGGCGAAGGTGCTCTTCGATCGCAAGGACTTCCAAGGTGCGGCGACGCTCCTCGAGACGGAGCTCCAGCACTCGGCGGGTGACGCGGGCGCGCACGAGCTGCTCGGCACGGTCTTGATGCAGCTCGCGCGCGGCGACGAAGCGGCGCACTACCTCGAAGGGGCGATGCGCGAGTACGAGACGGCGGGCAAGAGCGACAAGGCGAAGGTGCTCGCGCCGCTGCTCAACCGCGCCGATCCGATGACGGAGCGGCGCAACGCGTTTCTGCACAAGGTCGTCGACACGCTCTACACCGCGAGCGAAGCGCTGTTGAAGGCCGGACACACCGAGCGCGCGCTCGCGATCCTCGGACGGTTGCCGCCCGCTGCTCCGCCGGGCAAGGACGCAGCGAAGGTCGAGAACCTCCTCGCGAAGATCCGCGCGCAGTTCGAAGAGGTGCACCTCGACCAGGGCGGCGGCGCAGGCAAGACAGAGAGCCCGGAGTTTCCGCTCTTCGAGTACGAGAGCACCGAGTACCGCTTCGCGTGCAACCTCGAGCCGGACATCGTCAAGCGACTCGGCACGTTGATGGACGACCTGCACAGCTTCTACGTGCAGATCTACTTCGACGGCAACGCGAAGAAAGCTGCTGCTGCGAAGCCCTTGATCCGCGTGTGGCCCAACCGCAAGCAGATGCTCGAAAAGTGGAGCGGCGGTGGAGCGGGTCCCGACGCATGGTGGTCGCCGGGTGAGAATCAAGTCACGGCGTACGACACGCGCACCGAGCCGGGCAGCACGCTCGACCGGATGATGGTCGATCTCTTCCACGAAGCGAGCCACCAGTTCATGACGCTGCTCTCGAGCGGCGGATACACGCCGGCGTGGCTCAACGAAGGCACGGCCTCGTTCTTCGAAGGCACCGTCGCGATGGCCGACGGCAAGGTCTTGTGGCCGGGCGCGGCGCACGGACGGCTCACGAACCTCCTCACCGAGCTGCAGAACGGCAAGCCGACCGCGCACGAGACGATCGCCTACGAAGGAGCGGGCTCGTACGGTCCGGAGTTCTACGCGTTCGGCTGGGGCCTCATCTACTTCCTGCAGCAGTACGAAGATCCCACGTCGCTGAAGTACGTGTACCGGCCGCTGTACGCCGAGTACCGCACGAAGATCATCAAGCGCGGCGGCGACTCGTTGAAGACGTTCGAGGAAGTGTTCCTGGGCAAGAACTCGCCGCTCGGTCATCAGACGTTCGAGGACTTCGATCGCGACTGGCAGAAGTGGATCAAGGACACGGTCGCGCCGCTCGAAGGCACCGGCGCGGAAGCGCGCAAGCTGCGCCTCGACCGCGCCAACCGCTACATGGCCGCGGCCGAAGGCACGAAGTCGAAGTCGAAGGGCGACGTGAGCAGTGACGAGCTCTTGAGCCGCGCGCTCGGCGACGTCGAGTACGTGCGCTCGAAGATCGACACGGGCGACAAGGTCGACGTGGACCTGCTCGTGATGCAGGCGGGGCTGCTCGAGAAGCTCAAGCGCGAAGCCGCCGAAGCACCGCTGCTCGAGAAGGTGCTCGACCTCGCCGATCAGGGCAAGTACGAGCTCGCTGGGCCGCGCTACGCCGAGATGGAGAAGAAGCTCGCGAAGATCGACGCGAAGAACGCCGCGTTGCGCACGGCGCGTTCGAACGCAGCGGGGCTCGCACGTACCGCCGCCGCGATCCTGGCCGAGTATCGCGCCAAGGGGAACCTGCCCTTGCGTAGCTATACGTTCGCGTCGATTGCGGGTGGCGCGCTGCAGGACGACCGGGGCTTGCTCGTGAAGGCGAGCGAGCTGCGCGAAGAGGTGAAGGCAGCGGGCCTCTTGCACGGGTCGATCCACGCGATCGTGCCGGAACGCCTGCAGAAGATGTCGACCAGCAGCTCGCCGCCGAACAGCGCGAAGGTGGGGCCCGACGGGCTCAAGATCGACTGCACGCGTGCGGCGGAGTACATCGATCCCGACGTCACGATCGCCGGCGAGTACGAAGTGCGCGTGCGGCTCTTGCGCACGGGCGAACCGGAGCGCGGGTCAGCGGTCGGCGTCGTGATCGCCGGAAATGCCGAGGACAACTGGACGATGGTCGGGATCGACGAGGAGGGCCGAGTCGGGGTGTGGATCGCCACTCTGACGGGCAAAGCGACCGACACGCGCGGCACGTCGCTCGACAAGAAGATGACTTTCTATCCCAAACCGATGATCGACGCCGCGCAGCCGATCGACTTGACGGTGCACGTCGATCGCGACCAGAAGGTCACGATCAAGATCAAGGGCACGAGCGATTTCGAAACGACGCTCGCGCTGGATTCGAGCGCTTCGAGGCACGTGGGCGTTTTCGCTAAGAATGCCGTGGTCACGTTCAAGGATCCGGTGGTCGAGATCTTCCCGTGATCGATGCGCGGTCGGGACGGTGGTGCCTGGAACCCGCCGTGCTGTCGCGCGCTTTCGCGCGACGAAGGGTGCAGGCGCCCGCGGAGGGTGCCTGGCACCGCCGTCTCCACCGAACCTTGGTCTGAACGTGACTCTGGAAGTAGGACGATGAGCG
Source organism: Planctomycetota bacterium (assembly GCA_038330085.1). Classification (GTDB taxonomy): domain Bacteria; phylum Planctomycetota; class UBA1135; order UBA1135; genus JAEUIA01. The sequence continues at coordinate 6,695 of JBBQNP010000023.1, read as the reverse complement.
CCACGCGGTTCGCTCCACATCTCCCCCTCCCGACTCTCGCGTTCGTTCCCGGTCGCGCCGGTTCGAAGCGCCCTGTCGATGGTTGGCTGAAGGTCGACGCAAGAACGCTGTCACCCGATCAATGGCGCGAAAACGAAGCGTGGCTCTACGGCGTCGACCTGTGGAACTCAGGCTTCCTGTGGGAAGCACACGAAGCCTGGGAGTCGATCTGGCGCATTCCAAACGACGCCGAGCAAGCCGATTTCCTACGCGGAATGATCCAGTGCGCCGCCGCCGGTTTGAAGCTCGCGATTGGCAATGCGAGTAGCGCGCGATCACTATCGACTGCCGGGTTGGAGAGGATATCGGGAGTCCGATCACAGACGGACGGCCGCTACATGGGGCTCGCATTGAGCACCTTCGCCGATGCGCTCAGGGTTCGCATCGCCAGGGAATCGGACTCCAGAGATCCGTTGCCGTCGCTCTCGCTCGCGTGACCCGATTTCATTTCGTCGGCGACGGTGGCCTCTTAGGAGCATCCGTGTTCGCCGGAGGAAGGATCTCGGCGAGCAAATGGCCCTCGACGTCGATCACCCAAACCGATTGTCCGTTCGAGCCGGCGCACTTGGGCGAATACCGTGAGACGACGAGGCCCTGCTTTCGATCGGCGCCAAACGTGCCGCTCGCGCTCAATCTGTACCCGAGCGACGGTAGGAAGTTGTCCTCCTTCAAGCGCACTCGGGACACATCCCGGATCAAGCTGCCGTCGCGCCCCGACAAGAACGAGACGCCGTCGGCGAACGGCACAAACTTCGACACGGCCAAGTCGCGGACCCCGTCGTGATTCAGATCGACCGTGACGTCCATGGCGAAGCCCATGTCCGACGCTTTGCCGGCTAGGCTCGACCACAAGCGTGCGCTTGTCTTCGTGGAGTACCCCTCGACCAGCCCCTCCGAATCGTTCGAGTAGAGATCACCCGGATCTCCGACGGCGATGTCGGCGACGCCGTCTCCGTCGAGGTCGGCGATGGAGCAAATCGACCAGCCGAAACGGGGGCTTGCGATGCGTGGCACGATCCGCATCAGGACATCCCCTGTCTTCCCGGAGAGGATCGCGGCGCACCCTTTCATCCGGATCGCGACGTCACATAGTCCGTCATCGTTCATGTCGGGGATGCTGCACGCGGTCACTCCCGCTTCGACGAATTCTTCGCGATGAGATTCGACCGTCCAGCGGCGATCGAGGTCGGGGAGCGACAACAGGTCGTAGCGAAGGAAGCTTTCGTTCTTCGTGCCGACGCGTCGCGTCGTGATCGCCGTCGCGATGACGCCCTCCGCATGGCCATCCGCGCCACGCAACACGCAAGCACCAGCGCCTAACGATGTCTCGTCCTTCGTCGCGACAGCGCGCTTCAGAAGCTCATGGGTCTTCGACGAGAACACACAGATGCATCCACGACCCTCCAGGCTCGGCCAAGGACTGCCGACGAGGATGTCGGCGAGTCCATCGCCGTCCTGATCCGGCACCTCCTCGACCGTGGATCCGAACTCGTCGTTGAAGGAATCACCGTCGATCTGACCGAGACGCTCGAACGTACGACCCGAATAGAGCATCACTGATCCCAGGCCTGACCCGTCGGAGATGGGCGAACCGACGGCGATCTCGGAGCAGCCGTCCTTATCGAGATCGCCGAGGATCGCAATCGCGTGTCCGAACCAACGATGGCTCGCCTGGCTCGGGATCGAATTCGAATGGGTTCGTGCCGGCGATCCCCCCTGCTGTGCAAGGGAAGCGAAGGAACTCAGCCCGAAGGCTACAAGGAACGAGAAGAGTGCCGACTTTGCTCGAGCGACGCGGAAGCGCTGGGAGATCTGCATTCGCTCGTTCGCAGTCATCGGCGCAGACGTCGCGCCGACCACATGGAACCCTCCGATCGACCACACGTTCCGGTCGGAGGCCACGATCCGCTGTGTGCGCCGGCTGCGGTCAGCATCGAGTGCTCGCCAGCCCCCATGGTCGACCGGTCTGGGTTCGATTCCTCGCCATGCTCGTGTCCGGACTCCCGGGCTGCGTGCGCGAACCGTAGACTCTCCGCCCGATGCCGCTGCAGACCATCACGAAGCAGAAAGTCCTCATCGCCAACGGCCAGGGTTTCTGGGGCGACTCGATCCTCGCGCCGGTGCGGCTCGTCGAGGAGGGCCCGCTCGACTACTTGACGCTCGACTACTTGGCCGAGGTCACGATGTCGATCATGCAGAAGCTGCGTTCGCGCAATCCAGAAGCGGGTTACGCGACCGACTTCGTGCGCTTGATCGATCGCATCCTCCCGCAGCTCGTCGCGAAGAACATCAAGGTCGTCGCCAACGCGGGTGGCGTGAACCCCTCGGCGTGCATGGCGGCCGTGATGGAAGTCGTGAAGAAGCACGGGTTCAAGGGCGTCACCGTCGGCATCGTCGAAGGCGACGACATCTTGTCGAGCCTCGACACGTTGATGGCGGGTGGAGAGCGCTTCGCCAACATGGACACGGGTGCGCTCCTTTCGACCGTGCGCAACGAAGTGACCAGCGCGAACGTGTACCTGGGTGCGTTCCCCGTCGCCGAAGCGCTCGGCCGCGGAGCTCAGATCGTGATCACCGGTCGCGGCACCGATCCCGGCCTCGTCGTCGGCCCGATGATCCACGAGTTCGGCTGGAAGACGACGGACTACGATCTGCTCGCGGCCGGCACGGTAGCGGGTCACATCGTCGAGTGCGGCGCTCAGTGCACCGGCGGCAACTACACCGACTGGCGGCTCGTGCCCGACATGGCGCGCCTCGGTTATCCGATCATCGAAGCGACGAGCGACGGCACGTTCACCATCACCAAGCACGACGGCACCGGCGGCCTCGTCAACGAGAGCACGATCGCGCACCAGCTCGCGTACGAGATGGGCGATCCGCGCGCGTACCTCGGCCCGGATTGCAGCGCCGATTTCACTTCGATCCGCATGTCGCAAGAAGGTCGCGATCGCGTGCGCGTGACGGGTGTGCGCGGCACGAAGCCGACCGACACGTACAAGGCGTCGCTCAGCTACCGCGACGGGTACAAGGCGCTCGGCGAGCTCACGATCAGCGGGCCGGATGCTCTCGACAAGGCGCACCTGTGCGCCGACGTCGTGTGGAAGCGGCTCGCGATGGACGGGTGCGAGTTCGCGCCCGAAGAGAAGTTGGTGGAGTTCGTCGGCGCGAACGTGTGTCACTCGGGGGTCGCGTCGGCGGATCGCAAGGACCCGACCGAGATCCTCTTGCGCATGGGCGTGAAGTCGCACGACGAGAAGAAGGTCGATCGTTTCGGCATGGAACTCGTGCCGCTGGTGACGAGCGGTCCGCCGGGTGTCACGGGTTTTGCGGGCGGCCGTCCGAAGGCGACGGAGATCATCGGCTTCTGGCCCGCGCTCGTGACGAAGACGAAGATCCAGGCCAAGGTCACCGTGGTGACGAGCTGAACATGCCGATCGTTCCCCTCTCACGGATTGCGTCGGCGCGCTCGGGCGACAAGGGCGAAGGCTCGAACGTCGGCGTGATCGCGCGCTCGAGTGCTGCGTACGAGTGGTTGAAGGGCGTGTTGACGGCCGAGCGCGTGAAGGAGCACATGCGCGCGATCAACGTCGGCGGGGTGAAGCGCTTCGAAGCGGACAACTTGCGCCTTTTGAACTTCTTGCTCGCGGACAGCCTCGGCGGCGGCGGGTCGGCTTCGTTGAAGACGGATGCGCAAGGCAAGACGCACGGTCTCGCGGTGTTGCGGATGGAGCTCGACGTGCCCGAAGCCGTGCTTGCGTCGACGCCGGAGAGATTCTGATGCGCGACATGCTCCTGCCGGTTGGGAGAGGATTGGCGGGCGGTGCCAGGCACCACCCGCGTCGGCCTGAGTCGTCTCAGACAACTGCATCGCACGGCACCTCGTCGAAGGAGACCGTGTCGTATGGTGCCTGGCGCCGTTTGCCGGTATTCCCGGCGATCGGTGCCTGGCACCGTACGACCGTTCCGACATTCTTGAACGCATGAACGTCCTGCTCGAGATCCACGAGAAGTCACGTCGCGCGCAGAAGCGCGTCGTCCTTCCCGAGTCGCAAGACCTGCGCGTGCTCCAGGCCGCGACCCAACTCAAAGCCAAGGGCCTCTGCATCCCCGTCCTCGTCGACGGCGGCAAGATGGCCGGCTCCCCTCCCGCCGGCGTCGAAGTCGTCACGCCCGCGCGCGACCCGCGCACCGCGAAGTTCGCCGAGCAGTACTTCGAGCTGCGCAAGGCGAAGGGCACCACGCTCGACGAAGCCAAGAAGCGCGTGCTCGATCCGCTCGTGTTCGCCGCGTTCCTCGTGCGCAGCGGTGACTGTCACGCCGGCGTCGCCGGCAGCGAAGCCGCGACCGCGGACGTCCTGCGCGCCGGCCTCCAAGTGGTCGGACTCGAGCGCGGCATCCAAACGCTCTCGTCGTGCTTCTTGATGGTGTTGAAGGATCGCGTGCTGACCTACGCCGACTGCGGCGTCGTGCCCGATCCGACCGCGGAGCAGCTCGTCGACATCGCGCTCGCGTCCGCCGAATCGCATCGCCGCCTCGTCGGCGAAACGCCGCGCGTCGCGCTGCTCTCGTTCTCGACGCGCGGATCCGCCGAACACCCCAAGGTCGGCAAGATGCGCGCTGCAACCGAGATGTTGAAGAAGCGCGCGCCCGGTCTCACGTGCGACGGCGAGCTGCAGGTCGACGCCGCCATCGTGCCCGCCGTCGCCGAACGCAAGGCGCCCGGATCGCCACTCGCCGGCAAGGCCAACGTCCTGATCTTCCCCGACCTCGACGCGGGCAACATCGCGTACAAACTCACAGAGCGTTTGGCCGGCGCCAAGGCGCTCGGTCCGCTCGTTCAAGGTCTGCAACACCCGTTCATGGACCTCTCGCGCGGCTGCACGAGCGACGACATCGTCGACGTCGCGTGCATCGCTTCGATTCTGGCGGGTTGAGGTTTCACAGTTCCGGCATCGAGCGCCGGCCGCTGCGCGGAGGTCGGGGCGTGCGCGGAGCGCCGAAACATGCGCGGAGCGCAGGAACACTCCTGCTCGGAGCTCACCTTCTTGATTCCGCGGCGTTTCGAGACTGCCATCCGAACGCAAGCTCGCCGTCGAAAGGGGTGCACTCCGCCCGGCCGGTGTCGTGTTCCAACGCCTTTCGCTACGCTCTGCGTTCGCGGCCCTTTGCATTCGTGGCCGCAGGCCTGAGGAGAATTCATGCGCTACGCCACGATTCTGTTCGCCGTGCTGCTCTCGAGCTGCGGACAAGCCAAGACTTCTTCGAAGAGCGCGACGCCCGAGGAGACAACGCTCTCCGCCGTGATCCCTGCGGATCCGAGCGCCGGAGTCGACACGGTGCTCGAGCACATCGACAAGGGCGACGGCCTCATCGTCGACGTGCTGCAGGCCGGGACGGGCCGCTCGGTGCAGATGGGCGACACGGTGACGCTCGACTACACGATCTCGTATGTCCCTTCCGCCACGGCCAAGGCCGACGCGAAGTCCGAAAAGGCGAAGGACGCGAAGGAAAGCAAGTCCGCTCCCAAGCACGACGCGAAGAAGCCTGCGCGCAAGCACACGGATGCGAAGACGGACGAGCCTGCTGCCGTCGCCGCGACAGACGATCCTCACAAAGAAAGCAGCGACAAGACCGACTCCAAGGCAGATGCGAAGAAGGACGGCGTCAAGGACGAGGCGCTGAAGGGTGAGTCCGCGAAGAAGGACACAGCGAAAGAGGACACAGCGAAGTCCGACGCGGACAAGTCCGGCGACAAGAAAAGCGACGAGGCGAAGACGGAGACCGAGAAGAAAGACGCTCCCAAGAAAGCCGCCGACGCGACCAAGGACACCGAGAAGCCCGCAACCGAAAAGCAGGAGGGCGAGAAGTCCGATTCGGGCAAGCCGGACGCTGCCAAGTCGGAGACGACGAAAGCCGGCGGCGACAAGCCCGAAGCCGACGCGAAGACCGGGCAGGAGCCGCCGAAGACCGACGAAAAACCCGCCGATGCCAAGCCGACCGAAGCGCCCAAGCCCGTCGTCGTCGCGTCGACGAAGTCCATGCTGGCGCCGTTCACGGTCAAGCTCTCGAACAACGCCAAGCCCAAGCTCATGCCCGGTCTCGTGCGCGGCCTCGAAGGCCTCAAGGTCGGCACGCACGCGCGCATCACGGTTCCCGCTGCGCTCGCCTACGGCAAGGACGGCGACACGAGCTCTGGAATCCCCGCCGAAACGCCGGTCCAAATCGATGTGGTCGTGGTGGAGTCGCGCGAGTGAACGCGCGCTCCCGCTCGTCGTCCGCTCTATTCGTGCTCGTCCTCGCGTGCGCGTCCTGCCGCCAGTTCGGCTTCGACGACCGGCCCATTCCGATGGACCGCGACGTCGTCACGATGTCGAACGGCGTGCGCTACCAGGAGCTGTTCGTCGGATCGGGCCCGGCAGCGGTGCGCGGCGACGAGCTCCTCCTCGATTACGTCGTCACGTTGCCGGATGAAACGCGCGTGGACTCGACGGTCGACCGCGGAACTCCCGTCAGGATGGAGGTCGGTCACGCGCTCGTTCCGGGTCTCGACGACGCGCTCGTGAGCATGAGACCCGGCGGATGCCGACGCATCTGTGTTCCCGCGGCGCTTGCCTACGGAGAGGAGGGCGTGGAGGACCTGGTCCCGCCCAACTCGG
>JBBQNP010000022.1:0-42451 GCA_038330085.1 Planctomycetota bacterium | reverse complement strand
GAACTGGGCGCTGGCTCGACGCAGGACTTCTGCTTTCACCGCGCTGAGTCCGCGCGCTTGTGATGCGCGGCCCAACGCAGCGATCGCGAAGCTCGCCGGCAAGAGCCGCCGCAGTCGCGCAAGCCCGCGGTGGATGCGCATGTGCACCGTGTCAGGCCGACGACCGAGCTCGCGCGCGATCTCGACGGCGCGTCGGCCGTCCATCAACAGCGGCAAAAGCACTTCGCGGTCGCTCGGACTCAAGCGCGAGAGCGCGACCGTCAGCGCTTCCGACATCTCTCGCGCGCCGGCGACGTCGAGCGGGTCCTCGCTGGTGCGCGAATCGAGTCGGTCCGACTCGATCACGCGCGTTCGCGCACGCCGCGCGAGGCTGGCTTGCTTGAGGAGGATCCCCGTCAGCCACGGCTCGAGCCTGCGCGTCGCGTCGAACGTGTCGCGCTTCTCGATCGCCGTGAGGAACGTCGCCTGCACGAGGTCCTCTGCTTCGGCCCGGTCGTGCGCGAGATGCCGCGCGACGCGCTGCAGGATCGGTGCAACCTCGTCGAACACGCGTCCAAGTGCTGCCGCATCCCCTTGGGACCGGAAGCGCTCGAACAGATCCTCGACGCGACGCTCGGACATCGTTTCATCTCATCACGAGCGCGCGATTCCTCACCGGAATCGGGTCGAGGCTGGAGAAACACCGCCGAATCAAGTTTGTGAGCTTCGAATGATTCGGGCCGATCAGTCCCCCTCTGCCGCGTCGGAAACGGCACCGGCGGGGTGAGCGTCTGGTCGTCTGAGAGACGCCGAAATGTCCGCCCGATCAAAGAACCCGGGTCAGTACTTCGTCGCGATGTCGACCGGATGCTGAGAGTCTCACGCCCGTCCGCGGAGAGCTTCGGTCGGCTTCAACCGCGCTGCGCGCCACGCGGGCCACGCGCCGCCGAGCAGGCCGAGCACGAGGGAGAAGATCACAGCGCTCAGGAGCACCTGCCACGTCACGCGGAATGCGAACGCCATCTCCGTAAACGTCTGCATGTTCATCGTGCCGGCCTTCAGGCCGTTGAACGGCAACGCCATCAGGCACCCGACCACGCCGCCGACCAGTCCGATCACGAGTGACTCGAACAAGAACGAGAGGAAGATCGGGAACGGCCGAAATCCTGTCGCGAGCAGGATGCCGATCTCATGCGTGCGCGCTGCGATCGCCGAGAGCATCGTGTTCGTCGCGGTGAACACTGCCGCAAGCCCCATGATCAGGCCCAGGATGAAGCTCAACCCGCCGAGGATCCCGGTGAGCATCACCGTCTGCGACGCGAGGTACTCCTTCTCCGAATAGACCTTGGCCGGTACCGACGGGTCGTGTTCCAGTCGAGCAGCCATCGAACCGGGCTTCGGCTCGGGAGGAGTGTCGTTCGTGAGCACGTCCTTGGGATCGACCGAGCCGATCACCGTGCCGGGCTTGAGCTGCGCGACAATCCGATTCGGACCGTAGCGGTTCATCGCCGTCAGCAGGCGATCGAGATCGCCCCAGATCTCGCCGCCGAACTGACCAGGATGCTCGAACACGCCGACGACCTTGAACGGCGTCTTGTTGAGCACGATCGTCTCGCCGATCGCGCAGTGCTGGATGCGGCCGACCAGACGCTTGCCGACGATCAGCTCGTCACTACCGGGCGCGAAGTTGCGGCCTTCGACGATGTGCAGCTCGTTCTTGCGCAACTCGAAGGTCATCGGCTGCACGCCCCGCAACGGAACGTTCGTGACGCCCCCACGCACGGGCGAGAGCAACACCGCCAAGTACGCTTCCATCGACGCGATCGGGCCGTGCTCGCCTGTCGCGATCTCGGGCACGGTCTTGATCAGCTCGAGCCCGCGATCACGGCTGAACTGGCTATCGCCTTCGCTCGTAGCACCCGGACGCAGGAAGACGGCGACGTCGTCCCGGCCGCCGGCTGTGAACATCGTGGCGAAGCCTTGCTTCAGCGCCAGGATCCCCGACACGATCGCCACCGTCGCGCCGATGCCGAGCACGGTCAGCAACGTCGCGCTCTTGCGGACGAACAGGCTACGCAGGTTGTAGGAAAGCGGAACGAGCATGGTTCACCTCACTCCGTTCCACGCAGGGCTTCGACGCAGCGCAAACGGCTCGCGCGCCAGGCCGGGACGATGCCGGCGACGATGCCGACCGCAATGGCGACGACCGCCGCGAGCACGAACGTCTCGTTCTTGACCTCGAAACCCGGGAAGTTCGCTCCCAACCCGTTGGCGATTGCATTCTGCGTCGCCCACGACAACAGGATGCCGGCACCTCCGCCGAGCACGGCCAGGAAGAGCGATTGAGCGATCATGTGTCCGAACATCGAGCCGTCGGTGAACCCGAGCGACTTGAGCACGCCGATGTCGGACGACTGCTCGCGCATCGACATCAGCATCGTGTTGATCGTGGCGAGCAGGATCGCGATCAACACCCCCGTCCCGATCCAGCCGACGAAGAGCGGGATGTTGCCGAACATCGTCACGAACTGGCGCTGGAACTCGGCCTCCGTCTGGCAGTCGACGCGCTGATCGCTGTCCTGGAACGTGTCCTTCACGTCGGCGATCACGCGCGCGACGTCCGCGCCGGGCTTGACGCGAATCGAGAACACGCCGACACCGGGTTCGACGCCGCCGCGCTTCAGCGTCTCTTCGTAGTAGTCCCAGTGGATGAACATCGTGCGGTTGTCGAAGCTCGGCACGCTCGAGTGGTAGATCCCCGCGACCTGGAACTCCCACGCTTTGTCGTCGGGATGCGGGTGCAGCGCACCGATCAGCGGGACCGTGTCGCCGACCTTCCAGTTCATCTCCGGGTCCTTCAGGAGTCCGTCGCCGATGATGCAGCTCGTGCGGTTGGCGATGAACGCCGCCTTCTGTTCGGGCGGGAGCTGGCACTCGGGATACATCGCGAGCAAGGAGACCGGATCGATGGCGAACTGTGCAAAGAAGTGTTTCAGGCTGCGGAAGTAGCCGCCGAACCACTGGAACTTCGTGGTCATTTCGACGCCGTCGATGCGGTCGATCTTCGCCTGGTAGTTCATCGGGAGCTCGACGAAGAGCCCCGTCGCCGACATCACCGCGAGTCGACGGCTGTCCGCGTGCTCCACGCCGGCGTTGATCGTCGTGATCAAGGTGCGCAACCCGCAGATCAGGAAGATCGCGATCATCAACGACGCGACGGTCAGCACCGAGCGCAGCGGACGGCGCATGATGTTGCGCCAGACGAGCTTGAACGAGGGCATGGTCGCTTCACGCTCCCCGCGCGGCGGGTTGCTTGTCCTCGATGCGGCCGAGCTGCCCCTTGTCGAGGTGCACGATGCTTTGCGCGTAGTCCGCGGCGTGCGGATCGTGCGTCACCATCAGGATCGTTTTCTTGTACTCGGCGTTGAGGCGCGAGAGCAGCTCGAGCACCTGCTGCGCCGACGCGCGATCGAGGTCGCCGGTCGGTTCGTCGGCCAGGATCACCTTCGGATCGGTGGCGATCGCACGCGCGATCGCGACGCGCTGCTCTTGTCCGCCCGACAACTGCTTGGGCCGGTGGTGCATGCGGTCCTTCAATCCGACGAGCTCGAGCGCGAGCTCAGCGTGCTTCTTCCGCTCGGCGCGCGACAACGGCGTGAGCGACAGCGGCAACATCACGTTCTCGATCGCCGACAGCACCGGGATCAGGTTGAAGCCCTGGAACACGAAGCCGACGTTCGCGCTGCGCCAGTGCGCGAGCTCGCTGCTCGACAGCTCCGCGAGGTTCTCGCCGGCGACGAACAGCCCACCCGAATCAGGCTGGTCGAGACCTCCAACCAGGTTGAGCAGCGTCGTCTTGCCCGAACCCGACGGCCCCATCAGCGCATAGAAGCGCCCGGCCGCCATCTCGAGGCTCAACTGGTCGAGCACGACGAGCGTCTCGTTCCCGCGCTCGTACGCCTTCGAAACCTTGTTCACGCGGATCATGACTTCGGACATGGTTCACTCCTGGATGCGCACGCGATCGCCGTCGCCAAGCGACGTCGGTGGTTCGTCGACGACTTGCTCGCCGTCGTGGATGCCGCTCTGCACGACGACGCGCCCCGATCGCTCCGCGCCGAGCACGACGGGACGAAAGCGCGCGACGTCGCGTTCGAGCACGAACACGCCGTCCTTGCCGTCGATCTTCACGATCGCGCTCTTCTGCACGAGGATCGCGGGTGCCTCTGCGGCGGACTTCTCCTGCTCACTCGCGCTCGGCGTGCCGAACACGACGCGCGCACCCATCTCGGGACGCAGCTTCGTGTCGGGAGTGTCGAACGTCACGCGCACTTCGACAGTGGCCTTCTGCCGGTTCGCAGTCGGCCACACGCGACGCACGTGACCCGGATAGCGCTGATCAGGCCACGCGTCGACGTAGATGCTGACGGCGGCGCCCTCTTTCACGGCTGCGAGGCTCGTCTCCTGCAGGTCGACCTGCACTTCGAGCGTCGCGAAATCCACCATCGTCACGATCGAGCCGCGCGCGTTCGAGCCGCCTTGCGAGTTGGGGCTCACGACCTCGCCGACCTCGGCGTCCTTGAGCACGACGATGCCGTCGAAGGGCGCGCGGATATCGGTCTTGTCGAGCGTTGCCTGCGCTAGATCGCGCGCGGCCTTGGCGGACACGATGCGCGCGTTCTCCTCCGCGACCGCGGTGCGCGTGGCGGCCAACAGCGCTTCGCCTTGGATGACGGAACGATGCGCGGCCTCGAGACGCGCCTTGGCTCCGCTCAAGCGCGCGATCGCCTCGTCCAGATCGTTCTGCGAGCGGTCGACGCGATCTACCGTGTCGACCTTGCCCGCGAGCAGGCTCTTCGAGCGCTCGAGCGAGATCTGCGCGAGCTTCAACGCGGCGTCGTTCTGCTCGACGTCGGCCTGAGCGGCACTCACGTTGGTGCCCAAGGAGGCCAAGCTCTTGTCGGCCGTCACGACGTTCGCTTCGGCCCGCGTCTTGCCTGCTTCGGCCACGGTGACGTCGGCGATCGCGCGCGCGAGGTTCGCTGCGTACTCGTCGGAATAGAGACGCGCGACCACGTCACCCTTCTTGACGGTCGAGCCCTCTTCCACGTTCATTGCGACCACGCGACCGGGCGTGTCCGCCGACAACGCTGCACGCGTGCGTGCGATGATGTAGCCGTTGGCCGAAGTGCCCGTCGCCGCCGCGACCGAGACGGCGTTGCGCTCGACGACGCGCTCCACCTTGACCTTGGTCAGCGTCATCCCGTCGATCACGTCGCGGATCTTCGAGCGGAACAGGAACGCTACGACGGCGATCAGGCCGACGATCACGAGCGGCGTCACCCAGCCGGACGAGCGCCGCTTACGGCGTCGCGAACCGGCTGAATCGCGGTCGATCTTGAGCTGCTCGAGTTCCAAGTGGGCCGTGCCGGTGGACGTGTCTTGCCGAGACGTGGAGGACGCGCGCAAGCGTGCGCGGGGCTTTCGATCGTGCGGATCGGCGCCTCGAAGGTGCGCGCCGAACAGTTCCGATCGCATGACGGGGCCGAAATCCTACCGTCCCGGGAGCATCCCTTCGAGACGCCGCAACGCCGATCAGCCGCAAGCGCCGTCGCGGCCCTTCAGCCGCGCGTACCCAGGAACAGCGGCAACAGCGTCGGCTCGATCTTCTGATAGAGCTGCGCCGTCGCGCGCACGTCGCGCAGGCAGTACTCGCCGATGTCGTCGATGCGGCCCTGACGATAGACGCGTGCGACCTGGCTGCCGTCGATCGAACCCTTCGGGCTTTCGATGTCGAAACGCCGGCACCAGTACTCGAGCGAGTACGAATCGCGCACCGTGCCTTGGAAGTTGAACACCTCCATCAGGTCGCAGTGATCGGCCAATTCCCAGCGCTTGGGGATCATGTGGCGCGACGGCTTCACGCCGAGCTGCGCCGAACGGATCAAGAGCATCGGCCCGTCGTACCCGCGGCCGTTGTAGCTGACGAGCCGCGGCAGTCGATTCGTTTTTGGCGTCGGACCGACGAGCTCCCAGAACTTCTCGAGGATGTCGCGCTCTTCGCCGCGGAAGATCTTCGCGCCGGGCACGCGTTCCCAGTCGCGCTCGGGTTCCACAGCGCCCTTGTGCTCGAGCAGGATCATCCCGCGGTCCTCGCGCACGAGCCACATGCCGATCGCGATGATGCGACCGAGTCCGGGGAACAGGCCGGTGCGCTCCGGCACGGCCTCGCGATCCTTCTCGTCGCGCGCGCGCGCGAGCAAGTAGCCGCGCGTGATCTCGTCGACTTCCTCCCAGGGAAAACCGGCGACCTCGATGTCGAACGCGATGGTGGGTTGGCTCATGTGGGCTCGCGTCGGAACGCGGGCGCACAAACTATCCTATGCGAGCGCGTGCTTCGACTTCCGCGCGCGCAAGACGAGCCAGGCGAAGGCGCAGGCGAGCGCAAGCCAGCCCGAAATCCCGGCTGAAGGCGGCTCGGAAGGGACGATCGGGAGCATCGAGCAGCCGCCACCTCCACCGCTCGATTCGAAGGTGAACGCGGAAGCCACGACGACGCCCTGGTCGCTCGCGGTGTCGAGCACCATCACGTTGTGCGCACCCTTGCTGAACGAAGGCGTCACGACACGCAGCACGCTCGAGTCGACGAAGTCGACCTCTTGTGCGACGACACCGCCCGCGCCCGTGTCGGCGTCCGATCCGAAGCGGACCACCGTCGTGCGCGTGAAGTTCGCGCCGTGCAACATCACGACGTCGCCGCCGTGCGCGCTGCCACTCGAAGGCTCGAGCTGGCTCACGATCGGGTCGGGGTTCGGCGAGTAGCTGAACAGCGCCGTTGCGCTCTGGCTGTCGGGGTTCTGGACCTCGATCGTGTACGGTCCGCCCGCGATGCCCGGACCGGTCGTCAGCGCGATGCGCGTGCTCGTCACGGATTCGATCGACGCTTGCACGACGCCGTTGATCGTCACCGTGCAGCCCTCGTCGAAATCGATTCCGCGCAGGACGAGCGACGTCCCTCCGTCCGCGCTGCCGGCGAGCGGGAACACGCTGTCGATCGCAGGCTGCGTGCTGAACGTGAACGCGTCCGTCGCCCGACCTTCGACGCCGGTGGAATCGATCACGACGACGTTGTAATCGTCGACCTCTCCGGCGACGGTCGTGAGTTGGATCGACGTCGAGCCGGCGACCGTGCAACCGCCCGCCGTGCCGTCGACGTAGACGTGCGGGCCGATCACGACGCACGCACCGGCGCGGAAGTTCGTCCCCGTGATCGTGACCGCGGTGCCGCCGTGGATGCTGCCGTGCGGAGGCGAAACCAACGTGATCACCGGGTTGGGCGGCGTGATTTCGATCCCGGCCACGAGCGTGCTGTGATCGCCGGCGCTGTTCGTCACCGTGAGATCGCAGTGACCGGGCTCCGCTTCGGCCGGGGCCGTGACGGTGAACGTGACGGAGTTCGAGCTCCACGTCGGCGCGCCGAGCACGATCGCTGGATCGCTCGCCGCCAGAGTGCAACCGCTCGTCAACCCGGTGCCGCGGACGCCGACCGTGCGCGTGATGCCGGCGATGCAGCGCAGCGGGAAAGCGTCGCTGTTGCGACCCAGCGAGAGCGTGGTGTCGGCAGCGACGGTGCGGTTGCCGATGGACACTTCGTCCGTCCCGGGCACGACGAACATGCCGAGCGCAGTCGACTGGAAGTCGGTGTGCACCGTGTGCCCCGGCGACAGGTTCGAGGCCGACACGGGTGCATCGAGCGGCGTCGCGTACAACTCGTACTTGTCCGGCGGCAGGCCTTGCACGCGGAACGCGCCGAGCGTCGTCGTCAGATCCGCCCCGTAGGTGCGTCCGTCCTCGCCGCGTGCGACGACCTGAGCACCCGCGACGTACGAATCGTTCGCGCGCCGGATCACGCCCGAGATCGAGCCGAACGCGGTGCTCGGATACGCGTCGCGCATCCCGCACACGTCGTCCTGCGACAAGCTGCGGTGCAGCACGACCGACGGATCGACGTACGGGTACATCGTCGCACCGGCCCAACCGGAGTGGTCGAGCCCGAGGAGGTGTCCGAGCTCGTGCGTCGCGACGTCCTGGATGTCGAACGCGCCGTACGCTCCGCTCGTCGTGAATTGGAAGTCGCGCCCGTTGAACAGCACGTCGGCGTCGCTGATCACGCCGCTGTTCGTGAACCACACCGGTGTGATCGCGACGATGCCGCTGCCGTACGGGAAGTAGCCCGACGAACCGGTCTCGTCGAACAGCATCATGTGGATGTCGTCGCTCTGCCAGTCGGTCCGCGCGCGCTGCGCAGGGTTCGTGTTCTCGACGAGGCGCGCGACCGATCCGTCGGCCTGGTTCCACTCGCGGATCGCGTTCTGGAGCGCGGTCACGTGGCTCCCGTCGTGCACATCCGACGAGCCGCTCGAGTTGATCACGATCGAGATGTTGTTCGGGCTGCCCCAGCGCAGCTCGTAGTGGTTCGAGGGGTTGATCAGGCGCACGTGCGCCCAGACCGCCGACCCGGCCGCGATCACGGCGATGGGGAGCGCGAGTTTCGACACGACCCTCATCGACGGTCTCCGCCGTGGGCGTCGTGCGCTTTTTCCGTTTGCGCTCTTTCCGTGGGCACTCTTTCCATTTGAGCAGAGCGCTTCGCAGGACGCCGCGCGCACTCGACCTCGATGCGCTGCATGGTCGGGGCGTACGACAGCGTCGCCGGTCCCGATGCGGGGAGCGCATGGCCGCTCTCGTCGACGAACTCGAGGTCGGACGTCTCGCAGACGATGCTCTGCGCGCCGTCGACGGTGGTGACGATGCGCATGCGGCCCTGTGCGAGGCCGATCGGCAGCCGCTCGCCGCACGTGTTGGCACCCGAAAGGAAGAGGATCGCGCGCTCTCCGACGCTCATCGTCGGCATGCCCGGAATCACCATGCCGCGACCGTCGGGCAACACGCCGCCCGGAATGCGGATCGTGCGGTGCGCGACGTGCGCGCCGACCAGCGTGCGCTCGACATCGAGCGCATAGTCGGTCGCAATGCGTCCGCCCGCGTCGATCGACGCACTACAGCTGGTGACGCGTGCGACCAGCGCGACGTCGCAGCGCGCGGCGAGGTCCTCGATGCGCATCTTCAGCACGGTCGACGCCTCGACGTTCGTCGGGCGCACGGCCACGAGTGCTATCGAGGCGACGCTGATGGCCAGCGCCAGGATGCAACGGGGGAATCGGAGCATGGAACCAAGACCGGGTGGTTGCCCGGGATGAGGACACGATCGAACCGACATCCTGCGGGGAGCGGGACGTCGAGGGGTCCAACCTCATCGTGATCGTGCGCGGGCCTTCTTGAGGCGGCTTCGAAGCTCGCTTCGGTCTCGACGTGCGAACTCTCGCGAAACGTGTCCGCGCGGGTCCGTTCCGGAAGAAAGTGCGTCGAAGAAGCCTGGAATCCACGCTGATCTCAAGCGCGACGTGCGCGCGGCCCGACAGTCTTTCACGCGCGCAGCTGATCTTCCCCCCAGGGCGACACCCACGCACCGAATCGCTTCGAATGAGCCTCACCACGCAGAAGAATGTCGCTCTGCCGGACAACTTCACGATCCCGACGATGCCGTCGGTCGTGCAACGGATCACTGCGCTCGTACAAGACCCTGAGGTCGGATTGCGCGACATCGCCGCGGTCGTGACCGAGGACGCGCCGCTCGCGGCGAAAGTCCTCAAGATCGCGAACAGCACGTACTACGGCCTGCGCGAGCGCTGCATCTCGACGCAGCAAGCAGCCGCAGTGCTCGGCGTGCGCGTGCTGCGCAACGTCGTCACGCAAGCGTCGGTGATCAAGCAGTACGACCACCTCGGTGGACAGGGCGTCGACCTCGACGACCTCTGGAGGCACTCGATCGTGACCGCGCAAGCGTGCGCGTTCGCGGTGCGGCGCTGCAAGAAACCGCTCGAGCTCAAGCCGGACGAGGCGTACGTATGCGGCCTCTTGCACGACCTCGGACAGATCGTGCTGCTCGACAACCTGAAGCAGGTCTACGTCGACCTCGTGCGCCGTTCGATGGCCGAGAACCTGCCCTTGTTTCTGCTGGAGCAGCAGACGCTGGGCTTCGATCACAGCGACGTCGGCCAGAAGATCGCAGTGCGTTGGGCACTGCCGCAGGCGGTCGTCCGCGCGATTGCATTCCACCATGGTCCGGCCGCTGAGATCGACGCCGATCCGGTCGTCGCGCTGATTGCCAAGACGAACGCGCACGTGGAAGCGATCACAGCCGGCAACCTGATTGCAGCGACCGCCGCGTTCGAAGGTCCGGTCGCCGCGCGTCTGGGCCTGACGCCTTCGGACGTCAACGAGCTCACGACGTTCGTGCAAGAAGCGCTGAAGACCGTCGAAGTCTGATGGTGCGCTGACCCCTGCGCGTCACCGCACCACGCCGCGCCGGTGCACGTCGATCCGATGAGGATCGATCAAGGTCACGTGGCAGTGCACATCAATGCAGTGCACATCAAGGCAGCGCACATCGATGGAGCGCACATCGATGCCGCTCCCATTCGAAGGCGTGCGCGCCGAGTTCGCGCGTGCTTCCAATGCGAAGTTCACCACCTGCGCAAGCCGCTTTTTCGCGCTCTTTTCGCCCTTTCCGCCGTTCGCCCGACTTCAGGTCCTGGGATAGCCTTCTTTCGAGTTCCCCCTCGTCTTCGAGCCTCCCCCAGCGCCCATGAACCCCGAAAACGTCGTCCGCGCCTTGTGCGCACGGCACGGCCTGCCCCCCGAGGCCGGCGCCGCGTACATCTCCCTGGTCGAGAAGGCGCTGGCTTCGCCCGACGACGTGCGTGAACGCTTACTCACGTTGGTCGACGGCAGCCTCGCGCAGCGGGCGCAAGGGATCGCGGAAGATCCTGCGGTGCACCACGACGCCGATCGAGAAGTGCTGTTCGCCGTCGCGCGCGTGCTGCACGCCTGGTCGCCCTCGGATCCGATGCTCGACCTGGGCTCGACGCTCGGGAAATCCGGGCCTGCGCCCGAGAGCGCCTGAGCCCTTCGCACGCGCAATCGTCGAGCGACGAGTAGGTCGCCCCGCTCCTCAGTAGCAGAACGTGACCGCGAGCGCGTTGCTCGTGTTGAACCCCGCCCCACCTGCGGACGGATCGCGGAAGACGCACTGGTAGTAGAGGACGTTCCCCGGTTGCACCGTGCTGTACCCCGGTGACGACAGATCCTGGTAGTCGATCACCGCGCCCAACACCGCTTGCAAGCGCGCGCGTCGGATCAGCGTCCCGCCGATGCACAAGCTCCCGTTGCCGAACGGCGTCCCCGGGTCGACTCGCGTCGTCCCGGACACGAGCATCGCGATCGTGTTCGGCGGCAAGTTGACGACGGAGAGCACGAAGTTGTTCAGCTGTCGGCTCGCGTCGCCCGACGAACGCAGCTTGCCCGCCATCCCGGTCGAGTTGATGGTGGCCGGGCAGTAGACGAGCGAGCTGCATCCCGGACCGAAGTCCGCCAGGTACGCACCGCCCGTCGCCACCGCGTGGGGCAGGCTCAGGATCGTGCTCTGCAACGCCACGAAATGTCCGTCGTTCGTGATGTTCCCGAGCACCGACTCCTGTCCGCTGATCGTGCTCCCCGGCGTCACCTTGCGGATGATCTCGGCCACCAGATCGGCCACGAAGATGTCGTACGTCCCGGTCCCGTCACCCGCGATCAGGTTCGAAGCGAGGCTCTGGAAGGCGATCTTCGATCCGTCGGCGGTGACGATCGGTGCCATCGAGTCGTCGTCGAGGTTGTCTCCGATCGCAGTGCGCGTGAGCCTGCGCGTCGTGCCGAAGTTCAGGTCGCGCACGTAGATGTCCGAGAACCCGTTGACGTCGGTCGGATCGAACACGGCGCTGGTCGTCTGGAACGCGACGATGGCGCCGTTGCCCGACATCGAGGGAGCGATCGAATCCTGATCTCCCTGTGCGCCGACGTCGTCGATGCTCAAGCGTGTCACCGTTCCCGTGGACACCTGGAACAGGAACACGTCTTTCACTCCGTTCGTGTCTCCCGCCACGAGGTTGGACCCGTCGCTCGCGAACACGACGAGGTCGCCGTCGGAGCTGATGCCGCCGCGCTCGGGCTCGGCGCGGGAGGGCATGCCCTGCATGTCGCGGCTCGCCAGGTCGACCGCTCCGTTCGCGAGCGTGATCCGATAGGCCTGCCATGGAATTCCGGGCAACGCCGGCGAGCGCGCGTAGAGCACCATGAAGTGCCCCTCGGGCGAGAGCGCACCCGGCAAAGTATCGAAGAGCTGGGCGCCGAGCTGTGTCGTCACGCCGGACATGCGGTCGTACGCGAACGTCGTGTGAAAGAACTGCGGCGCGCCGACATGCGCCACTCCGTAGACGACGGTGCTGCCGTCGCCCGAGATCTCGAGGCGGTCGGACTGCGCCACGTTCTGCGCGATGCGGGTGGTGCTGAGCGTCACCCGGTCGCGCAGGTAGACGTCGACCGACACCGTGTCGTCGGGCAGGATCAGGTTGCTCGCGACGCTCAGGAAAGCGGCAAATCTGCCGTCGTCCGAGATCACGCAACGCCCCGCCGCCACGTCGCCGAACACGCCCGGACCGCTCGCATCCAAGCGCTCGACGATCTGCGCGCGAGCCGTCGCGACCAGCGCGAGGGCGCAGAAGAGCGGGAATACGATTGGGCGTGCGAAGTGCATTGCGGATCTCCAGTCTGCGGACCCGCCCAGCCTACGCGGGATCGCAGGTTTCGGTCAGCCCGCGATCAGTCCTTCTTCTTGCGCGGGGCCATCTTGATCTCGAGCGGAGCGGAGGTGCCGTCGTCCTTCACGACGACCTCGGCTTCGGCGCGGCCGAGCGTCTCGTGCCACAGCTTCGCCTTGTACGTTCCGGGCGGGAGGCCGGTGATCTCGAACGAGCCGTCGCTCTTCGTCAGCGCGCTGTAGGGCGTGTCGACGACGAACAACATGCTGCTCATCCAAGGATGATAGTCGCAACCGATCTTGATCTTGTCGGCGCGTGCGAACGAGACCTCGGCCTGCGCACCCGGAGCGATCGTGTTGTTCGAGCCATCGTTGCGCGCCGAGTAGACGTGCACGTTGTGCGAGACGGTGTCGCTGTTCTTGAGCACCACCGTCGCACCGGCGGGGACGATGAGGCAGTGCGGCTCGAACACGCAGAAGTGCTGATCGAGGACGAAGGGCGTCGTGGGCTTCTCGAGCTTCGCGCCCGGCACGTCGACGATCACGAGCACGTTGGCGAGAGCTTTCGTCTTCGCGTCGATCACGAGGGTCGGATCGATCACGTTGACGGCCTTGTCGCCGGGACAACAACCCGTGGTCTGCGCGGGTGTCGAAGGCAGTGCAGGCGGTTCGGGTCGCTCGCCGTCGAACAGCACGCGACCGGTCAGGGCCGGCTTCTTGGCCTCCGCTTTCGCAGGGGTGTCCGAGCCGCTCGTTCCGACGGGCGCGGGCTTCTTTTCCTGCGCAGCCATGCCCGAGCTCAGCACGGAAACGGCCGCGAGAAGGGTGGTCGTGAGCACGACGGCGCGGGTGGCGTTCATGATCGTCACGGGTCCGAGATGAAGCGATCCGAGAGGTGCGCCGTCAGCGGCAACTTGCCCGCGAGCGGCCTGACGTAGTCGACGAAAGCCGGCGAGATGTCGTTCGAGCCGCGCAGGAAACGTGCGTCGAGCGGTCGCGTCTTCTTGGCCACGCGCGCAAGATCGATCACGTCGTACGCGACGCGATAGGGTGCTGACTTCTTCGGGCCGGACGACTTCGCACCGCCCGAATTCGCACTGCCCGACTTCTTGCACTTCGCCGCGACGGCTTTCGCGCTACCGCTCGGGCCGAGCCTGCGAATCGCGATGCTGCCGCTGGCTTGCTGGGCTGCGATCGCAGCTCTGGCCGCTACCCGACCGACCTCGCGTGCTTCGTGTGCGTCGACCTCCGACGCCAGCCCGGGGAACGAGCGCTGCAAGTATCCGAACGTGTCCGCGCGCACGCGCAGCTTCGAGCCGAACGCGCGCTTGACCTCGGCGGCGAGGTAGTCCCCGAGCGCCCCCGATCCCGACAACTGCACGTTGCCGTGGCTGTCCTTGTCGCCCGCGACGACGAGCGGCTTGCCGTTCTTGCCGTGGATGCCCTCCGACACCGCGACGAGACAGCGACCATGACGCGCGTGCACGCGCTCGACGTCGCCGAGGAACGCGTCGAGCGAGAAGTCGCGCTCGGGCACGTACACGAGGTGCGGACCGTCGCCTTCGTGCTGTCGCGCGAGCACGCTCGCCGCCGTCAACCAGCCCGCGTTGCGACCCATGATCACGTCGATCTTGACGCCGGGCAGGCTGCGGTTGTCCTCGTTGTCGCCCATCATCGCCTGCGCGACGAACTTCGCGGCCGAGCCGTAGCCGGGGCAGTGATCGGTGACGAGCAGGTCGTTGTCGATCGTCTTCGGCACGTGAAACAGGTGGAGCTCCCACCCGTCAGCGCGCGCCATCTCGTCGACGAGGTGCGCGGTCTCAGCCGAGTCGTTGCCGCCGATGTAGAAGAAGGCGTGGACGTCGAGCTCTTCGATGCGCTGCAGGATCGCTTCGCACTCAGGCCTAGTCGGTTTTTTGCGCACGGATCGGAGTGCCGCGCAAGGGGTCTGCGCCACGGCTTCGAGCGTCGCGCGGCTCTCCTTGCCGAGGTCGACGATCTCTCCGTTGAGCACGCCCTGGATCCCGTGCACGGCGCCGAGGATGCGGCCGATGCGCGCGCTCTCGAGGCAGGTCTCGACGATGCCGACGAGGCTCTGGTTGATCACGGCGGTGGGGCCGCCGGATTGCCCGATCAGGACGTTGCCGAGGTGGCGCTTCTGCATGGGAGGCACGGTATCGCGAGGGCGGTTTGCGACGCATCCTGCGCGCGCTGGACAGGGCTGGATGCTAACCGTTCAAGCCGCGCGTTCGGCGATCTTGCGCCCGCGAAGGTCGGCTCCTACACTTCGCGCCCTCATTCGTCTTGGGTGCCCCGGTGGCGGAATTGGCAGACGCGCAGGCTTGAGGTGCCTGTGGGCTAACCCCCTTGCTGGTTCGACTCCAGTCCGGGGCACCACTTCAACGCGCGGCGTGTCCGTACCGCGCCAGATCCAGTTCCGACACGCCGTCACTGCGCTTCGTCGTCGAGCGGTATTCGCGAGCGCACCGACAGGTCGAACGTCTTCGGATTGACCGAGAGAATCGCAATCCCGCCGGTGCACTGCTCCATGTAGTGGATCCAGCGCTCCTTCTTGGCGATCAGCTTCGGCACCTGCTCGTCCTTCAGGCGTTGCTCCATGCTCTGGATCTTCGGCTCGACGATTCGATCGAGCTGCTCCTGCACGTCGGGCGCCAACGACCCGCGCTTCTGACCGGGGAAGCTCTCGCGCAGGACCTGATCCTCGATCAAAGGACGCTGCGTCTTCCAGTCGATCTGGCGCGCGACGGCATCCTCCGCGTCCTCCCTCAAGCGCTTGCGCAACACCGGCGCGAGCGCGCGCGGGTTGATCCACGTGAACATCTTCCCCTGCGGCAGCGACGACTGCACGAACGCGCGGAACTCGCCGACGTCCGACAAGCGCGGATACTTCGGCGACCCTTGCGTGCTCGTCTTGAGGATGTGCCCGAGCATCCCCAGGCTGTTCGTGATGATCGTCAGGTCGTTCGCGTTCGCCGTCGCGATCACACCGGTTCCGTCGATGAGCGGAGACCAGTACTCGCGCGTCTCGAAACCCGCTTCCTGGTTCTTGAAGAAGCCCGGATCCTGCGGCGTCAGGCCCTGCAGCCCGAACAGCGACGGACGCTCGCCGATGAGCTGGCGGAAAGCCACGATCGTGTCGACGTTCTTCGGCCACAAGACGAGCGCTATCGCGGGCACGGGCGCGTCGTTGTGCGGCGGGCCCTTCGGATCGGGCGGATAATCGTTCGGCCGCACGATCAGCACCGCGCGATCCTTGAGCGCGCCGTCGAGCTCGTTCACCAAGGCCTCGAGGTTGGGATACTTGCCCGTGTTGCGGAACACGTCCTCGAGGTTCTGGCGCAGCGCCGGCTCGCACGACGAGAGCGCCATGCGCATGAGGTCGCCGATGTTGCCGCGCAGGTACACGAAGAGCGACGTGTCCGCCGGGGCCATGATCGCGACGTCGCGCAAGAGCTCGTCGCGATCGAAACCGCGCGAGTAGTAGAACTTCTGCTGCTCGGCGGTGAGCAACTCGGACGCGAACTCGCCGTGCAGGTCGGCGCTGAAACCCTCGTCGGCCCCGACGACGCCGATGATGTTCTTCATCGAAGGAAGCTGGAACAGCCGACCCAGGAACGCCGGCGCGAAGTCCTGGCTGTGGACGTCGGGAAAGGTCCCCTTCACCTGCAGGTTCTCGAGCAGCTTGCGCGTGTTGACGTAGACCTCGAGCTCGTCACGCTCCTTGTCGCGCGACGTGTTCTGGATGTGGTCGGCGTAGACGGCGCTCTGGAAGAACGAATCCGCGTACGAGCGCGCGTCGAGATCGTGCGCAGCCTGCGCGAGCTGCAGCTTCGTCGCCACGATCACGACGTCCTTGATGCGCGTTATGAAAAGCTCGCGCGGCAACTGTCCGCCCGAGAGCGACACGACCTTGTCGGTCACGACCGCCTTGATCCCCCGCTTCTCGAGCCCGAGCCACGAAGGGTGCAGGAGGGCAGCCGCCGCGAGCTTGCCCATCCAGTTGGCGCGCCCGTACACGGCCCAGTCGGCTTGCTGCAGATCGGAGCCCTTGAAGTAGCCGGCGACCGCGATGTCCTCGCCTCCGAAGATCTTCTGCGGCTGCTTGCCGAGCGGGATCTGCTTCACCTCTTCCCTGAGCCGAGCGAGCGTCTCCTCGATGTGCATTTCCTTGTCGAGCGAGGCGTACTCGGGCGAGTGCAGCCAGTCCTGCCAGGCCTTCTTCTTGTCGAGTTGGCTCTGCACTTTGAGCCGCGGGAACTCGTCGAAGGCCTCGTCGAGGTGCGCACGGGAGAAGTAGAAATCCACGTCGCGCGGGATCAGCGCCGACACGTCCGCGTCGAGGCCGCCCTCCATGGGACTGTAGAAAGCGGTCGAGTAGGCGAACCACCCCACGAAGAACAGCACGGCCAGGACGATCAGCACGAAGCGCAGGATGCGGGAGCGGGTTCTCATGACGGGCTGGATGGTACAGGACGCCGTTGCCCCGGCGATCTTCCGTGGCACTTGATCTGTCCCTCTTTGGGAAACGAGAATCTGCACGATGCGCATCAACGCCCGCGTCCAGGCCATCGCGATGTCGACGACGCTCGCCCTCGACGCTCGCGCCAAAGCGTTCGCGGCCAGCGGTCGAGACGTGATCAACATGTCGGTCGGCGAACCCGACGCCGACGCGCCACGAGCTGTGCAGGACGCGGCCGACAAAGCCGTGCACGGCGGCAACGTGCGCTACACGCCGGCGGAGGGCACGGCCTCGCTGCGCCGCGCGGTCGCCGCGCACGTGAGCGCGACGCGCGGTGTCGCGTTCACGCCGCCCGAGATCACGGTGTGCCACAGCGCCAAGCACGCCTTGTCCGGCGCGTTGCTCTCGCTGATCGAGCACGGTGACGAAGTGCTCCTGTTGCTGCCCGCGTGGGTCAGCTACGTCGAGATCGTCAAGTACGCGGGCGGCGTCCCCGTGTCGGTGCCCTCGCGGCCGGACCTCGGTCCGGACCTCGACGCGATCGCGCGCGCGATCACGAAGAAGACGCGCGGCATCCTGATCAACTCGCCCTGCAATCCGTCGGGCTACGTGATGACCGAGCGCGAAGTGCGCGACCTCGCCGAGCTGGCGCACGCGCGCGACCTGTGGATCGTCAGCGACGAGATCTACCGACGGTTGGTGTTCGAGGGCGAACCGAGCTTCTCCCCCGTTTCGATTTCGCCCGACGTGCGCGCGCGAACCGTCATCGTCGACGGTGCGAGCAAGGCCTTCGCGATGACGGGCTACCGCATCGGCTACGTGGCGGCGCCGCCGGAGCTCGCTGCCGCTGTCGGGCGCATGCACAGCCAACTGACCGGTTGCCCCAACGCGATCTCGCAAGCGGCGTTCGAAGCGGCGCTCGTCACCGAGCCGCCCGAGGTCGAGCGCATGGTGCGCGAGTTCGCCGCGCGCCGCGACCTGCTCGTGCAGGGGCTGCGCAAGCTGGGCCTCGAGACGCCGCTCCCCCGCGGGGCGTTCTACGCTTTTCCGCGCGTGACACCGTTCCTCGACGCGCGCGGATCGATCGGTTTTTGCGAGGACGTCCTCGAAGAGGTCGATCTCGCGGTGGTCCCCGGCTCCGCGTTCGGCGTCGACGATCACGTGCGTTTGAGCTGCGCCACGTCGACGCAGATCATCGAGCGCGCTCTCGAGCGCCTGGGTCGGTTCCTGTCGACGCGCACGCGCAAGCCGGCGCTGCGCCCGTGAGAAACCGCGCTCTCAGCAGCGCGTGAGGAACCGCGCCATCAGCAGCGCGTAAGGAACTGCGCCATCAGTAGCGCAAGCGCATCTGCGTGAACGTCGCCGTGCCGCCGTCCGAGAACGCGCCGATCTGGCCTTTCAGGTCGTCCGGCGTGAAGGGCAAGGTCTTGATCGACTGCCCGTCGAGGAAGAACTCGACCTCGCCGTCGCGCACCTCCATCGCGAGGTTCAGGTCGGCACCCTTGCCTTCTTCGTACTCGACCATCGGCTCGCCGAGCTCGATCTCTTTCTTCAGCTTGGCCGGCAGCACCTTGCGCAGGTCGGGCACCACCACGAAGAGCTGCACGCTCTCCGAGTTGCCGCCGAACAAGAGCCCGACCGCGCCGTCGACCTTGCTCGCGTCGATGTGCACGTCGAAGCGGAATCGCGACGGCAGCTCGCCCTTCCAGTAGGCGAAGCGCAGTTGCTTGCTCTTGACGGTCAGCGTGCCGTTCGCAGCCGTCCACTGCTCCGACGCCTCGTATTCGTCGAGCGATTCGTTGACGATCCGCCGCCAACGACGCGTGTCCGCGCCCGTGTCCACGCCGATCTTCTTGCGCAGCGCGTCGAACTTCGGCACGACCCCGATCAAGTTACGCCCGTCCTCGAGCAACTGCATCGCGACGAGCGGTGACTTCGCGTCGGCGTACGCTTGAGCCGTCTCGAGGCACGCGGCCTGGAACTTCTGGTCCGCGGCGGCGAGCTGATCGCTGGTGGCCTTGTCGAGCTTCAGGAGCTTCGCCTCGCACGCAGCGGTGAGGTCCTTGACCGACTGCGTCCCAGCGCCCGGGAGCTTGGCTTCGGGATCGGCGACCGCGCGCAAGCACTCCTGCGCATGCCGCAGGTCGAACAGCGCCGCGTCGGTTTCCTTGCGCTCGAGGTGCACGTCGGCGCGCTCCAGATATCCGACGGCGTCTGTCGGTCGTTTTTGCAGCGCCCACGTGTAGCTCTCGATCGCGGCATCGGTCTGCTTGTCGGATTTCTCCTTGCGCGCGCGTGCGATCAGCTCGTCTGCTGCTTCGGGACCGGCCGTGTAGAGGTGATGGAGCTTCTGGATCCAGTCCTTCCACAGCTTCTCGAAGTCCTCGAACGTCTTGACGCCGGGTTGCTTGGCCTTCGTCACGAAGAAGTCGACGAAGTGTCCGAACGCATCGGGCTTGCCCGCCGACTTGTACGAGAGCAGGTAGTCGCGGTAGATCGGGATGTACACGCGCTCCGACTTCTCGTTCTCGTAGTTCTGGATGAAGTACACGAGGCCCCATCCGAACGGATAGAACTCGCCGTCGTACGAGCCCGGCTTGAAGTAGCTGACGACCTCCTTCAACGAAGGCTTGCCCTGGTCGAGCAGCACCTTGAGGTCCATCAAGCGCCCTTCGGCGACGAGGTTCGTCTCCACCGTGCCGTTCGAGAGCAGGCGCGCGCCTTCGAAGTAGCTCGCCGTACCTTCGTTGAGCCAGCCCGGGATCAAATCGGCCGAGACCATGTGCGTGAACTGGTGGCTCGACTCGTGGAAGAGCGTAGACCACAGCTCGGCGATCTTGCCGCCTTCCGGACGCAGGTCGTAGGTCGCCACGCGGTTGACGTTCGGCACGAAGAAGCCGAGCACGTTCTTGTCGGTGCCCGGCTCGTTGGAATCGAACTCAGCGCGGTCTTTGTAGACAGCAAGCGTGCAGCGCGCCGTCGTGCCGCCGCCAAATTCCTTGACGTGGAAGACCTTGCGATAGAAGTGGTTCATCTGCTCCATCGCGCCGGAGATCTGATCCGCGAGCTCCTTCCCGAGCGTCGTGCGGATCGTGTAGCTGTCGCCCTTGATCTCCCAGCACTTGTCCCACGTTTCGTGCTTCTTGTCTTCCTTGGATTCGCGCGCCGGATCGCGCTTCTTGCGCGGCTTGATCGGCACGTCGAGTCCTGAATCGAGCAGTGCCGCCACGGCCTTCTTGTTGTCGTAGATCTTCCCGAGCTCGACGTCGGCCTTGTCGGCGACCGACGTTCCGCGCAGCCGCGTGAGGATCCCCACCGCGGTCACGTACATCTGCCGACGCGAGAGATCCGCTCCGACCTTGAGCAGGGCCTGCGCATAGTCGCCTTCGACCGCGCGGTTCTTCTGCTGCAGCGGATCGGCCGCCGCAGCGAGCGCGTTCAGGTCGTCGACGGTCTTCTGGCGCGACTTCGGGTCGAGGCCGCCCGATTGATCGATCGCCATTCCGGCGTACCAGACGGCCTCGTCCTTTTTCTCGGCCGCGGAGGCCGACTGCGCGGCCAACTGCAACAACGCGAAGTTGTCGGGCGCGAACTCCAACCCTTCTTGCGCCTTCGCGAGCGCGTCGGCTGATTTGCCGTCGTCGAGAAGCTTCTTGCTGTCCGCGAGGCGCACCGACGCGGGATCGACGGGAGAATCACCGCCGGCGCCGACGACGAACGTGAGAGCAAACGCGAAACAGACTCCGAGGAAAATGCGGCTTCGTTGCATCTGCGAGATCAGCGAGATCGGGGGGACGGGAAGCGGGACCCGGCAGAGACGAACGAGCGTCCTGCGACATCAGCCCGCGCTCTACCCACCCGCCCCGTGCCGGCAATCAGAATAACGCCGGCTCTCGGCGCGCCCTCATGGTTGCCAGGCGATTTCGAGCCCGTTCGACAGGTTGAACGTCGAGCTCGTGCAGAACGTAGCCGAGTTGCGGTACCACGCTTGGTAATAGCGCCGTCCGCCGCCGGCCGGGATCGCACCGATGAGCGAGATTCTGGGCTGACCCACCACCGGATAGGCCGCTGATCCGTTGATCGTGTTCACGGAGGGGAAGCGCCTGACGGTCCCCGACACGCAGCGGATGCCGTCGCCGAAAAAGTGTCCATAGCCGCTCGACTGCTCTTCGGTGCCTTGGAAGAACATCACCGACGTCACGTTCGGAAGCCCCGACACCTGGAGCTGCACGCTGTCCCCGCCCAGCACCGGAATTCCGACAGCCTCGAGGCGCGCGCCCACACCGGTCGAGTTGCGGCAACCGCTCAGGCTGCTCAACGGCACCGAGTTCGCGCACGGACAGATCGTGGCCGACGTACCGTCGCCGAGACAGAAGGGCTGACCGGTGTCGTTGAGCGTCGTGAGGAGGAACGGTCCCGTCGAACCGATGAAGCCGGAGATGCGGATCTTGAGCGTCTCACCCGTCGTCACGGGCCACGTGAGGTAAGCGTCGTGCGTCTGGTATCCGCACGGCGCACCCGGCGGAGCTTCGTCGTTGCAACCGAGTTGTTGCGTCAAGAGCGCGCACGACGCGTACAACGCGATCGTCGTGTCGAACGACGAGCCACACGTCGAGAGTGCAAGCAACCCGCTGTGCTGCGCGGTGTACGAGTACCAGACGTCGGGGGTCAGACCCGACAAGCCGCACCCGTTCGTGCTGATCGTCGCACCGACGCTCGAGCCTGCGACCGTGCCGTCGCCGATGACGATCGCGTTGGGGCAATCGTCGTTCGAGGGGACCTGTGCTGACGCCGCAAGGCTGGAGAAGAGGGCCGTTGCAACACCGGTGAAGATCAGTGTTGCGAAGGCCGCGTGCAGGCTGGAGAG
Source organism: Planctomycetota bacterium (assembly GCA_038330085.1). Lineage (GTDB taxonomy): Bacteria > Planctomycetota > UBA1135 > UBA1135 > JAEUIA01. Next base: position 20,428 of record JBBQNP010000022.1, on the reverse strand, counting down.
GCGAGGCATCGGCGGCTTCGAGGATACGTCACGTCCGTAGGTCCAGATAGTTTTCGGTGCACGCGAGCAATTCCAATCTCCTTGGGACGAGTGGGATTTCGGCCTCAAAAGTGGGTCGCGGGTCCCGAAATCAGGCCGCGAGACGGCCCTCGAGCTCCCAGACCCCGTTTCGACCGATCAGCTCCGCTGGATGTCGTGGCATGCTCCCGCGCGTTCTCGTCATCGTGCGCTTCACGAAATCTCGGATCGACACCCATGATTCGTTCTCGCTTCACCGTCTTCGCGCTGATCGTCGCTGCGTCGGCCGCTTGCCACAGTCAGCTTCCGCACTCCGCCAAGCCGGGGCGCGACGTCTCGGTCGTGCGGCACGTTCCCACGCCCGTCATCCAGCCGCTCACCGACGCAGAGGTCGACACGGTGCGCGCGATCCTCGAAGAGCGAGGTGATCTGATCGTCGGTCGACGGCTCGTGTCGGTCGATCTCGACGAGCCTGCGAAGGAGGCTGCAGCCGCGGCTTCGAAGCGACGCGCCGTCGCCATCGTGTTCGATCGCAGGGCCGGCACGACGCGCGTCATCACGGTTGATCTCGACGCGCGTTCGGTCGTCGATGGTCGCGACGTCGCGCATGTGCAGCCGATGATGGACGAAGAGGATTTCGGACTCGCGACACGGCTCGTGCGCGCGGACGAACGCTGGCGCGCGGCGATGAAGAAGCGCGGCATCACCGACCTCGAGCACGTCTACCTCGACACGTGGGCGCCCGGATCGGAGCCGGTCCCCGGTCTCGATGGAGTGCGCTTGTCGCGCGTGCTCTCGAATTGGCAGGGCACGCAGACGAACCCCTACGGACCGCCGATCGAAGGCGTGGTCGCGGTCGTCGACCTGACGCACGAGCGCGTGCTCTCGGTGAGCGACACGGTCGTCACACCCTTGTCGAAGACGAGCACGGACTTCTTCGACGCGAGCGTTCGTGGCGAAGAGCGCGGTACCGGGCACGCCATCGAGCCCGTGCAGAAGGGCGGTTCGACCGCGCGCATCGACGGTCACTACGTCGAGTGGGAAGGCTGGAGCTTCACGTGGTCGTTCCTCGATCGCGAGGGGCTCGTGCTGCACGACGTGCGCTGCGACGGCAGATCGATCCTGCACCGCGCTTCGATCAGCGAGATGTGGGTCCCCTACGCGGACCCCGACGCGAACTGGGCTTGGCGCAACGCTTTCGACGAGGGCGAGTACGGTCTCGGCAACTCTTCGCACGAACTCGCTGCGGGTCGCGAGGTCCCCTCCAACGCGCTGTTGTTCCCCGCGCGCGTGCACGACGAGCGCGACACGGGCACACATGATTCGGGGCCGGTCGCGATGTGGGAGCAGGACGGCGGCGTCTTGTGGGCGCACGACGGCCCCGACTCGATTGCCGTGAGAGCGCGCGAGCTCGCTATCGGATTCGTCGCGACGGTCGGCAATTACGATTACGCCTTCCGTTGGGTGCTCGGGCTCGACGGCACGATCCGGTTCGAGACGGATCTGTCGGGGATCTTGCTCACGAAGGGCACGGCGCAGACGGAGTGCGCTGCGTGCGACGCGAAGCCGGACGCGCACGGCACCGTGGTCGGCGTCGGTGACGAGCGGCACGGCACGGTCGTCGCCGATCACGTCGTCGCGGTGAACCATCAGCACTTCGTCGCGCTGCGGCTCGACTTCGACGTCGACGGCCGGAGGAACAGCGTGCGCGAGTGCGACGTGGAAGCCGACACGGACGCGCAGCTCGGCGGGCGCAACGGGTTCATGGCGCGGCGCACGACGTTGACGTCGGAGAAGAGCGCGATGCGCGACGCGAGTCCAGACAAAGTGCGGCGCTGGGAGGTGTTCGCGCCCGACTCGCGCAATGCGCTCGGTCACCAACGCGGCTACACGATCGTGCCCGGTGCGACGACGGTCCCCTTCCAACCCGCGGGATCACCGGAGCGCAAGCTCGCGGGTTTCGCCGAGCACGTTCTGTGGGTCACTCGCTGTCACGAGAGCGAGCGCTTCGCCGCCGGCGATTGGCCGAGTCAAGCACGCGAGCCGGACGGATTGCCGGTGTACGTGCAGGACGACGAGCCGCTCGAGGATCAAGACGTGGTCGTGTGGTACGTGCTCGGCATCACGCACGTGCCGCGCCCGGAGGACTACCCCGTCATGCCCACCGTGCATGCCGGCGTGTCGTTCGTGCCGACCGGCTTCTTCGATCGCAATCCGTCGCTCGGGCAATGACCGGGGGTCAACCCGCCTCGGCGTGCGCGGCGATGTCGTCGAGGTCCCGCGTGCAGCCGCTCATCATCTTCTTCGCGAAGGGCTTCAGGAGCGCGCCCATGACCTTGGCGAAGAACGTCAGAGGCTCGGCCTGGAAGTGCATCTGCAGTTCGGTTCCCGTCCCCTTCGGCACGCAGCGCATCTCCATGCGGTACCTACAACCACAGCTCTCGCAGCCGAACGCGTAGCTGCGCGGCGGGTCCATCGCGACCACTTCCATTTCCTCCGTCGCCTCGCGTCGACCCATCTTGCGCGTCTCGCGGAAGCGCGTGCCCACCCGAATCGGGCCGTCGGTCAGCACTTCGAGCTTCGTGATGGCGCGCACGCGACCCGCCGCTCCGCGCAGGTCGGATGCCACTGCGAACACGCGCGCGGGCGGCGCGGCCACGTCCCTCTTGACCGAAAGTTGGAGCATGGATGTCGGCCTATTTCGAACGCGTGTAGGTGAACTCGAGCACCTTCGTGTTCGTCTCGCCGATCGGGAGGTCATGCACCTCCAAAACGATCTTGTCCTTGTCGACGAAGCGATATGCGTACTTCACCATCTTGGCGACCTCGCCCGTCGTGTACTCGTCCAGCGTGCCGTAGCCGATCAGCGACTTCTCGTCCTGCGTCGCGTCACCCTCGAAGTGCGTCATCGCCGTGTCCATGCTCTCCACGTTGCAGCACACGTAGCTCTGCTTGAAGTTGTCGTACCCCATCACGCTGAAGACCTGGACGTTCTTGCCCATCATCCCCACCGTTCCGCGGAACTCCAGCCACCGGCCGGGCATGAGCCACGAGACTTCGACCGAACCTTTGCCGGACGGTTGAGGACCACCGCCCATGAAGAACGTGGTCTCCGTGTCCCACTTTCCGATGAAGCGTTCGAGCAGCTTCTGTTTCTCACCCGGCTGCGTGAAGCGCGCGAACTGCTTCATGTACTCCTGCATCGGGTCGAGCTTCTTGTCCTGCACGAGCGCGAAGGACGAGGCGATGGCGACGACCGCGCACACGGACAGGATCGACACGCGAACTACGAGCTTCATGGTTTCTCCTCTGCGAGGTTTGGGACGCGACGTCGAGGAATTCGATGTTCGGTTCGCGCCGTTCCAGGGTGTGTTGGTCGATTGGATGCGGTGCTCAGGGCGATTGCAGCGCCTTGTCGAGGCCGCCGCGCCGCTCGATCTCCGCCATGACGGCGAAGCGCTTGCGCAAGCAACCTTCGAGATCGTCGATCGCCGGCGCAGAAGGCTTGTTCGTCGCGCCGCGGCCGAGCGGGATGCAGCACACGCACAGCAGCACGAACAGTGCGGCGCTTGCGATGCGGCCCACCCGCGACGTTGCGCGCGGCGGACGCGAGAGGCGCTCGATGCGCGCGATGATCTGTCCGCCCGAAAAGGCGCTGAGTGCCGTCGACGGCTGCACCAGCGCGCGCGCCATTTCGATCAGTGTGCGTTGGTAGGCTGCGTGTCCCTCCGAGCTGGCCCGCGCCGCGATCTCATCGCACGCGAGCTCCCGCACGAGCGCAGCCTTGCGCGCGCCGGCATGCACGATCGGGTGGAACCAGTAGACGCAGCGCGCAATCGTCCAGAAGAGGCTTTGCGCAGGATCGCGGCGGCGCACGTGGGCGAACTCGTGCAGCAGGACATGCTCGAGCATCGCGCGACGGCTGGGTTCGAGCAGGTTCGCGCTCACGGCGATGCGCGGAGCGAACAAGCCGATGCACACGCCCGACCCGATGTCCGCGCGGACGACTGTGATCGGCGCGCGACGGAGACCGACGCGGCGCGCCAGGCCCTCGATCCAGCCGCGCATTTCCAGCGGGATGGCGGTGTCCGCGCTCGGACTCCAACGACGACGCGCCGTGCGCAAGCGCTCGACCGCCACGCACGTTGCGACGACGAAGCCGATCGACCAGGCGATGGCCGGTGCGTACTCCATCCAGCCGGATGGTGCCGGGATTCCGCCCGCTGCCTGTGCCGCGTCGGAACCGACGAGGCGCGCGAGGCTGACTGGCGAGCTCACCCACGGCGGCAAGCAGAGCTTGACGAAGAACGCGGCCCACAGCACCGCGCGCAGACGCACTTGTCCGACGCGCGCGAAGCCTACATCCAGCAAGAAGAGCAGCGCGAAGACGAGCGCCAACTGCAGCGACTGGCCCAGCATCCACGCCCCGAAGCCGGCGGCGACGTTCACGGTGCACTGCCTTTGGCGTCGCCGCCCTTGGAATCGACGTCGGCCAACATGCGCGCGAGCTTCTGCTTCTCCTTGCGCGACAGCTTCTCCGACGCGGCCATGTGCTGCACCAGCGAGCCGAACGTGCCGTCGAATGCCTTGTGGAGCAGCGAGCGCACCGCCTCTTGCCGCGCTTCGTCGCGCGTGACGAGGGGTTCGAAGAAGCTGACGTTGCCGCGCTTGCGCTCGCGCAACGCACCCTTCTCGACGAGGCGGCCGAGCACCGTCTTCAGCGTGCTGTAGGCCCAACCCGTCTCGCGCTGCACGCGTCCGAGCACATCACGTGCGCTGGCCGGCGACGCTTCCCACACGGCCTGCATGGCCGTCCATTCCGAATCGTTGAGCTTCATGCTGTTACAGGTGTGGCAGAGTCTGCCACAAATGTCGCAGATGTCCAGGGGGGGTACCGGAAAGCCGATCGGTTCGGCCCCCACGGTGCCACTTCTGTCCTGTGCAAGCAGGTCAGAAGGCGCTCAGCTCGAGGTCCCAGCAGCGGGCACAAGCGCCGGGCGGAACCGTGAACTGCTGCAGGCAGCGCGGACACCAAGAGACACAGTCGTCGCCTTCGCGTGTCGGCGGCGCGGACCACAGCTCGTCGGGCACACCTTGCTTGCGCACGAAGCGCTCGAGCGCCGCGACCGAACGCCGACGCCAACTCTCGGCTGCGGCGGCGACATCTGCATCGGTGCCTTCGCGACCCAGCGGCAGCGGATGGTGTGCGTCGCGCAACACGCGAGCAGCGAACGTGCGAAACTCCTCTTCGCCGAGCATCACGCGCGCAACGGCGAGCGGATGGAATTCGACCAACAAGTCGCGCGACAACGCGTCGAGCGCGCGCATCGCCACCGGCGGCGAGAGCGACATGAGGATCGCCTGGCCGCGACGACCGCTGTGTTCGTCCGCGAACAACGCTTTGTGTGCACGCACGAAGGCCCACACGATGAACGCCTGCGCCAGCACGAGCGACGCGAGCAGCGGCAACCACACGTGCACGAGCCCGTACACGATCCCCGCGACCGGAGTCAGAACGAACACGAGCACGAGTTCCCACGTGCACGCTCCGCGCAAGTCCGCCGTCGCCGGACCGAACGCCGCCACGCGCGCCTCGATCGCGCGCACGTCGAGCGCCCGCTTGATCTCCGCGTCGATCCGCGCATCGCGCTTCGATGCAGGCAACGCCCGTAGTTCCGCAATCAACGCCACGAGTCGGCGCGCCAACCGCTCCGATCCGGCTTCGACGAAGAGCTTGCCGCCCGCGCGCACCCGACGCGTCTCCCTGTCGACGGCGAACGATTCGTCGAACCTCAACCGACGCCCAACCTGCGCCGGCCGTGGCCCGGGGTTCGTCGCGACGGACACGAACGACACCGCACCGTCCTTCGTCAGCGAGAGCGGAAACGTCTGCGTCAAGAACACGCGGCCGAACGGCAACAACGGCTGCGCGAAGACGATGCCGTGCGTCTGGTTTCCGGGCATGTCCTCGCCCGCGACCACGTGCGCGCGTCGCTTCCACCACGTGCGGAAAGCGACCGTCTCGCGCCGCGCCCAGTGGATGCAGTCGAACAAGTAGATGGCGGCGAAGACCGCCAACAGCTCGAGGAACTCTCGCATCCGGCGCAGCCGGCTCGCTCAGGCACTCGTCCGGGTGTCGTCGGACTTCTTGCCGAAGCCGAAGAGCTTCTTGAAGAACGCGCCGATCGCAACGAAGCCCGCGACGATGACCTTCCAGAACTTCATCAGGATCCCCGTCTTCGCCGCGACGACGCCCGCGCCGCCGGCAACGAGCGCCGCCAGGCCGTACTCCGCGATCTTGTCACCCGGCTTGAACTCGGCGTAGGACTGTCCCTGCACGTAGGAGAAGCCCTTGATGAGCTCGTTGAACGCCGGCACCGCCGCATCGATGTTCGCGGCGCTGGCGACGAGGCTGACGTTGACGATGCCGGTGCGCCCGAGCATCCGAGTCGACCAGTTAATCGTCTCGCCGTGCTCGCTCCTCGCGCGAATGCTCCACGTAAGGTTGTGTGTGGCGGGATCGTAGAAAGGCGGCTTGTGCCACCCGATGACGTTCATCGTCGACCAACCTCGCCGCTTGCGCTCATCGTTGGCGGCTTCCGTTCCTTCCTTGATGTTCTTGAGCAGATCGTCCGCGTCAAGCGAGTCCTTGTCGTCGTCCTTGACGTGCCCGCTCGCCTCGTACTCGAACACGACGAACCAGTCGTCGGGCGAAATGACCATCCCGACTTCGGTGCCGTTCGGGATGTTCTGATTCATTTCGAGGAACATGTTCGTCCCCGGCTTGCCCGAGAACGCGAGACCCTCAGGGACCTCGATCTTCGCGACGCTCCCGAGATGACCCGTCACGGGCCCTGGTTGCAGCAGCTTCTGGAACTTCTCTTCCTGGGCACTGAGCGGAGCATGCCCCGGATCCGACTCGCCTTGCGCCAACGCGCGAACGGTCGCGAACGACAAGGCCAACGCGGCGAGTGCGAAGCGGATGGACGCGAGTTGCATTGGGGTTCTCCGTGGGAGGGCGGAAGAAAGCCGGCGCGGTCCCTCCGCGCAAGACGACTCTATCGAGTGAATCCCGGGGCATGCACGAGTCTGCCGCGCCGAATCCGGCGGCGGCGATTTCCCGCGGGAGGAACAGTAGGCTTCAGCGAATGGCCCTTCTTTGCACAGGAATCCTCGCGATCGTCGCGTGCCTGGCTCCGGCACAGGACGAGGCCACGACGCCCGCCCCCGCCGCATCGCCGTATGCGACAGCCGTGCAGGCGGCAGCCGCTGCTCTCGAGTCGCACGACGTCGAGGCCGCGCAGCGCGCACTTGATTCGGCAGAGATGGAGCGGCGCGGTTTCGAGTGGGAGCACCTGCGGCTCGCGATCGATCTCGCGCGCGCGGCAAGCGCACGTCCGGGCGTCGAAGCGCCGGCTGGGTTGGCGCAGTCGCGCCTGGGACACGACTCGACGATTCCGGCCGTCACGGCGGTGAGCATGTTGCGCGTGCAGAGTTCGTCGGGCCGCGCGGTCGCGCTGTCCGCCGCGGGTGACCGCATCGCTTCGAGCGGCGTCGACAATGAAGTGTGCGTGTGGAGAGCTCGCACGGGCGACGTCGAGCGGTTCCTCGTCGGTCACGCCGATCCCGTGACGGGCCTCGCGTTCGCGCCCGACGGCGCGCGGCTCGCGTCAGCGTCGCAGGACGGCACGGCGCGCGAGTGGAACGTCGCCGACGGTGCGTGCGTGTTCACGCTGAACGCCGGCGCGGGTGCGCTCAGCGCGATCGCGTGGAGCCCGGACGGCAAGACGATCGCGACGGCCGACGCTTCCTTCGCCGTGCGTTCGTGGGATCCGCACCAGAACCAGCCGCGCTTCGCAGTGCGACAGCAGACGGGCACGATCCGCTCGATCGCGTTCTCGCCGGACAGCAAGCTGATCGCGTCCGCGTCGGAGGACGGCTCCGTGTGCGTGTTCGACACGGCGAGCGGCGCCGTCGTCCACAAGCTGACCGGGGGCAAGGGCGGTGCGACGTCGTGCTGCTTCGATCCGGCGGGCGCGCGGCTGTTCGTCGGGCGGCAGGACTGGACGATCCGCGTGTACGCCTTGCCTTCGGGCGAGCTGTCGTCGACGTTGCGGCAGAAGCGCGGGGCGGTCGAATCGATCTCGTTCACGGCCGACGGCTCGCGCTTCGCGATCGGCACGACACGCGGGTCGGTGCAGGTGTGGGACGGACGATCGTGTGAGCAACTGCTCGTGTTGCAGGAGGTCGGAGATCCGTTCCACTCCGTCGCGTTCGATGGGCGCGGCACGCGCCTGATTGCGTGCGGTGACGATCACGCCGTGCGCGTGTACGAAACGCGAGCCGACGTCGCGCGCGGCGTGCAGCGCGTCGGCCTCACGGAGCTGCCCTCGGACGATGCAGCAGCCGACATGAAGCCGATGGACATCGAGGCACAGTGTCGGCACGTCGTGCAGCATGCGGGCCTCGATCCGGCGCTGTACGAGCGGGCCGAATCGCTCGCGCGCGGCGCGTTCGAGAGGTTGAAGGAGAGCGGTCAGATCGAGACGACCCTCGGTGCCGCGCTCTACAGGCGCGATCGCAGCGAGGATGCGCTCGAGGAGCTGGTCAAAGCCAATGACCTGAAGCGCGGCTGGCCGCCGAACCTCGCGTTCCGGACGATGGCGCTGGCGAAGCTCGGCCGCATCGGCGAAGCACGTGGGATGATGCAGAAGCTCGACACGCTGCTGCTCGAAGAGCGCTGGAAGTCGGATGCCGACTCGCGCGCGCTGGCGGAGGAAGCCCACGCAGTGTTGGCCGGCGCGAAGCCCGCACCAAAGCCGGAGCCGGCGCCGAACCCCGCACCGAAGTGATCGGCGACGTGGTGCCTGGAACCCGCCGCGGGTATTCCCGCGACGGGTGCCTGGCACCGCTAGCCCACTCCGCTCCGCGCGGTTACTTCGGCTTCGCGAACGTCGTCTCGCCAGAGCGCACGACGGACGTGCACACGAGCGCTTCGGTTTTTTCGCCGACGGGCTTGCTGACCTGAGCGTGCACTCGCGCGCTAACCGCATATTCTGCCGGAGGCACCGACCCCACCACGATGCGCCGCGACGTCCATTCCGCGTCGCGCGCTCCAGACGACGTGCGCGTACGCGCAATGAACGCGAACTGCCGACCCTCGTTCGTCCGCAGCCCGATCTCCACCCAGCCGTCCTCGGGAACGGCAAGAGTGTCGGGCAATTCGATTTCGAACGTGCCGTCGACGATCGTGATTTGGCGCTCGACGTGCTGCTCGGGTGCGAGCGTCATCGTGCCTGTTGCGCCGAGATTCGTCTGCGCCGCGCCGACTACCCATAGGTCCACGGAGCGATTGGGCGGACACTCCACCTCCGACATGCCGTCCGCACCCGTCGTCCCGGCGTGCCACTGCACGGTGCTGCCGTTCGCGTCCATGGCGAGCTGCGCCTCCTTGACCGGGACGAGGGCGCGCACGACGCGGACGAGCACGTACGCCGCCAGCGTCTCAGTCAGGTCGATCGTGATCTCCTTCATCTCCCCCGCCGCGAGCTCGACCTCGACGGAATGGTCGCCGGTTGCAGCGAGCGAGTTGCGCTGACAAGAAATCGTGTGTTTGCCCGGCGCGACGCCGTCGAAGCGGAACGAGCCCGAGTCATCGGACATGCGCCCGGCCGGATTCCCATCGAGCTGCACGAAGATGCGGGCGGGCGATCTTCCCGCCGGAACGATCAGCCGTCCGACGATGCTCGCGCCCGGCGTGGTCTCGATCGTGCCCGCGTCGATCGAGGCGTCCTCGGCGATAGTGAGCACCGCGACCGTTCGAGGCTCGACGGATTCGCCTCGGATCGAGAGCGCCCACGTGCCCGCGGGAAGATGCTCGATGCGGAAGGCTCCGTTCGTGTCGCTGCGTGCACTCCTTCGGCCACCACCGAGCCAGAGGCTGAGATCCATCGGCGCCGAACCAGCCGGCTTGCCGGATCCGTCGTCACCCACGTAGGTTCGTTGGATGCTCACCAAGACTCCGGTGACGGGCGTTCCGCGATCGACCACTCGTCCCTCGACGATCGCGCCCGCGTGCATGCGAACTGTCTGCACCGAAGAGATTCCAAGATCGGATGCGACGGGTAGCTCGACCGGCGCGAAGCCGTGCGCCGAGACGCGTACCACCTGCTCGAGGGGCAAGGCTGACAACTCGACCTCGCCGCCGACGTGCGGTGCATCCGGCCCGACGTACCCGAACGCACCAGTCAGAGAATCCGCGGGGTAAACGACGCCGATGCCGAAGCGCTCAACAGGTTGTCCGCTTCGGTGATCGACGACGCGGAACGTGAACTGCTCCGCGGGTGTGAGCACGACCAGGATGTCATCGGTGGTCTGCTCGAACGTGCGTTCGAGTCGCTGTCTCGCGAACCCCGCAGCCGTCACCTCGAGATGGTGTGGAACGGATCGCGACAAGCGCATCGCGAACGAACCGTCTTGGCGGCTGACCCCGGGGGACCAGCGACCCTCGCCGTCGGCAGGCGTCGCCTTGATGTCAGCTCCGGCCACGGGCCTGCCGCTCGTGTCGACGATGCGGCCCGAGAGCACGGTCGCGGGATCGAGCGTGATGTCGAGAACGCTCGTCGCGCCGTTTTGGACTTGGATGCCGCTCCGAACGGCATCCTGTTGGAGTAACGAGAAGGAACTCGAGGTCAATGGTCCCGGGTACACGCTGTCGTGCAGGTACAAGAGCGGACTCACGCTCACCGTGACGATGCCCTCGTGGACTCCGCCCAGCAGATAGTGTCCGCGTGCATCGGTGTACACCGACACGTCCGCGCCGGGCGAGGTGACCATCGCGTGCTCGACCGGCTCGCCCGACTGCGTGCGCACAACCCCTCCGATCGCGCCGCGCGCATCGAGCACGAACTCGCCCAGGTCGTTGGTGCCCGCGACGAATTTGCGGGTGAACTGAGTGAACAAACGCGCCAGATGGATGGAGGAGGTCGACGACAGTTCGAAGAACTCTGATTCGGGCGGGGGCACTTGGTACCGGAACACACCATCGTGGTCCGTGATCGACTCCCACGCGTTCAGTCGACCTTGCGTAACCATCGCTTCGGGCGCATCGGCAGCGCGCGACCAAGGTTCGCCCGGGGTGCGCAGGAGCACACGCGCGTCACGGATTGGAGCCCGCGCGGCATCCACGATGCGGCCCACGATCGTGATGTGCTCACCGACCGCTGGGCCAGGTTCGACGACCCGGATTGCGTTGCTTTCAGAGCGCGTGACGGAACCTGGCTCCGCCGCTGGCCCTGTCATGCGAGTCGTCTCCGTGCCGGCGGAGGGTGAGATGGGGCTCGACGGTCTCGTACGAAAGAAATCGCTGCGCCACACACACACAGCCAGCACAAGCATCGCGACTGCGATCGTGCCAAACAGGTATCGGTGCTTCGTCGACAAGCGCATGGAGTCTCCGATCAGGCGCCTCCGAGGTTACCAAGAGAGCTAGTGCGCCGGGCATGACGTCGACTTACGAGACGGTGCGTCGCCCAATCAAGTCGTCCATGGGTCGCAACCCACCCCGGCGCATGACACGAAGCTTCATGATCGTTGTGAGAAGTCTCCGCACCCTCGGTTCAGGTCACGACTTGATTCGGTAGCGTGCGAGTTCGCCAGCATGCGCCAAGCAACGAACGCGGGCGGTGACAAGCTCAACACCGCGCCGTGCCCGACCCCGACAGACGAAACTCGTCCGAGTCTTCGGCGAGTTTCTACCCAGGCGCCGGGACGCCATCCCGCTCCGCATCATGCAGCAAGAAGCGGAGCGGCCGGTGCCAGGCACCCTCCACCGTCAGCGCGCCGCGACGTTGTACACGTTCACCGCGTCCTTGAACTCTTGCGCGGCGGCGATCTGCACTTGCGTGAGCACCTTCGGATCGCTCGTGTCGGCGAACACGTAGAACTTCCACAGGTCGCGGTAGCTGCGCTCGAGGTCCGACAGGCGCGGTACCCGCGCAGCGAACGTCGACAGCGGCTGCACCGAATCGACGCCCGGCCAACGCACGTGCATGCGCGCTTCTTTGAGCTGCATCGTCTTCGCCGGACAGTACACGATCACCTCGACCGAACGACCCGTTGCGAAGCGCACGAGATCGCTGATGCGGGACTCGGCTTCGGCACGGGCGCGAGCTCCGCCCGGTGCGAAGTACTCGGCCACCAGGTCCTCTTGCACCCCTGCGTTTTCGTAGCGCGGGAACACGCACGCGCGCTTGGGCAACCGGCGCTCCTGGAACCGTGTGATCAGGCTCTTCACGCGCTCGTGCGCGCTCTTGTCGGACTTCGCCGTCGCGTTCACGAGCATGTCGAGCACGCTCGCGTCCGTCTGGTCCTGGAAATCCTCCTCGCGCACGGCACCCGCGGTGAGCGCGATCTCCACGGCGCGCGCGATCAACGCACCGGCGGCGACCTTCGCGTGGTGGTAGTACACGCGCTCGGAGAAGTAGTAGCGCGCCTCCAGCATGCGCACGATCTCCGACAGGATGTCCTCGCGCAGAAGATCGTGCTTGGCGCAGTCGATGTAGAGGTTCTGCGTCGTGCGATCGATCTTGAAGTAGCTCGTCACGCGCGAGTCGATCGAGAGCTTGAGGCCCGTGAAGTACGCGTCGCGCGCGAGGTAGTCGAGGATGTCCGACGCGATCGTGCCGCCGACGATCTGCCGCCACGACGGCGGAATGCGCGCGCCCGGCACCGCTTCGAGGATCCCGAGCACGTCGTCGATGACGCCCATCTCGCGCAGCACCGACCCGAGCCCTGTCGTGGCCGCGAACAAGCGCTGAAACCGCTGGGGCGCATCGTGACGCCCGAAGATCCCGTCCTGATCCTCGATGCTGTGCCCGAACGGAACGTGCGTCGCGTCGTGCACGAGCGCCGCGATGCGAATGACGCGCGCTTCCTCCGGTCCGATGCCGATGCACACCGCGGGATCGAGCTCGGACGAGAGGTTCACCGCGTCGATCACGCGCTGCGCCATGTGCAGCGATCCGATCGAGTGGTCGAAGCGCGTGTGCACCGCTCCGGGGAACACGAGGTACGCCGTGCCGAGCTGCTTGACGCCGCGCAGACGCTGCATCTCGTGCGTGTCGAGGAGACGCATCTCCTCGTGCGTCAGGTACACGTCCCCGTGAACGGGATCGCGGATGACGCTGTAGCGCTTGCGGCCTGCCATGGTGGACACGTCACTGTCGCGCGCATGCGCGCGAGCGTCAATCGACGGCGCGCTTTCGCCGCTCTGGGGCCTGCGTGACGCTCTTGCGGCGTTTCGATTCGACAGGGTTTTTCGATTTGACGGGGCGTGTCGATTTCAAGGCACCTGTCGATTTCGCCCGACCTGTCAACTGCTTGGAACGGGCCGCTCGCAACGCCGCCTCGACCCACGGTCGCAGTCGCCGCACGTCGTCGAGCGCGTCGGGCGGCAGCTCGTAGTACGCGCGCATCGATGGCTTGTCGGCGAACGGTTGGAACGGCCCCATCCCCCGCGCTTCGAACGCAGGCCGACTCTCGTCGTCCACCTTGACGTACAGAACGTCCCCGGCGATCAACGCGAAGAACACGTCTGCAGAATAAAGGCCCACGCCGCCGAACATTCGCCGCGTGCGCAGGCTCGGCGCGACGCGCGAAAGTCTTTCCACGAGCCAGGCCTCATGGTCGGAAAGCATCGCCCTGATCCTAGAAAGCAAGGAGCGCTGTTGTTGAGCGTGTCCGACCGCGAGCCGGTTTGGATCGTTCGAGTTCGGTGTTAGGATCCGCTCTCGACCCCTTGGATCGGCCCCCAGCGCATGAGCCTCATCGCACGACTTCTGTTCTCCATCTTTCTCTTGGCCCCGTTCGCAACGGCGCAGGGAGATGAGCCCGACGACTCGCAGGCCGACGGCAACAAGCTCGTGAAGCTCGCGCTCGTCAGCGACCACTCGCAGATCCAACCCGGCGCGACGTTCACGTTGGCCGTGCGCTGTCGCGTCGAACGTCGCTGGCACGTGTACTGGGGCGAGAACGCGGGCGAAGCCGGCATTCCGATCGGCGCCGACATCACCGGTCCGCCCGGCTACGAGATCGGCAAGCTGCGCTTCCCCTGGCCCAAGCGCGAAGAGCTCGACGGCGACATCGTGATGTACACGCACGAAGGCGAGGTCTCGATGCTCGTCGACATCAAGGTCCCCGCCGATGCGAAGGTCGGCAGCCAGGCGAAGTTCGACGTCGCCGCACACTGGTACGCGTGCACGAACGTGTGCTTCACGGGCGCGGGCAAGACGTCGCTGACCCTGCCGGTCGCAGCCGAAGCCAAGCCCGATCACGCGGACGAATTCAAAGCCTGGCTCGCGAAGCTGCCGCGCCCTTGGACCGAGATGACGCGCACGATTGCGACGTGGTCGGGCGATGCCAAGGCTCCCAAGCTCAACCTGATCGTGCCCGGTGCGAAGGAACTCGAGTTCTTTCCCTACCTCTCCAAAACGACGAAGCTCAGCTCGCGCAAGGTCGACGTCGGCAAACAAGGCTGCACCCTGTCGGCCGAGTTCGAGTTCGAGACCCAGAAGGACGGCGACGCGCCCGTCGCGCTGGGCGTTTTGTGGGTCAAGACAGATCAGGGAGAATCGGCCTACGTGCTCGACATGCCCTTCAAGAAGAGCTGAGGGACGACGACCATGATCAACGCGACATTCTCTGGAGGCCGGATCCTGCTCGCGAGCGTCGTGCTGGCGCTGGGTCCCGCCTGCCGCAGCGGCGCGAGCGGTGAGTCTCAGTTCGCGCCGCCGGAAGCCAACACCGTCAACGCTTCGGCGACCGGCGCGCACGCAGCGCGCACGCAGGAGACGGTGGCGCAGGCGCCGCTGCCGAACGGACAATTGCACGCGGACATCGGTCAGCCGGCGCCCGACTTCGAGCTGCTGGATCTCGAGGGCAGGCATCACAAGCTCTCGAGCTATCGCGGCAAGATGATCGTGCTCGAGTGGTTCAACCCGAACTGCGCAGCAGTGATCTACGAGTACGGCGAGGGCGAGCTGCGCGAGATGAAGGCACGCCACGCTTCGACCGGAATCGTGTGGCTCGCCATCAACTCGAGCGCGCCCGATGATCCCGGGGCCGACATCGAGATGAACAAGCAGTTCGTAGCCACGCACCATCTCGGCCTCCCGATCCTGTTGGATCCGACCGGCGCAGTGGGTCGTTCGTACGGTGCGCGCACGACGCCGCACCTGTTCATCGTCAACGAACGCGGTTTGCTCGTGTACGCGGGTGCACTCGACAACGCCCCGCGTGGGCGCGTCGAGGCCCTGGCGACGAAGACGAACTACGTCGAGAACGCTATTGCGGACCTGCGCTCCGGGCATGGTGTCACGCAGACCTCGACGCGTCCGTACGGGTGCGAGATCAAGTACACGCGGCCCTGACCCTGGCTCCGACGGCGCCGAATCGGCCGTGCACCGGAACTGAACATTCCGAATCTGGACCCTAGGGACCAGAATCGAGTCCGGCCGATAAACTCATCCGTCGACTGCCACCTCTACCCCACCCCGAAATGCTTCCACGATGATCCACTCCAAGCTCTGGACTGCGCCCCTCGCGGCGCTTCTCTTCCTCGCGAGCGCCTGCAGCAGCGACGATCACAGCGATCGCACGGCAACCAACTCTCCGACGCCCCCTGCGATGTCGATGCCGGCGGGCAACACCGACAAGGCCGCGACGACGGCGGTGCTCGGCAAGCCCGCGCCGGACTTTGCGCTCAAGGACCTCAACGGCAAGGAGCACAAGCTCTCACAGTACAAGGGCAAGATCGTCGTGCTCGAGTGGTTCAGCCCGGCGTGTCCGACCTGTCAGTGGGCGTACACGAGCGGGCCGCTCGTCGAGATGCCGGAGAAGATGACGAAGGACGGCGTCGTGTGGCTCTCGGTCAACTCCGAAGCGGGCGAGCATGCCGCAGCGAGCATTCACGACAACAAGGCGTTCGTCGACGAGCACCACATGAGCGCACCGGTGCTGCTCGATCCGACCGGTGTCGTCGGCAAGAGCTACGGCGCGAAGAGCACGCCGCACCTGTTCGTCATCGATGCGAAGGGCACGCTCGTCTACAAGGGCGGCCTCGACAACGCGCCGGGTGGACACGTGAACGGCAGCGGAGAGCGCGTCGACTATGTCGGTAACGCGGTCGGCGATGCGAAGGCGGGGCGCGCGGTGAAGACGGCGGACACCAAGTCGTATGGTTGACCCGTTCACTATGCCCGGTCGTAGTTGACGACCGATCGATTGCGCAGCGGGCGCGGCAGGACTCGAGGTCCGGCCGCGCCTGCTGCATTTGGGGATATTCAGTGCGGCTTGCGCTGGTGTTGGGGTGGCGGTGTCGCGCCAGGCACGACCCGCGGGGAATAGCGGCAAGCGGCGCCAGGCACGACGCTTTTTGGCTCCGGTCGTCGAACAGATTTCGCGGATCTCGTTCCACGCGGGCAGGCAGCCCTCACTGGGTGGTGGATCAGTCCTTCCACCCGCGACGCCGCTCGGTCGGCTGTCGCCTGCCTGCAACGGAGATCACCATGAACGCTTCGCATGCCTCCCGCTCATTCCTCCCCTCGCCTGCCTCGTTTCACGCTCGCACGCGCTCGCGCGCAGCGAGGATCACCGCTGCCGGCGCGCTGTCGGCCGGTGCCCTCGCCTGGCTGGCACCCACTTGCGACGCCCAAGTCGTGTTCTCCATCGACTACCGCGGCGCTTCGATCGGCACGCCCGCCACGGGCGGAGGCTGCATCACCGAGGCGGACCTGCTGACCCCTGCTCCCCCCGGCCCGGCGTACGGTCCGCTCCCGCCCCCGATGATCTTCATCAGCGGCGGCCTCGGTCCTCCGGGTCCGGGTCTGGGGATTCCGGCCGGACCCGGGTGCATCTGCCACCCGCCGGGAGTTCCCTGCGGACGAGAGGTCGACGCACTCTCGTTCGGCATGGACACCCGGATCCGTCCCGGCCCGATGCCGGCCGGCACGTTCGTGTTCTCGGTCGACGCCTGCACGATGGGGCTCGCCGCGGCCGCTCTCGCCCCGAACGTCACGAGCGAATCCCCCGCCGGCGACTCCGCCGGTGACGTGTTCGAAGCGCTCGGGCTGCCGGGAGCACCCGTTCCCCCCGGTCCGGTCATCGGCAACACCGGCATCCTCGACGGCAACGGCTTGCCGAGCGGTACCGGAGCCGTCTATCGCGGCATCGGCCTGGTCGAACCGCGGTTCCCGGGCCCCGCGCTGATGGGCGACGACGTCGACGCGCTCGAGATCGGGCCGGGCCCGGGTGCTGTGGGCGGCATCTACTGGTCGCTCGACGGCGGTTTCCCCAACGTGTGCACCGGGATGCCGAACACCGGTTCAGCGATGGCGAACGGATTCCTGCCGGGGATGGTGCTCGTGACGCCGGCTCCGGGAGCGGCGCCGGGTGTGTACGCCGTGCCGCCCATGCTCGGCCTCGACATCTTCGGGCCCGGCACGGACGACCTCGACGCGCTCGCGCTCGCCGAGAACGGCGTGCCGGGATTCCAGCCGTCGTTCGCGCCCTACACGTGGATGCCGGGTGGCGGAGCGCCGACCGACATGCTGCTCTTCTCGGTGCGACGCGGCTCAGCGGTGGTGGGTGCGCCCGACAGCTTGTTCGGCATGCCGATCGAGCCGGGTGACATCCTCATGCCGCCGATCGCGGGCGGAGTTTCTCCCTTCCCGGCGATCTTCGTCGCAGCGGAAGCGTTGGGCATCGCGACCGCACGCGGCGGCGCG
Organism: Planctomycetota bacterium; assembly: GCA_038330085.1. Classification (GTDB taxonomy): domain Bacteria; phylum Planctomycetota; class UBA1135; order UBA1135; genus JAEUIA01. The sequence continues at coordinate 2,627 of JBBQNP010000022.1, read as the reverse complement.
CCGATGGCGGGTGAGCTCGATGCACTCGACACGGTCTCGCCGGCCCAAACGGCTCTGCCCTACTGCTTCGGCACCACGGCAACGTGCCCGTGCGGCAACATCGGCGCACTTGGCAACGGCTGCGCGAACTCGCTGTACGCAGGCGGAGCGAACCTGGCGGCGACGGGGAACGCGAGCGTCTCGGCCGACACGGTCGTGATGACGGCGTCGTCGATGCCCGCGGGTCCGGCGTTGTACTTCCAGGGCACGACGCAGATCGCGGTTCCGTTCGGCGACGGCGTCCGGTGTGTCGGAGGCGCGTCGATCCGGCTCGCGATCAAGATCAGCGGTGCAGGCGGCACGTCGACGTACCCGGTGGCCGGCGATCCGTCGGTGTCGGTGAAGGGCGCGATTCCGGCCGCGGGTGGCACGCGCTTCTACCAGTGCTGGTACCGGAACGCCGGACCGTTCTGCACACCTTCCACATTCAATCTGACGAACGGTCTGGCCATCGTGTGGACGCCGTAGGCAGCGGGTCGAGACGGGTCGAAGGCAGGCGGGCAGGCGGCATCGCGCGAGCGGTGCCGCCTGCTTTCATGTCGCGGCCAAGGGTTCGAAATGCGCGAGGATGTGTGCGCGCGTCGCTGCGGCGATGTGCTTGCGATCGGGGCTGCGCACGATGTCGGACCCGATGTCGAGGCGCGCTTCGATGCGTGAGAGTGCCAGCATCACGAGCGCCTGACGTGCGAACGTGTTGCCGACCCACGGTATCGCGCATGCAGCGGGCGGATCATCGGGGCCCGTCGCGTAGTGGATGACGCCCCACGCGACCGCGCGACCGGAGCTCGCAGCGGGCTCCAACAACGCAGTGCGAAACGGCAACACGCCCGTGCCGCGCGAATGTCTGCCTTCGGGAAACAGCACCACGATCTCGCCGCGCTCGAGCGCTGCACTCATCGAGCGGTTGGCGACGGGGATGTCGCGCTTGTGGCCCCGTTCGATGAAGATCGTCCCGAACTGCCGCGCCATCGCGCCGATGACCGGCCAGTTCTCGATCTCCTTCATCGACACGAACGTCGCATCGAATGCCGCTTCGATCACGAGGATGTCGAGGTAGCCGAGATGGTTCGCGACGAAGAACCCCGCATCCGTCGGCAGCTCTCCGCGCACGACGAGGTGCACGCGACAGATGCGCAATGCCGTGCGCGACCAGAATTGGAAGACGCGCTTGCGCAAGACACGGCGGCGGCGAGGGTTGCCGAACGTGAACGGGAGGCCGACGAACCAGACGACGCTGATCGCGAGCGTGAGCAGCGCGAGCTCACAGATGCGCACGATGCGGCGCGTCCAAGCGACGAGGCCGCGTTGCAGCGGAGCGGACTGCACTCCGCTCGGGTCCATGTTGCTCGGCAAAGGATCCGTGGAGTGCACTGCGAGCGGACGGGGTGCATTCGGATTGAGAGCAGCACTGCCGTCAGGAGCGTGCTCGATCGCGGCCAAATCAGGCGCAGACGAATCCGACGGATCGAGGCGCTGATCGGCAGCCACGGGAGGAGGCAATTCTCGCTCGCTGGGGCTTGGATCGGAGGGCTGGTGCTCCATGAGGCCCAGTTTGCCGTGTGCTACCTTCGTTGCGCACCGCCGAGCGTGCGTTCACGCCGCGACGACGAACTGGTCCAACGGACCCCAAGGAACCCCCATGAAGATTTCGAACCTCCTTCTCACGACCGCGACCCTGGCGTTGATCGCCGTGCCCGCCGTCCTCGCCGCTCATCAGGATCCCACGCCCAAGAAGAGTGATGCGCCCGCCGCGAAGCAAGACAACGCAGGGAAGCAAGACAACGCAGGGAAGCAGGACAAAGCCCAGGACGATCGCGCGATCATCGCAGCCCAGCGCTGGTCGTATCCGCTCGCCACGTGCCCGATCAGCGGCGAGAAGCTCGGCCCGAAGATGTCGGAGTTCGTCGTGCAAGGTCGGCTCGTGCGCACGTGCTGCAACGACTGCAAGGCGCAGATCATGGCCGATCCCGCCCCGATGCTGAAGAAGATCGACGCGGCCGTGATCGCGCAGCAGAAAGCGGACTATCCGCTCGCGACGGACCCCGTCACGGGCGCGAAGCTCGACGACAAGGCGGTCGACTACGTGTACGGCACGCGGCTCGTGCGCTTCGAGAACAAGGACTCGGTCGCGGCGTTCGAGAAGGACCCCAAGAGCGCGATGGCCAAGGTCGACGCGGCCTACGTCAAGGCGCAGACCGCGACGTATCCGCTGAAGACGTGCATCGTCAGCGGTGAAACGCTGGGCGGGATGGGCGAGGTGTGCGACAAGCTCTACGGCACGCGCCTCGTGCGCTTCTGCTGCTCGAGCTGCCCGGAGTCGTTCGAGAAGGAGCCCGCGCCGTACTTGAAGAAGCTCGACGACGCGAAGAAGCCGGCGAAGTGAGAGTGCGTGCGCGTCGTGCCTGACGCCGATAGCCGCTAGTCACGGCGATCGGTGCCTGGCGCGGCCCGCCCACTCCGGCAGTTTCGACTGCGACGCACTGGCAGAAATACGGTGCCAGTCCCGTTTGTTCACACCGCTACCAACGACGGAGGGCGCGGCATCCACCGCGCCCTTGGTCGTTCGTGGATGTGTGAACAAACGGGAC
>JBBQNP010000021.1:0-42452 GCA_038330085.1 Planctomycetota bacterium | reverse complement strand
CAACGGCGTAGACGTCCGCGCCGGGTCCGAGCGTCGAAAGTCGGCCGAGCGCCTGCTCCGGCGGCATGTAGCTCGGCGTCCCGATCGCCTCGCCCTCCTGGGTCAAGAGCGATGCATCCGCGAGATCGTCGCGCGCGTCATCGCGTGCCGTGGTCAGCGGACGCGGCGCGCGGGGATCTTCGGCGACAGCATCTTCGGAACGGCCGTGAAGGCGGGCCAAGCCCCAGTCCATCACGTAGACCTCGCCAAAGTCCCCGACCATCACGTTGCCGGGCTTCAAGTCGCGATGGATCACGCCACGCGAGTGCGCGTAACTCATGGCTTCGCTGACGCGCAGCAGGACGCCTAGCACGCGCGTGCGGCTCCAGCCTTCCGCTCCGGACCCGGCCAGCTCGAAGATCTTGCGCAGGTCGCGGCCGCGCACTAGCGGCATCGTGTAGTAGAGCTGACCGTCGTTGGAGAGCCCCACCTCGTGCACGGGTACGATGCCCGGATGTTCGAGTTGCGCCGTGACCTGAGCTTCGGCCAGGAAGCGCGCCACGATGCGCAGATCCGTCGAGCCGCTTTCGGATCGAAGCTTGGATGCGAGGTCGAGCGTGACCTTCATCGCCAGTGAGCGGCGCAGATCGTCGTCCCAGACCTCGAGTACTGCGCCCATGCCGCCGCGCGCGACTTCGCGCACGATCGAGTAGCGTTCGTCCGGTCGCGCCGCACCCGAGAGCCGGCGCATCAGATCGGCGCGCAGGCTCGAGGTCGGATGCTGCACATCGCCGTCGAGCATCACGCGCGGATCGACGTCGTTACCGAACCGCTCGGCGATTCGCTCCGACAAGGGTCGCGTGACCGGGGCAACACCGTCGACGGTGCGCGTCGCGTCGGGCACGGACTGCGTGCGCACCGTCGCAGGCGGACCGGTGATCAGTGCCTGCTCGAGCGCACCGACCATCTGCCGAAGTACGCCCGCGAGCGACGGGTGTGCGGAGCACAGCTCGTCGACGTGCGGCGGCACGCCCGCGGCGCGCCGCTCGAGATAGTTCGCGAGCACGACGTCGACGCGATCGGAGCGTTCGCCGGAGGAGTCGGGTCGATCCGAGTTCATCGCTCGCGACCTCGGGGCTGGGCCATGGGGAGTGAGCTCGAAGAGGGGCGCGCGCAGCAGCGTACCACTTGCGTAGATCAGCAAGGCAAGTCGCAGGCGGCCGTGCCCGAACGACTCTGCGTTGACTCTGACTGTCGGAGATCAAGCCCAAAGGCCTGCGGGAACGGCGCAGCGAGTACGAGCGTTCAGGGTGCCCAACGAATCGACACGGCGTTCGTGAGGTTGAAGTTCGACGCGCTGCAATACGGCTGCGCATCCCGATACCACGCTGGTAGTTGCGCGTGGCCCATCCCCCCGCGAGAAGACCGGCCTGCGACACGGACGGATCGCCGGCGACCGCATGCCCGAACGAGGCTGCTCCAGCGCTCGCCTGCCGGACCGCCATGCGCACGATCGCGCGTTGACGCAGCGCAGTCCGTCACCGAACGCGACACCCTGGCCGCCCGCGGCCTGACCCGTGCCCTGGAAGAAGAGCAAGGTCGTGCTCGGTGTCATCCCCGACGCGCGCAACGTCACCGTGTCGCTCGACAAGTGCGCTTGTCCTTCCGCGACCAGCACAGCACCCGCCGCATCGTTGGAGTTCGCGCATCCGTGTTGCATCGAGCCGTTGTTCCCGCACGGACACGTCGTGCCGGAGCCGTCTCCGAAGCAATACGGCGTACCCGTGACGAGTGTGCACCCAATCGCGCCCGTCGGCCCGAGGCGCGCGAAGTCGCTGGCCGCGTAGGAGCCCGAATGGGTGAACGATCCGCTCGCGAAGAGCGCGGGGCCCAGCCCGTCGTCCCACACCGTCAAGCAATCCGCGCCGTACACGTCGAGGCCCGGATCGTTCTGGAGCGTGTGACCATCCCAGATCTCGAGCACGTCCGGCCCACCGATGCTGATCACGATGGGTGAGGTGTAGAGCTTGGGCCCGCCACCCAAGCCGTCGTCCCAGCTCGCCATACACGTCGGGCGGAAGTTGCTCGCGGTCACGAGCATCTGCCACGCCGTGCCGTTCCAGCGTTGAAGGCCGTTGTATCCGGTCGCGTAGAGTTGCAGCCCCGAACCGTCGTCGTGCACGGTCAAGAGATCCACTCCGAAACCGGGGCCCCCGCCACCTACTGCACTCCACGTCGATCCGTCCCAGCGCGCGACGCGCGCTGCAGGCAACACTCGAGGGGGCCGCGAAAAGTGCAAGGGAGAGGAGCGCGGGAAACAGGCGCAGGCTGCGGATGTGCCGAAGTCTGGCGCTTCGAATCGGACGCGTGTCGGACATGGTGGCCTGAGACGTGAGGCGGGAGGAGAAGTGTGTCGCCCCATGCAGGACGAACAGCATGACATCCTTCCGCACAGGCACCCTCCCTCGTTACGAGGCTCGCCCGAGCTTGCTCCCGATAGCGGTCTCCTCGGCGCGCGACCTGTCCTTCATGGAGTCGCGCTCGTTCAGCGGATCGGACGATGGCACGCGGATGATCCCTGCACAGGAGAACGGCGGCCGATCCTCACCGCTAGACTCGTCGGCCGGAATCGGAACCGACTCATGAGCAAGCACCAGCGCACCGACCCCAAGACAGGCCAGTTGTACCTGGCCGTGCAGCACCGCGGCCGCAAGCTCCTCCTGGATCCACTGACCAACAAGGGCACGGGGTTCCCGCGCGAAGAGCGCGACGAGCTGGGGTTGAACGGCCTGCTTCCGCCCAACATCTCGTCGATGGCGGAGCAACTGGCGCGCGCCTTCGAGAACAACCGCTCGAACCTCGATCCCCTCGCGCGGTACGTGCACCTGGCCACGCTTCAGGATCGCAACGAGGTGCTGTTCTACCGCCTCGCGCTCGAGCACCTCGAAGAGATGATGCCGATCCTCTACACGCCGACGGTCGGCGAAGCTTGCCAGCGTTTCTCCCACATCTACCGTCAGGCGCGCGGCATCTTCGTCGACTGGAACCAGCGTGGCCGGATCGCCGAGGTCCTGCGCAACCAGCAAGCCCACGACGTGTCGATCATCGTGGTGACCGACGGGGAACGCATTCTCGGGCTGGGCGACCAGGGCATCGGCGGGATGGGGATCCCGATCGGGAAGCTCGCGCTGTACACGCTCTGCGCCGGACTGCCGCCCAGCACGACCCTGCCGGTGATGCTGGACGTGGGCACCGACAACCCAGACCTCCTGGCGGATCCCATGTACCTCGGTCTGCGTCGCCGGCGCGTGCGCGGTGTGGAGTACCAAGCCTTCGTCGACGAGTTCGTCGCTGCCGTGGCCGAAGTGTTCCCCGGCGCGGTGCTGCAGTGGGAGGACTTCCTCAAGGAGAACGCGCTCACGCAACTGGAGCGCTTCCGCACCCGCCTGCCCTCCTTCAACGACGACATCCAGGGCACGGCGGCGGTCACGGTCGCGGCGGTGCTGGCCAGTTTGCGTGCGGTCGGCGGCAAGCTCGGGGAGCAACGCCTGCTCTTCGGCGGAGCCGGTGCGTCGGCGCAGGGCATCGCGCACTTGTTCGTCACCGCGCTGATGGACGAGGGCATGTCGAGCGCGGATGCGCACGCGCGCGTGATGATGGTGGACCGCTCCGGCCTCGTGCATCGCGGACGCGCGGACCTGGAGGGCTTCAAGGCGTCGTTCGCGCTGGACAGCGCGCGCCTCGCTGACTGGAACGTGCGCGATCCGAGGCGCATCAGCCTGATCGAGGCGATCGATCACGCGCGGCCGACAATCCTGGTCGGGACCTCGGCGACGCCGGGCTTCTTCGACGAAGCCTGTGTGCGCGCGATGGCGCGCCACAACGCACGTCCGGTGATCCTCCCGCTGTCCAACCCGACATCGAAGGCCGAGTGCACGCCGGCCGATGCGTTGCGCTGGAGCGAAGGACGGGCGCTGATCGCCACCGGCTCGCCCTTCGATCCGGTCGAACAGAACGGGCGCCGGCATCGCATCACCCAGTGCAACAACAGCTACATCTTCCCCGGCGTCGGGCTGGGCGCATGGATCGGCAAGCTGCGCCGGATCACCGACGGCATGTTCCTCGACGCGGCGCGCACGCTCGCCGGCTGGCCGAGCGCGGCCGACCTGGCCGAGGGCGCGCTGTTCCCGAAGCTGACGAGCATCCGCGACATCTCGCACGCCATCGCCTGCGCCGTCGTGAAGCGCGGCGTGCACGAAGGCCACGGTGATGAACGGGTGCTCGTGGGTCTCGAGGAACGCGTGCGCGACGCCATGTGGTTCCCCGACTACTTGCCATTCCGCGCCGAGCCCACAGAGCCCGTGAAGAAATGAGCCTACGCCGGCAAGGCGTCCGCCACGGGCAGATCAGAGCGGCGCGAACCGGGCCGAGAAATGCCGCAGCGCGTTGGGTTGCTCGACGATGCGCAGACCGCGCAGCGACGGTGCGCGCTCCGCCACGCGCGCCATCACCTCGACCACGTAATCCATGTGGCTCTGCGTGTAGGTGCGGCGTGGAATGGCGAGCCGGACCAGGTCCATGGCCGCAGGTGCTTCCGAACCATCCGTCTGGAGACCGAACATCACGGTGCCGATCTCGCAGCCACGCACGCCGCCTTCCGCGTAGAGAGCCACGGCCAGAGCCTGACCTGGGTACTGCAGCGGTGGGATGTGTGGCAGCATCGCGCGCGCGTCGACGTACACCGCGTGGCCGCCCGTCGGCTGCACGATGGGCACGCCGCACTTCGTGAAGCCGTCGCCGACGTACTGCGTCGAGCGGATGCGGTACTCGAGGTACTCGTGGCGGACTACCTCGGTGAGACCCTGCGCGATGGCCTCGAGGTCGCGTCCCGCCAACCCGCCGTACGTGGGAAAGCCCTCGGTCAGGATGAGCAGGTTGCGGCATTTCTGCGCCAACGCGTCGTCGTCGAGCGCAAGCCAGCCGCCGATGTTGGCGAGCCCGTCCTTCTTGGCCGACATCGTCATGCCGTCGGCGAGCGAGGCCACCTCACGCACGATCTCGGTCACGGTGCGGCCGTGCTGTCCCGGTTCGCGCTCGCGGATGAACCACGCGTTCTCGGCGAAACGACAGGCGTCGAGGTAGAGCGGCAGATCGTGCGCATCGCAGACGGCGCGCACCGCGCGCAGGTTCTCGAGGCTCACGGGCTGGCCGCCGCCGGAGTTGTTGGTCAGCGTCATCATCACGAGCGGGATGCGCTCGCGGCCGTGCTCGCCGATGACACGCTCGAGCGCAGCGACGTCCATGTTGCCCTTGAACGGGTGCCGGACCGAGGGCTGTCGTCCCTCGGGGATGACCAGGTCGATCGCAGTGGCCCCGCTGGACTCGACGTTGGCGCGCGTCGTGTCGAAGTGCGTGTTGTTGGGCACGACCTTCCCGGGCCCGCCGACGACGGAGAAGAGGATCTTCTCCGCGGCGCGGCCCTGGTGCGTCGGGATGACGTGCTCGAAGTCGAACAGCGCCTTCACCGCGGCTTCGAAACGGTAGAACGACGGGCTGCCGGCGTAGCTCTCGTCCCCGCGCTGCAGTGCGGCCCACTGCTCCGACGACATCGCCCCAGTGCCGGAGTCGGTCAAGAGGTCCACCATCACGTCGTCGGAGCGCAGCGCGAAGAGGTTGAAGCCCGCCGCCTCGAGCTTCGCGCGCCGCTCCTCCGCCGTGGTGATGCGCAAGGGCTCGATCGACTTGATGCGGAACGGCTCGATGATGGTCTGGAATTCGTGCATGTCCGTCCCTTCGCTGCCTCAGCCGATCCACTCAGGGTAACGAGGCGACGAGCAGTACATGGCCCGCGTCCTTCGATGTACTTCAGCGGGCATCGACGGCCCGCACTTTCGCGCGCGCTTGCGCGCTGACGCGCGTGCACATCAGGTCGCACATCGCGTGCACGCTCGGATCGGCGATCGTGTAGTAGACCGTCGTGCCCTCCTTGCGGCGCTCCACGAACCCAGCTATGTGGAGCACGGCCAGGTGCTTCGACGTGTTGGCCTGCGAGAGTCCGGCCCCTTGCGTCAGCTCGTTCACCGACCGCTCGCCGGACAAGAGGTGTTGGAGGATGCGCAGCCGCGCCGGTTCGGCGAGCGCGCGGAACCGGTGCGCCACCGCTTCGATCAGCGCGTCCGACATCGGCTTTCGGCGGTTCATTTTCCCTTCTCGCCGGGGCCCATCTCCACCGGGAGCTCCGGATGCGCGGCCCATTCCTTCCACGAGCCGTCGTACCAGCTCACGTCGTCGTAGCCGAGGACGTAGCGCAGCGTGAACCAGGTCTGCGCCGCCTGATGTCCCGTGCGGCAGGAGACGATCACCGGTTGCCCGTTCTCCAACCCCATGTCCTGGTACTCGCGCCGCAACTCGTCCAACGGGCGCCAGTAGAGACCGGCCTTCGTCGTGGCGACGTCGGCCGTGAAGGGACGGTTCTGCGCATGCGGAATGTGTCCCGCGCGCGCTTCGGTCGACACGTCACCTTGGAACGCGTCGGCCGGACGCACGTCGAGGATGTGCACCTTCTTGCTCTCGCTCGCGCTCTTCACGTCGCCGAGTTGCGCGAGATGAAAACCGGGCGCGGGACGCGGCACGTACTTGCGCGCCACGGGCACGGGAACGTCGGCGGAGAGTGCGCGGCCCTCCGCCTTCCAGGCCACGAGACCACCCTCCAGGATCGCGACCTTCTGATGGCCGAGGCTGATCAGCGCGAGCGCCAGGTGCGCGGGATCCTGCAGCTTCACGTCGCCGTAGGTGACGACCTCCGTGTCGGCGTCGATGCCGAGCTTTCCGAACACTGCCGCGAGCTGGTCGGCGGGCAGGAGCTCGTCCGGCACGCTGTCGCGCACGAAGCGCGTCGCGTCGATCGGCACGTGCAGCGCGAGCGGGATGTGATCCGCGGCGTAGTCTTCCGGTTTCGCGCGCGCGTCGAGGATCACGAAGTTCGGCGCGTGGTTCGCAAGGCGTGCGGCAACCCACGCCGTCGACACGATCGTCGGCTTCGTCAGCTCCGCGGGATCGGTCGCCAAGTGCGCGACAGCGGGCTCACGCTCCTTGCCGGTCGTCTGCGCGCTCGCGGGCGTCGTGGAAGGCGTCTGCGCCAGCGGTTCCGTTGCGTTCGAGGACGGCGTCACCGCTGCTTGCACCGGCAAAGCGGGGCGTCCGAGGAAAGCCGCGACCGCTGCGGTGAACGCAGGCTCTGCCTGCGCGGCGCGCGCTTGCGTCATGGCGCCGCGCAACGACGGCGGTGTCAGCACGTCGCGCACGAACCCATCGAGCCCGTCCTCGAGCACGCGCACGTCGGCGTGGCCGCGACGAGCGAGCTCGACCCAGGCCTGTGCGGGATGCGTCATGCCGTTCGAGTACAGGACGACCAGGTCGCCCGCGTGTGCCGCGAGGAGCTCCGTGCCGCGCGCGCCGAGGAGATCCGGCAGGTCGAGGTTGACCGCGCCGGGAAGATGGTAGGCCGCGAACTCGTCCGCCGGACGCACGTCGACCATCAGCACGGAATGCGGATCGGCGAGGAGACGGCCGGCCAGATCGGCCGGCGTGATGTGGTCGGCGCCGGCCTCGATCGCCTGCGGCCAACTGCCTTCGAGTTCGGCCGACACGTTTGATTGGGCAGTGACTTCGTGCGGACGATCGACGAGTGCGACGACGAGCGCCAGGCCCATGGCCGACAGCGCTGCGACTTGCGGGAGAAAGGTCGTGTTCATGGTGGAGTCCTTTTGTGCGACGAGGGAGTGTTCAACGGCGGAGAGCAAAACGCTGGATCGCCATGAACATCACGAGCGCCATGGCGACGACCAGCGCGGCGGTGACGCCGGTGGAGAGGTGGAATATCTCGGGCAAGGTCACGACACCGCACGCGCCCACCGACTGCAGCCCAGAGAGCTGCGGCCAGAAGGCGGCGTACACGAGGCTCCCGATCAGCGTGGCCAAGAGAAACGCGAGCGCGTCGATCTTGCCCGACGCGGCGCCGACCAGCGCGGTGCCCGGACACCAGCCGCCAGCCACGAAGCCGACTCCGAAGATCAGGCCACCGAGGATCTGCGGCGCGAGCAACGTCTCCATGCGGTACACGCGCGAGGCGTCGAACAAGCCGGCGACGTCGAGCGCGACGAGCCCGAGCGCTGCGGTTGCGAGCGCCGTGAACATGACCTGCACGACGGCGAAGTCGCGCAGGTAGAAGACCGCCGCGAGCTTGCGGCTCGATCCGAAGCCGGCGCGCTCGAGCCAAAAGCCGAACGCGAGCCCGACGAGCAGCGCGACGATCCAGCCGAACGGTGTCTCGAGCGCGCCGGAAGCGAAGAGGTTCATGCGATCCACTCCTTCCGCACGAGCGGTGCCACCAGGAATCCGCCCGCAAACAGGGCGACGAGGAAGGCCCAGCTGCCGCCGAGGAGCAGCGCGCCGCCGGTCAGCGCTTGGCCCGACGTGCAACCGCCGGCCATGCGGCTCGCGAAGCCGACGAGCAGTCCGCCTGCCAGCGCGAGAAGCAGACGCGTGTGCGGCGTGACACCGCTGCCGCGCTCGACCGCCACCGACACGCGCCGCGCGAACAACGCGGACACGAAGCCTCCGAGCAGCGTGCCGAGCGACATGAACACGAGGTAGTAGGCGAGCGGCGATCCACCCTCGAACCACGGGCCGATGGAACCGTTGGCTTCGACCGCTTCGGGCGCGACGGTGTGCGCCGCGCTCGCCGCGAGCCGCGCTCCGCTGCCCGAAGCGCCGAGCCCGACGCCGAGAGCTACGAACGAGATGAGCAGCGTCAGGCCGAGACCGAAGCCCGCGACGTACGGGTTCCAGTAGCGCTGCGCGCGAGGCGAAGTGGGTTGAAGAGGTTCGTTCATGCTCGTGCTCCTAGCAGCCGGCGCTGCGCTTCTTGGCAACCGGTTTGGCCGGCGTCGTGTTGGGCGGAGCCGTGGCCGGAACAGCTCGAGCACCCGGAGTCGGCTGTGTCTTCGTCGCCGCGCTCGGTGCGTTGCCGGCGATTTCGACATCGCGCCAGAAGCGCGCCGTTCCGCCGGCCAAGACGCGCAGTGGACGCGCGTCAGCTCCGAACTCGACGGACAGCGCACCGGCGACGGCCCAGGCGATCGTCCCGTCGCGGTCGGCGAGCACGATGCGCGCGTTCTTCGGCAATGCGCTCACGTACGCGACGAGCGCATCCATCTGGACGTTCACCGCACCTGGCACGTGGTAGTCGGCGTACTGCCACGCCGGTCGCACGTCGATCACGGCCATGCTCTGCGGCTGATCGAGGAGCAGCGTCGCGAGCTGAGCGGGCTCGATCGGCTCGGGCAGATCGAACACGGTGCTCGCGGGGATTGCCCGCACGCTAGAGGCATCGATCGCTGTCGTGCGCACGGCTGCTGCCGGTACGTCCGAAGGTGCGACCGCGCGCGGAGCCGCGCAGACCGGGGCGCTGCCATAGGCCGGCAGACCCGCGTCGAGCCATGCATCGAGGCCGCCTTCGAGGCTCCCGACCTGCGTGAGGCCGAGGCGCTCGGCCAACCCGACCGCCATGCTGCTGCGATAGGCCGAGTTGCACACGAAGATCACCGGTTGATCCCGCTCGAGCACTTCGCCGAAGCGCTTCCAGTCGGTCAGACCGATGTGCGCGTACTGTCCGATCGAAAGCTCTGCGATCTCTTCCGAAGTGCGCACGTCGACGATCATCGGTTCCGTGCCGTGCGCAATGCGATCGGCGAGAACGGCGGGCCGCACGAGCTCGGTCGTGCGCACGTCGAGGCCGGCCGCGCGCGCGCCCTCGATGTCCGTCGCGAGGTGTCCGACCACGCGATCGAAGCCGATGCGCTTGAATCGGAAAGCGGCCTCGCGCACTTCGTCGGCGGAACCGACGAGCACGAGCGGCGCGTCGAACGGGATCACGATGCCGGTCCACGTGTCGAGACGTCCGCGCACCGACACGTTGATCGCGCCCTCGAGGTGCGCGGCGGCGTACGCGCGCGCGTCGCGCAGGTCGACGATCCACGCTCCGCCACGGATCGCGTCGCCGACTTCGGCGGGCGCGAGCGCGCGCGGCATCTCGTCGGTCCAGTCCACGACCGGCGGTCCTTTGCGGTTCAGCGCAACGTTCCACGCGAAGTACTGCGGCGCGGGCGGCAGATCCGACACGTCGCGCGCGACGAACGCGGCGCGGCTTCGCACCAGGAAGTACGGGTTGGTGGCCTTCTCGCGGCCGATGGTCGACGTCGTGTCGGGCGACAAATGGGCGCCGCACAAAGAGCCTGCCCCATGCGCGGGCAGCACGATCGTCGCGTCGGGCAGCGTGCGAAAGCGCTGGACGGAATCCCAGGCTTTGCCGGCCAGCGTCATCGGGCTGACCGTCCCCTGCGCGAGATCAGGTCGGCCGATCGAGCCGATGAAGAGCGCGTCGCCCGTCAACACCCAGAGAGGATCGGCCTCGACGGACGGATCCGTGCGCGGCACGTGCACCAGGAGGCTCATCGAGTCGAGCGTGTGACCCGGCGTGGCGATGAACTCGATGCGCGCGGAGCCCAGGGTGACGACGTCACCGGGCTGCATGTCGCGGTGCGGGAACTGCGAACCGGACTCGGCCGAGATCAGGATCTGCGCGCTTGCGCGCGCGGCGAGCTCGGTGTGGCCGGCGACGAAGTCCGCGTTGGTGTGGGTCAGCGCGACGTAGCGGATGTGTGCGCCGAGAGCCTGGGCGTCGCGCAGGTAGTGATCCACGTCACGCTGCGGGTCGACCACCAGCGCCTCTCCCCCACTCGCGATCAGGTAGGTCAGCTGGCTCAGGCAGCCCAGTTGGTACTGATGCAGCGTGACGTCGCCCGCGCGGCGCTCGTAGGAGAGCTGGGGCGTCGCCGCCTCGTCCCCGTGGGTCGCCCGCTCAGCGTCCTGCGTCGTCGCACTCCGGCTGAGGGTCGCCGTCATGGCCGTCAGGACAGCCGCTCCGATTCCGGTCGTGTTCATGCTGGTCTCCTCGCGATCTTCTGTGGTATTCATAACTATATATCGATATGTAGTTATGTCAAGCCCGAGCCTTCCTCGGATGTCGATCAATACGTCAACGGCCGGGTACCGTCCCTGCGGCGGAGTACGTATCGCCCGCTCCCATCGTGCGTAGGCGCTTTCTCACGCTGGGATCTCGCGGGCACCGAGCGATCGGGTCCGAGGGATACGACGGTCTACGCCGAAAATCCCCTCCTCGTACGCCGTACAGCCCGGCGGCGGACCTCGGGTACGGTCCCTACGATTCACCTGGGTTTCGGTTCGCCGCCGTCCAAGCCTCGCGGGAATCACGGTGATTCTCGGCGTGGAGGGGTTTCGAGCGAACCGGATCGGCCCAACAGCCCGAACGGAGGGCATCATGCAGAACACTTCTCGCCGAATCGTCGCGAGCGCAGTCCTCTTGGCGATGGCCGGCGTCGTTCCGGTCGCCTCAGCACGGGCCCAGAGCGTGCTGTTCGATTTCAACAACGCCCCGCTCCACTCGTCGCTGCCGATCGACCAGACCGCCGGTGGAATCACGGCGCACTTCGCGGGCACAGGTCAGGGATTCTCCATCCAGGACGCCAGCTCGCCGGTCGTGCCCGTCGGCTTCAGCGGCCGATTCATCTACCCCAACAGCATCTTCAGCGCCGACCTGCTCATCTCCTTCGACCAGCCGGTCAGCAGCTTCTCCATCTTGTATTCGCCGCAGGAGCTGGCTTGCGACGACTCGGCGACGATGCGCGTGACGGCCAGCATGAACGGCAACTTCGTGGGGACCAACACCAAGACGGCGAGCCATCCCGGTACGTGGCCCGTGGACACGCTCGGTTGCACTTTCGCTCAGGGTTTCAACAGCGTCGTCGTGCACTACGACAGCCATCCGCCGACCTGCATGGACTACGGTACGATCTTCCTGGCGGACGACATGCGCGTGACACCGTTGGGCAATGCGATCTCCGCGTTCTGCTTCGGCGACGGTTCGGGCACGCCTTGCCCCTGCGGCAACTCAGGCAGCGCGGGCCACGGATGCGCGAACTCGATCTTCGCGAGCGGTGCCGGTCTATCCGCCACGGGGATCCCGAGCGTGGGCGCGGACAGTCTCGTCCTGCACGGTTCGGGCATGCTCGACGCGTCGGCGCTCTACTTCCAAGGCACCGTCCAGGCGGCTGGAGGTGCGGGCAGCCCGTTCGGTGATGGACTGAGGTGCGCGGGCGGAACCGAGGTTCGACTGGGGACGAAGCTCAACCTGGGCGGAGCGTCGAGCTATCCCGGCGCGGGTGAACCGTCGATTTCGCAGAAGGGTGCGATCGCTCCCTCCGGAGGCACGCGCACGTACCAGGTCTGGTATCGCAATGCAGGCCCGTTCTGCACCAGCTCGACCTTCAACTTGTCCAACGGTGTGCAGGTCGTGTGGCAACCATGATGGATTCTCGGTGAGCTCGCCGATGCGCCGGGAAACGGCGCATCGGGGCTCGACGATGATCCGTGACGGGTGTGCCGTCGCGGGTGATCGAATCCCGGCCCGGCTCAGTATCCCTGCGCCAACCGCAGCGGCCTCATCATCGCGGTCTTCTTGCGCTGGTGCGCTTGCATGCGCCGCAGGATGCTGTCGAGCGCGAGGATCGCGTCGCCGACGTGCGCGCCCTTGTTGAGCATCACGCACTCGGCGCGCTCGCTCATCGCCGCGTCAGTGATCTCGGCGCGCGACGGTCGGCCGTCCTTGGCCAGGCTCTCGAGCACCTGCGTGGCCCAGATCACCGGGATGCGCGCGGCCTCGCACAACCACAGGATCTCTTCCTGCACTTCCGCCAGACGCTCCCAACCACACTCGACGGCCATGTCACCGCGCGCGATCATCACGCCGACGCTCGGGTTCTTCAGCGCGGCGAAGAGCAGCTCGGGCAGGCGATCGAACGCACGCCGCGTCTCGATCTTCAGGACGATGCCGAGGTTCGGACGTCCGAGCCCTGCCAAGCGTTCGGAGAGCTCGTGCACATCCTCCGCCCGATGCACGAACGACAGGCCGACGGCGTCGGCGTGCTGGACCACGAAGGCCAGGTCGTGCACGTCCTTGGGCGTCAGCGCGGGCAGATCGAGGCGCGTGTCCGGCAAGTTGATGCCCTTGTCCGCCCGCAGCTTCTCGCCGCCGGCGCGCGCGTCGGTGATCTCGACCACGACCTGTCCGTCCTCGACCGCGCGCACCACGCTGCCGATGCGTCCGTCGTCGAACCACACGTGTTCGCCGACCTGCACCTGCGGCAGGACTTCACTCAAGCTGCAGCCGATGCGCGCGAGCTCGAGCGTCCTTCCGAACGCGTCGCGGCGTGTGCCGTGCCCCGGATCGAGAGCGCGCGTCAGCACGAGACACTCGCCGACCGAAAGATGGATCAGGCCCTCGAGCGGCGCGATTTCGCCCACTTCGCCGATCCTCTTCTTGCCGCGCACGAGCGGTGTGCCGGCGAGCACATAGCTCGTCTTGTGCGTCTCGGCCCAGGCGCCGTCGGCGAGGACCTGGATGACGCGCAGCGTGCGTGCGGATCCGCGAGCGTCCTCGAATTCGAGATCGTCGCCGACCTCGAGCTTTTCCACGAGCAGCGGATCGACGGGGAGAGCGAACGCGTCCTCGATCCCCATCGGCGGCCGACTGTGGGGCGACAACCACACGCGCGCAGGCACTTCGACGCGACCCAGATCGTCGTGCACGGGACGGATGCGCAGCACGCGCGGACCGGACACCACCGGACCGGTGCGCAGCTTCGGACCGCCGAGATCCATCAGCACGCGCATGCGGCGCCCGCTCTGCGCCTCGGCGCGACGTACTTGCGCGATCATGCGCTCCCATTTGGAAGGTCCGTCGTGCGCGCAGTTGATGCGCACGCAGTCCATCCCGCGGTCGATCCACGTACGCAACACGGCGGCGTCCTCGGTCACCTCGGGTTCGAGCGTGACCAACACGCGCACGCCACGACCCTCGCGCGGCGCCCCGAGCAGCGCTTCGGTGTGCATTTCGAGATCCTGCCGCGCGCATTCG
Organism: Planctomycetota bacterium; assembly: GCA_038330085.1. Lineage (GTDB taxonomy): Bacteria > Planctomycetota > UBA1135 > UBA1135 > JAEUIA01. Next base: position 28,417 of record JBBQNP010000021.1, on the reverse strand, counting down.
AAAGCGCGCACCTCCGGCGATACCGGCGCCTCCGCCGTCCGGCCGGTGAGTTCGCCGAGGCGGGACAGCACGGCGTCCACGCTCGCGAGCGCGTGTCCTTCGCTGCGCCCGAGCGAAGACAGTCCGAGCTGGACCAGGCGCTGCTGCATCGAGCGCATGTCGCGCGCCCGCATGGACAGATAGTGCGCCAAGTTGCGCGCGCCGCCCGCGTGGCCGGAGTCGAACTTCTCCGGCGCTTCGGTCATCAACGATGGGGAGGCGAGCATCCTGCTGCGCACTTCGACGAGCTCGTCGAAGAGCCCGTCGATCGCCGTGCGCCTGTCGTTCGGCGGGAGATCGCTGGAGGAACGTTCGAGCATGGTGGCGTCATGGGCGTGCGGCTGCTGCCCACGAAGAGCAGATGATGCACGACTCGTTCGAAGGTTCGATCAAGATACGGAGGTCGTCCGCATCTCCGGTCGAACGCAGGGAGCATCACGGCGAACCCCTCGCCCGATTCGAGTGTGACCGCCCCACCTCCAGCGGCAGCGCGGTTCAAACTCCGCCGATGGTGATCAGCGGCGACCAGTCTCCCCATCCTGCGGCATCGTGCGCGCGCACCTGGATCCTCCAGTCCGACGTGTTGTCGACCGCGAAGTACGCGCTCAGCGTCTGACCGCTGACCGTCTGGTCGTACGTGCCGCCGGGATTGTCGCCATCGTGCCAGACGACGCGCACTTCGTAGGAGTCGACGATGTTGGCTCCTGATGCAGACGCCATCCAGTGCACGCCGAGCGAGAGCCCCGGAGCCAACTGTCCCGTCCACCAGGCGGTGACCTGGGTCGGCGCCGGCGGTGCGACTGCGATTCCAGCGGTGAAGAACCGGACGAAGGCACTCGGCGGACCCGAGCCGGCCAGATCGTTGTTGACGACGCTGATGTAGTAGCCCGTCTGAGGGGCCAGAGAAATGAGAGCGCTCATCGCTGGGCCGTTGACGATGGCTTGTATCGGCGGACCGGGGGGCCTGACCGGAATCGCAGTGATCGTCGTCGATGTGATCTCTGGCGCGGCCTGGGGTCCGGGGATCCAACTCAACTGGACCTGCCCGCCCACTTGCGTAGCGACGAGACTGGTCGGCATGCCGGGCAGGCTGACGCCGAGGTAGGCCTGATTGTTCGCGTTGGTGAGCACCGCACCGGCGCCGTTGGTGACGACGAGCGTCGGGTTCACCGCCGGTGCGCTGGCGAGCGTCGAGGTCGAGACCACGGCACCGGCGAAGTCCCAGGTCACGGCGACCCAGGCCGAGTAGGTCGTGCCGGGGCTGCTGTGTCCGCTCCCGCTGCAGTGCGTCGTGAGGCGGACATCACCGGCGGGGTTCCCCGTCGTCACGTCGAAGCCGGTCGCGAACACCTGCTCCTGGATCCCGCCGCAGGAATGCCCGAGGATCGAGAATGCCGTCGCTTGCGGCAAGTTGAGCGACAAGTCCGTGAAGGCACCCACGTGGGTCACCCAGCCGACGGTGGCCAGAAGCATGGAGATCCCGCGCACGAGAGACGTTCGAGTCATCGCAACCGCCCTTCCTCTTCCAGAACGACACGCGAGCCGAGTGCCTCACCACGCTCGGCGTCGAAGCGCCGACACGAGGCGGGAGAAGTGGCACGGTCCGACATGGTACCCCCGGGTCGGACTGTCTGCCCAGGCTGTACCCGTTCGCTCGACCGCATGCGAGAATCCTGCGCGGAAATGGCCTTGAACCGCAACGACGACAAGCCGGCCAATGCCGCGAAGCAGCCCGCCCCCAAGCGGAAGGCTGCGCAGCCGCGCCTTCTCTCGGGCGGCAACCCGCAGATCGCGAAGGCTGACGGCGACGCTCCCGTGCAGGCCTACCTCGCGGCGATGCCGGGTTGGAAGCGCGACGTCGGGCGCCGCCTCGACGCGCTCGTCACGCGCACGGTTCCGCTCGTGCGCAAGGCGGTGAAGTGGAACTCGCCGCTGTACGGCATCGAAGGCCAGGGCTGGTTCCTCGGCATCCACACCTTCACGCACTTCGTCAAGGTGACGTTCTTCCGCGGCAGTTCGCTGCGACCTGTTCCGCCGGGTGCGAGCAAGAGCAAGGACACGCGCTACGTCGACATCCGCGAAGGCGACGAGATCGACGAGGCCCTGCTGTCGATGTGGATCCGTCAGGCGGCCGCTCTGCCCGGTGGGTTTCTCGCGGCGAGCAAGACATCCGGCAAGCAACGAATCGGAGAGATCAAGAGGGTGAAACGAGCAACGGGCGACCCGAGCGCATCGAAGAAGATCACGAATGGGATCGCAGAACTGGGTGACCGGAGAGGCCAGACGCTCGCGCGCGTGCGCAAGCTCATCCACGACGCGGACCCACAGATCCAGGAGGAATGGAAGTGGGCCAAGGCGACCTCGCCGGGAGTTCCGGTCTGGTCTCACGACGGCATCGTCTGCACCGGCGAGTCGTACAAAGAGGTCGTGAAGCTGACCTTCGCCAAAGGCGCATCGCTGAAGGATCCGAAGAAGCTCTTCAACTCGAGCCTCGAAGGAAACACGCGCCGCGCCATCGACATCCGCGCAGGTGAGAAGCTCGACGAAGCCGCCTTCAAGCAGTTGATTCGTGCTGCAGTCGCGGCCAACTACAAGGCTCCGATCCGACGCTCGACCAAGAAGAGCTAGTGGGCTGTAACGGCTGGTTCGTGTTTCACCTGCGCACGGACGTGACCGACACGCAGGCGGAGTATCAGGGTGCCGATCAGGGCCTTCGGACCTTGTCGGAAGCGCTTTTCGCTCTAGTGACGCTGTCCACAAGCTACGCTCAGCATCCCAGCACAGACCGCAGGAAGGTCTCAACCCCAAGGACGATCCATGGCACAGAACACAGCGAACAAGACGAAAAGCTCCGCTCCGGCCCAGAAGGCCCCGCTCGCCACGCCGACCGATCTCACGGCCGCAGCGACCCGCGACATCAGCGGTGCGCTGAACGCGCTCCTCGCGGACGTGTTCGCGATCTACCTCAAGACGAAAAACTTCCACTGGCACATGAGCGGGCCGCACTTCCGCGACTACCACCTGCAGTTGGACGAGCAAGCGGACCAGATCTACGCGATGGCCGACCCGATCGCCGAGCGCGTGCGCAAGGTCGGCGGCAGCACGATCACCTCGATCGGACACATCGCGCGTTTGCAGCGCGTGCTCGACAACGACGCGAAGTACGTCGAGCCCGCGGACATGCTTGCGGAACTCGGTGAGGACAACAAGGCGTTCGCCGCTCGCCTGCGCGAGGCCCACGACGTGTGCGACGAGCATCGCGACATCGCCAGCGCCAGCTTGCTCGAAGTGTGGATCGACGAGACCGAACGGCGCACCTGGTTCCTCTTCGAAACCGGCCGCCGCGGGATGACGACCGGGCACTGAGCGGTCTGCCTTCGGGCACGTGCCGGGAGCCCGGCCGACTTCGAACTTTCGGCGCATGACCTCCTCCGGTCACGCGCCCGGCGATTGCAGACGGCCGGCTGAGTGCAGCGTTGGTGAACGAGAGTCCGCTCCTCGTCAGAGCGCCTGCATGTCGATCACGAAGCGATAGCGCACGTCGCCCTTCAACATGCGCTCGTAGGCCGTGTTGATCTGATCGGGTCGGATCAGCTCCACGTCGGACGCGATCTCCTTCTGGGCGCAGTAGTCGAGCATCTCCTGCGTCTGTGCTATCCCGCCGATGCCGCTGCCCGCGATCGAGCGGCGCGCGAAGAGCAGGTTGAACACCGACGGCGACGGGTGCGGATGCCCTGGCGCACCCACCAGCACGAGCGTGCCGTCGCGACGCAAGAGCGAGATGAACGGATCGAGGTCGTGCGCGACAGCGACCGTGTTGACGATCAAGTCGAAGCTGCGGTCGTGCTTCGCCATCGCGTTCGCGTCCTTGCTGATCACGACCTGGTCGGCACCGAGGCGCTTGCCGTCCGCGACCTTCGACTCCGACGTCGTGAAGAGCACCGTCTCGGCGCCAAAACCGTGAGCGAGCTTCACGCCCATGTGTCCCAGGCCTCCGAGACCGACGATGCCGACCTTCTTGCCCGGTCCTGCTTTCCAGTGCTTCAGCGGCGAGTACAGCGTGATCCCCGCGCACAAGAGCGGTGCGACGCGCTCCAACGGGAGCTTGTCCGACACGCGCAGGACGAAGTGCTCCTTCACGACGATCGACTTCGAGTAGCCGCCGTACGTGACCGGCGCCGTCCCGTGCGGATCGGCGATGTTGTAGGTGAACACCGTGCCGCCGACGTCGCAGTACTGCTCGAGACCTTCGCGACAGCTGCCGCACTTCCCGCACGAGTCGACCATGCAACCGGTCGCAGCGAGGTCGCCGACCTTGAACTTGCGCACGTTCGCACCGACGCGCGTCACGCGACCGACGATCTCGTGACCGGGCACGCACGGGTACACGGTCGGCATCGCCGACCACTCGTTGCGCGCGATGTGCAGGTCCGAATGGCAGACGCCGCAGTACAGGATGTCGAACTGCACGTCGTCGGGGCCGACCTCGCGTCGGGCAATGTTCAGCGCTCGGAGGGGGGTGGTGGCGCTGCCGGCGCCGATGGCTTTCACGGTGTTCATGGGGTGTTCCTGGCGTGGATCGGTCGATGCGGGGCGCTGTCGTAGACGCTGGGAGTGATTCCGGCAAGTGCCCCTGTTTCGACCGCACAGCGTCGAGGTCGCGCCGATCGAAGCGGGGAAGGCGACCCGTGCACCGTTGGACCCTCTCGCCGGACGTGTCCCGAGGGCGCGTATCGACCGGACACCTTCGTGTGTGGAGATGGACGCGGAACTGCGAAGGAGTAACATCACGCCGCGCCCGAGAGCTCGCTCGGTTGCTCTTGTCGCCTTCTTTGCACTCCATGCGGATCCTGAACGCCACCGAAGTCGCCGACTGGGTGCGCGACGATCTTCTGAACGCACGACGTGAGCGCCCCATCGTCGCCGTCACGACGCGCCCTCACGACGCCATGTCGTGGATCGATCCGCGCGAGCTCGAAGAAGCCATCGGCTCCGCGGCGGACGTCGTCTACATCGAGACCGGCGACGCGACGTGGGCCTTGGCCGACTCGCTGCCGCCGAGACTCGATGCGTACGGCGGCGCGATCCGAGTCTGGTGGCCGGGGCTCACCGTCACCTCGAACCCGTACGATCACAAGCTCTACTTCGTGCGCTCGCAGGCCGATGCGAGCGCGACGTTCGAGGACATCGTCGCGGCCGTGCGCTCGTTCGCGGAACAAGACGCCGAGCCGCCCGCAGAGGTCGATGCCGTCGTGACCTCGATCCAGGTCGGACAGGTCGAGCTCGCCGCAGGCGAGATCAGCGGTCCGCTCCGGCACGGCGACGTACCGATGGACGAACTCGTGCGCTGCCTCGAGGTCGGGACGCGGTTGCGCGCGCGGCCCGTGCGCAACGTCCTGTCGGGATCCGCCGAGTTCTCGGTCAAGGGCCTCCTGCCAGCACCCTGGGATCTCGTCGCGGCGCAGCTGTCCGTCGGCGACATCGTCCTCGGGCGCGTGCAGAACGTCGTCGACTACGGCGCGTTCATCGACATCCTGCCCAAGGTCGCGGGCCTCGCGCACAAGAGCGAGATCGACTGGACCTTCGTCGACGACGTGGCGCGCTTCGTCAGCGCGGGGCAGCTCGTGCCGGTGCAGATCGTGCGCATCGATGCCGCGGAGAAGCGCATGGAGCTTTCGATCAAGCGCGCGCTCGGTGCCGCGCCGCGCGAGCTCCCTTCGTTGGTGCCGGGTGGCCAGCCGTTCGTTTGGGAAGGCTCGATGGCCCCGCCGAATGCGCCACCCGCTCTCGACGACGATCTCGAGGAGAGGATCGGCGAGCAGTCGCAAGAGCTCGACGAGCTCGCGGCCGATCGCGGGCGTCTCGCGGAGCAGAACAAGCTGTTGCGCGAGCAGAACCAGGAACTGCGCAAGGAAGTGCGCAGCCTGAAGGATCGATTGGATTTCATGGAACGGCGGATCACGCTCGAGTCGGATCCGCTGAGCGATGAGCGCGCGTTCGTGCGCGCGGTGCGCACGACGTACGCGCGCATGCTCGACGAGGACGATCGTCTGCGCCATCCCCTCTTGCGCATGCGCGTCGGACCGCAGTTCCTCGATTCGATGCGCGCGTTGGAAGGCGCCGACGTCGAGAAGGTGCTGGAGATCTGCGCGCAGGTCGCCGCGGATTTCGCGCACGACATCGCCTCACGCGAGGTGCATCAGCTGCGCGCCGGCCGAGCCGGACAACCGCGCTTGCGTTCGAGCGATGACGCGCAAGCCTGGCGCTGCTCGTTGCAGGTCAAGAGCCCGTCCGCGCGCAGGTTGCACTGGTGGCGCATACCGAATGCTTCCGGCGCGACGATCGAGTTCGCCAGCGCGGACGTGCACGACGAGTTCCAGATCCCTGAGTAGCTCGTGGTCGGACCGCGCGAACCCTGATCAGGATCGCTGGTCGAACTGCTTCACGAGCTTGCTCGGCGCAGTCACACGCCAGCCGCGTTCGAGGCGCATGCGACACTCGGGCACTCTCAACTTTGGAAGCCGCGCAAGCACGGCGGGATAGCCCTTGTAGTGATCGGTGATGAAGTAGACCTCGGGATCCGTCTCCAACAGGAACTCCTGCTCGTCGACGCTCTCGAGGCGAAACACGGCGACATCCGTGACCTTGAGCCCCACGAACGACTTCGTGCGTACCTTCAACGAGGGCATGCCGTACCACTTGCCCTCGTTCACTTCGGGGAGCTCACAGCCGAGCTCGCACAGCCTCTTCCAGTTCACGCGCTCATCACGGCGTCCACGTGATCTCGAGCCCGTTCGAGAGGTTGAACGTGGACGGAGTGCAGAACGCGGCCGCGTTGCGGTACCACACTTGATAGGTGCGCGTTCCCGGCGCGGTGATTTGGCCCTTCACCGACACCGACGGATCGCCCGCGCCCGGATAGCTCGACTCACCGGCGACGTTCGTCTTCGTCTTCAGGCGGACCACGGTCCCGCCGGCACAGCGCAGTCCGTCACCGAACGCGGTGCCCGCACCGGCGCCGGCCTGCGTCGTGCCCTGGAAGTACAAGGCCGAGCTGTTCGGCATGTTCGTTCCCGACATCACGAGCGTGTCGACCGCGAGGCTCGGCGTTCCGACCGCCTGCAACTGCGCACCCGCTGCATTCACCGAGCTCGCGCACCCGTTGCCCGCGGCGCCGGCGTTCCCGCAAGGACAGGCCGTGCCGCTGCCGTCGCCGGAACAGAACGCCGTACCGGTGAAGACCGTCGGGATCTCGAACACGAACAACGCCGGATGCGCATCGATCGAGACAGCTGTCTGCAAAAGCGGGTCGTACGAGAAGATCCCTTGTTGCGTGCTGACGAGGAAGTGTCCGTTGCCGAGCTCCGCGACGCCCTCGGGCTGACCGAGTCCGAACGGCAATGTCGACAGCAGCGTGCCGGCCGGATTGATCAAGAACAGTCCCGGAGGTCCCCAGCGCGCGACGAGCAAGTTGCCGCTGGTGAGCTTCGTCATCTGGTAAAGCGTTGCACCCGGGGTCGAGAACACGCCGTTGAGCATCCCCGTGCTCGGGTCGACCGAGGAGATCGAACCCACGAACGTCGACACCAAGAGCGCACCGTTGTACGCGTACACGTCGCGCGGGCTCGTGAGCGCCACGGACCCGACCGGAGCGAACGTGCTGAGGTCGTACTCGACGAGCGCAGAACCGAACCCGCCGCTCGTCTCGACGACCCACAGGCGGTTGTTCGCGATCTCCATGCCCGCGCACGCCCCCGTCACGAAGCTGCCGAGCAACATCGTGCCGTCGTGGCTGAAACGGTAGACGCGCTGGTTCGACGTGTTCGAGATCCAGATCTCTCCGTTCGGCGTGACGACCGCGTCGCGCGTCTCCTGGAACACGCCCCCAAATCCCGCGAGCGCGTCGATGTCGAGGAAGTTCGGGTTGACGATGGCGCCCGTGTTGCCGTCGACGCGGATGACGCGCGAGGGCGTGATCTGGATCACGTACTTGTCGGCGGCCAGCGCCGGGGCACAGAGAAGACCAGCGAGAATGAATGCTTCGAGTCGAAGTCGCATGGTGCGTCCACTTTCCAAACGGAGCTCGTGTCGGATCGGTTCGAGAAGAGCACTCGGAGAACGACGAAGCCGGACGCGAGCGGGCCCCGAAATCGTGCCGAGAGCACGGCGGGATTGTCTCACCCTGGCGCTCGAATTCGTGGAGAAACACCCGGTTCGCCGGCACCTCGCAGGCCCCCCGGCGACGCGTTCCTCGAGCGTCACGGCGGCTTTTCGATTTCGAGGCGACGCATTCCACATTGGCATTCAGGTAGCCGGTGCCTCGGTGGTAGATTGCGTCGTAACGAGGGGGATGGCGGGCTGCAGGAGTGCTACCCGTGGCCTGCCGCCATGTTGTTCTTCGGATCCACGCATTCGTCCCAGGAAGCTGTCTCGAGCGAGTCTCCGCGTGCAAGCAGCACGCGGACGCGCGGCGCCGTCGACGACGTCGATAACGTCGACTCTGCATTCGAGAGCGGAACGAGCGCGACGACGCCGGACGGCACTCTTACGGATGGCACTCTGCCGGCTGGAGCGAGGGTCGAACCCTGGAAGCGCTCGTGGTTCTACCGCGCACCCGGCGAGACCCCGACGTTGGTCTGGATCCTCGGCATCCACCTCGCCTCCATCGTCGGCCTCGTGTTGTTGCCGATGCCCTCCTGGTGGTTGATCGGCGCGGCGCTCGCCTTGTGCTGGTTGGGCGGGCTCGGCACGACCGTCGCGTACCACCGCGCGCTCGCGCACAAATCCGTCGTGCTCAACCCGATGGTCGAGCGCGCGCTCGTCTTCTTCGCGATGTTCAACGGCTCCGGGAACCCGCTCACGTGGGTCGCGAACCACCGGTACCACCACGCGCACGCCGACAAGGACGGGGACGTTTCCTCGCCGCGGCACGGCGGTTTCTGGTGGGCGCACCTGCGTTGGTTGTGGCAGGCGGAGCAGGCGCAGCCCGCGCGCTACTGCCCCGACCTCGTCAAGCGCAACTACGATCGTTGGGGACGAGCCCAGGTGCCGGTCCTCGCGCTGTCGGTGTTCGGCGGACTTTTGCTCGTACCGTTCATCGGCTGGATCGGCGGACTTGTAGCCTTCCTCGTGCTCGGTCCCTTGCGCTTGGTGTTCGCGCTGCACGTGCAGTGCTCGGTCAACAGCTTGTGCCACCTCGGGCCGCTGGGACTCGCGCACGGATCCGCGCTCAACGTCGCGTGGATCATGCCGTTCCACCTGGGGCAGGGTGAGAACTGGCACGCGAACCATCACGTGTGCGCGAACGACGCACGGCTCGGGCAGCGCTGGTGGCAAGTCGACGCGGGGTGGTGGGCGATCGCGTTGATGGAACGCTGCGGCTTGGCGCGCGATGTACGCGGGCGCAAGACGTCGACGGCACTGCAACCGTAGGTTCGTCGCGTCTCGGCCAGGTCTGTCGCAGGAGCGCAGCCCTTCCGGTGCGGTGTGGCTTCGTCAGCGACCCACACGCGCTGTGCGCGCAGGTGATCGTTTGGGCCGTGTGCGAGCTGTGCTAGCAAGAGCACCTCAGAGCGTGCACTTGTCCCGACGATGTTCGCACGCTGCCGGGATTGCCGCTCGACGCCGCGTGGATAGTGAACTTGCCGGGACGGCTCTTGTGTGTGTGACCCCTCCGTCCGCAGGGGGCCGGCCCAAATGTTCCCAATGCCTCTTCGAGGAGGTCCGTGCATGTCCCCCCGTTCCCTCTCTCTAGCGTGCCTGTTTTCGGGCGTTCTGTTCATCGGTAGCGCAGCGGCTCAGTCCTGTCCCACGCAAGCCTCCGGGTTCGCTGGTGGAAGCGGAACCCAGGCGGATCCGTGGCTCGTGTGCAGCTCGAGCCAACTGAACAGCGTGCGCCTGCACATGAGCGCAGGTCTGTACTTCAAGCAGATCGCGGACGTCGACATGGCGGGCGTCGCCTTCGTGCCGATCGGGCAAACGACCGTGTCGGGCGCCCCGCAGTTCTTCGCGACGTACGACGGCAACGGGTTCCGCATCTTGAACTTGGCTATCGACACGCCGACCACGGATGTCGTTGGATTGTTCGGCAAGATCGGCTCCAGTGCGGTGATCAAGAACCTGGGCCTCGACAACGTGTACGTGCGCGGTGCGCTGTGCGTCGGTTGCATCGCTTCCGAGAACAACGGGCTCATCACGAATTGCTATGCGAAGGGCACGTCGATCGGCTCGACGTTCGCGGGAGGGTTGATCGGTGACAACCGCGCGGCGGTGACGGACTGCTACGCGAACGTGAGCGTCGGCGGCAGCGGTTATCTGGGCGGGATCGTCGGCGTGCATTTCGGCGTGAACCCGGTTCCCCCGGCGGTGATGCGCTGTCATGCGTACGGACTGATTGCGCCGAGCGGTACGTCAGGCGGGCTCGTGGGAAATGATCAGGTCCACAATGCCGTCGTGACGGATTCGTTCTGGGACATGCAGACGAGCACGCAGTCTGTGAGTGCGGGCGGCGTTGGCAAGACGACGGCGCAGATGAAGATGCTGGTGACGTACCCGGTGAGCTGGAGCTTCACGACGGTGTGGCGCATCGACGACGGAGTGGATTATCCGCGGTTGCGTTGGGAGTCGGGGTTGGCGGGTGTGGCGTATTGCTTCGGAGATGGAAGCGGGACCGGTTGTCCGTGCGGGAACGACGCGGCGGCGGGAGCGGGGACCGGATGTCTGACGTCGCTCGGCAACGGCGGGTTGTTGCAGGCGTCGGGGAACTCGCAGATCTCGGCGGATACTGTGAGGTTGACGGCGAGCGGGTTGCCGAACAGTGCGGCGTTGTTCTTTCAGGGGGATGCACAGGTCGCGGGCGGAGCGGGCGCGACGTTCGGAGATGGATTGCGCTGTGCGGGCGGGATGATCGTGAGGTTGGCGACGAAGACGGCCGTCGCGGGGACAGCGGTGTTTCCGGGGAGAGGTGATGTGTCGCTGATGATCAAGGGACAGCTGGGTCCGTGCGGGGGTGTGCGGGACTACCAAGTGTGGTTCAGGAATGCGGGGAGCTTCTGCACGGCGAGCACGTTCAATTTGACGAATGCGGTCGAGTTGACTTGGGTGCCGTGAGGTGAGGGTGGCGGTGGTGGCTGGAACCGGCCGCGGGTATTCCCGCGCCCGGTGCCTGGCACCGCCGTCACGATCCCCTCCTCGCCATGTTGTCACGCACGGCGCCAAGGGAAGCTGATGACCCGCGGCCACGTGATTCCGCGCCTCCGGCGCGGTTGCGGCCGACGCGAATCGGCTCGGAGTACCGAGCCTGGTTCGCGCCGGTCCCCTAGTCAGGGGTCGCTTGGCGCGTGGGGTTCGCAAAGCGCGGTCGGACGTCAGTGCTGCAGCGAGGTGTGGTTTCGCGCGCGGAGTTGCGTTCGACGCGGTGTGGCGTCGGCGTTCGGGGGTGAGCAGTGTCGTGCTCGATGGTGGGTGGCTTGGATTTCGGGTTGGGTCGAGCGTGCTTCAGGTGAGCGGCTTCGTGAAGTGGAACGCTTGGATGATCATGCCCTCGCGGAAATAGAACTTGTGGGCTTGCTGGCGCTGCGTGCCTGAATCGAGCGTGTAGGTCGTGCAGTGGAGCTGGTGGGCGATGCGCTGCATGTGATCCATGAGCGCGTGCCCGACGCCGGTCGAGCGCTTGGTTTCGTCCGTGACGAGGTCGTCGACGTACATGTGCACCGCGTTGCAGGTGTTCTCGTGGACGCGCCAGATGGCGACGCCGACAACGGTGTCGTCGACGAGGCCGATGCACATGCGTCCCCCGCCGGCGAAGACGCGCTGCATCTTGGTGACGTAGTCGGGCGGTAGCTGGGGCCGAAGCTGGCGGTGGACGGACTCTGCAGCCTCGAGCCACGTGCGCTCGACGAGGCGTCCTTCGCGATCGGTGACGTCGAGGATGCGAATCGGAGGTGCAATCATGGAATGGATGTGTTGAACGAAATCGATTTCACGTTGTCGAAGGCAAGGGGTCAGGCGTGATGCCGCGGGGAGGGTTGCAACTCGATCGATGAGCCACTCGAAGCAGCCTCCGAGGTCCCGTGCGAACTCCCCGTATTCCTACACGGAGTGTCCAACCATGACCGGTGACCCGAGCGTGTCCGTGCGCGGCGCAGTCAGCGCGCCGGCCACGCGCACGTACCAAGTGTGGTACCGCAACGTCGCGGCGTTCTGCACGCCGAGCACGTTCAACTTCTCGAACGGCGTCGAGGTGATCTGGAGCTGACTCAGCGCGTCGGCGTGCTCGCCGAGACGAAGAGCACGTCGGGCGTCGACCACTTGTACGTCGCGCTGTCGTTGCGCGGCACCACGCGATACGACACGCCCGTTTCGAGCGTGTCACTCGGGTAGGCGACCACGTAGCGCGTCGAGCCGTCGGTGTTGCAAATGCCGCCGACGGCGACACTCACTTCCACCCTCGGTTTGCCTTCGGCTTCGAGATAGAGAACGTGGTCGGACTTGTCGGTGAAGCGCTTCATCTTGCCGTAGCCGCGCCATTCCGCCGGATGGAGCAGGAGCACGCGCTTCCCGCCCCATGTCCGCGTCGTGGCATCGTCGGACCACTTCACCGAGTCGATCGCCATCGTCGTGAACTCGTTGTCCGCGCTCGAGGCTTCGATGTCGCTCTGCAGGTGACCGATGCGGTTGTTCAGCGTGTCGATCTGGTTTTGGAGCTGAGCGATGCGCTCCTTCAGGTGAGCGGTCTCGTCCGAGGTCTGCGCTGTGGCAGTGGGCTGTACCGGTTGAGCGGGTTGTGGGGTCTGCGGTGCAACGCATCCGAATGCGGCGACGCACAGGCAGAACGTGAGCAAGGACTTCAGCATGGTTTGTTCCTCCGACGTCGATCGACGTCGGTGAACATGTTCCACCCGACGGAGAGCGAGCACAAGCCACCACGCCTCGAGGGTGCTTCGTCGTTCAGCGTGGCGGCAGGCGCAGTTCGACGCCCTTCGTGCCGGCGGCGATGCCCACAAGGTGAGCGGAACGCCGCTGGCGCAAGGAGTCGTCGCCGTTCCGATCCTCAGGGCGATAGGCCTCGAGGTCCGCTACGTCGCCTTCCGCCACGTCGACGAAGAAGCTGCCGTCCGAGAGCCCGCGCTCACCGATGGGTGGCGTGCCCGGGCCGCCGACGTGCGCGATCACCGTCGCTTTCGGAACCGGCGTGCCGTCGGCTTCGCGCACGAAGCCCTCGATCCTCGACACGTTGCGCAAGCGGATGACGAGGTCGACTGTCCCGGCCGCAACTTTGTCGACCTCCGCAGGCGCGAAACGCGTTTCGGCGTGCTCGTTCCAGCAGAGGACCGACAGGTGATAGGCGCCCTGCGTCAGACCGACGAGTCGGAAGTGACCCTGTGCATCGGTCCTCGCGTTCGCCCGTCCACTCTGGGACGTGTTGCCCTTCTTCTTCGTCGGCACGTTCGTGCTGATGTCGGCTTTCTCGATCGGGTTGCCGTCGGCACCGAACACGTGACCTTCGATCGAGAGTCCTTCGTCGAGCACGAGCTTCGTGTCGCTGATGCGCGCGCCGGCGGCGACGTGCACGCTCGCCTCGACCGGATCGTCCACGCCTTCGAGCGTCGCGCGCACGACGAAGTCACCGGGGGCCACATCCGCGAACACGAAGCGCCCTTGGTCGTCGGTTCGGGCTGCTCGCGACGCTCCGACCGCGTCGATCGGCACGTCGCGCGCGTGATTCGCAGTCGGTGCCATGCCGTAGCGCGTTTTCCGATCCGTGTTCGAGCCGAGCAGGCTCACGTACTGGTCGGCGCGCGGCTTCCCGGCGCCGTCAACGACCGTGCCGCTCACGATCGCCATCGGATCGAGGACGACATCACCCAGCTCGAGGGTCTCCGTCTGTGGTTCGTTCGCGGGGAGGTCGTAGACGAGCGTGCCGAAGCCCTCACGACGCACCACGAAGACGTGCGGCAAGTCGGCACGCAAGCCCGTGATCTCGACCTTGCCGTCGGTGCCGGAGTTCCCGGTGCGGCTGTCGGTCACGTTGCGCTGCTGGTAGTCGCCCCGCGCGATCACGACTCCGTGCGCGCCTGCGATCGGCTGTCCGTCGCGCCCGACGATGCGCGCGCGCAGAACGTGACCAGGATGTAGAACGATTTCGAGCGTCTGCTCACGTCGATCGATCGCCGCCGTGACGTCGTTCCCGCCGGACTGCACCTTGGTTGCAGCGTCGAAAGCAGGCACAGCGACCGATTCGGCGCCGAAGCCATCCGCGACGACGGTCAGGCTGCAACCCGCTTGCGTCGAGACCCCGTGCAACGTGTACACGCCGTTCGCATCCGTCTCGGTCCGCCTCTGCGACCATGTGCCATCTCCGACGACCGCACCCACCACGGCTTGCTTGGTCGCCGCATCCGTCACGCGTCCCGTGATCGTCCGGCCGGCGTCGAGTGCGACGTCGAAGCGCGCCACGTTCGCTTCGGTCAGCGTCACGAACTCCAGCGTCGAATCCGGGTCCTCGCGCGGATGGACCGCGACCCAGTACAGCCCCGCAGTGAAGCCGTCTGCGCGATATCGACCGGCATCATCCGTCTCGACGACGAGCGTCTCGCCCTCGTCGTTAAGATGTAGACCCGAGCTCTGGCGGACGACTTGCACGAGCGCGTGTGCGACCGGCGAGTGGTCCTGCTTGCGCGTCACGGTCCCCTCCACGGACGCGCCGAGCACGAGGTGCACGACGACGTGCTCGCCCGCGTAGCGGTTGCCCACGTGCGCCGTCGCGAGTCCCCGCGCGCTCACGTCGAGTGCATGCGACCGAGCGGGTTCGGGCGCGATGACGAACGTGCCGTCTTCAGCGCTCTTCGTCGAGCCGACCGCGAGCGGTGGCTCGGGTCGCAACGACGGCAGCAGTACAGGCTCCGCGACCCCGTCGGATTCGCGGCGCGTCACGCTGATGGTCGCTCCGCTCACCGGACGACCCGCGGGATCGAGCACGATGCCGCGCAGTTCGCGATCGAGCGCGTTCGTCGCGCGAGGAGTGGGCGTCGGCGTCGCAGCCACGCGCGTCGGCTCGACGGGCTTCGACTCGTTCGGCGCCGTGGGCGAGGTTACCGGCGCCGCGTGATTCGTCGGCTTGGCATCGATAGAAGCCGCAGCGTCGGCTTGCGCGGACAACGATTCAGGCTCCGCGTGCCGTGACGAACGGAAGGCGAAGACAGCCAGCACCGCGGCCAGCACAGAAACCGCCACGATCTTCGTGGTCAGCGACATCGAGATCCCCTTCAAGGAAGCCGTCGACAAGGAAGTTGCCGCAGGAATCGAACTCGGCAGAACGAGCGCGATGACGCTCCACTCCGCGCGACCGCGGTACTCGCGATCGAGGAGTTCGCGCAGCGTCGCGACGGCACGCGAAAGGCGTTGGCGCGCCGCCTCGGGAGCGACACCTTGCGCGCGCGCCACCTCGCTCGGAGAAAGCCCGTCGAGCCAACGCAACGTCACCGCCGTTCGCTGCGGCTCCGGTAACGCCGCGATCGCGTCGGCGAGCCTGCGCAAGAGCAACATGCGCGCTTCGACATCGCCGGCCTGGAACTCGATCGCTTCGGGACGTGCGCTCTGCTCTTCGCGCGCGCGTCGACGCGTCTCCCCGCGATGGCGTTGCCGCGCGCGATTGCGCAACACGGTCGCGAGCCAGCCGCGCAACCCGCCCGCACCTTCGTCACGCCGCGGCGGGCGCTCGAGCGCGGTCAGCAGCGTGTCTTGCACCAGGTCGTCGGCCGCATGCACGTCCCCCGCGAGCTCGCGCGCCAACGCATGCAGGAATCCGGCCTCCGCGAGAAGCGCGTGAGGCTCGATCGGCGAAGAGCGTGCGTCCATGACAAGAGCAGAATGCCGCAGTCAGCGGTTCGTGACATCGAATCCCGCGTGATCTCGGGTCACGTCGTGCGTCGCGTTCTCAATGCCCAGGCTCGAACTCAACGAGCGTGACGTCCTCACCCGCGAGCTCGGCATCGATGATCGCCGCGATTGTCTCCCAGTCACCTCCAGCCAGCCCTGCTCCGATCTTCGGGAGTCCGATGCGGCCTCCTCCGTGGTCGCGTCGGATGAAGGCCATGCAGGCACGGATCGCGTCGTAGTCCGCGAGCGGCTTCGGACTGCGACTCCAATGAAACTGCGTGTAGGCATTCACGATGGCGAGCTCTTGTCCGCCCTCGAGTCGTACGCGCGCGACGCTGCAAGTTCCGAGCTTCTCGCGTGCGCCAGTTGCTGTCGCGCAGTCGGCTGCGTACGCCGCCGGGAACTCATGCTTGATCGTGAGGGCAATGCCCGCGCCCATGGTGCAGAAGCAGTTGCAGCCGTGCGCGATCACCTCGAAGACACCTTGCTTCGCCAGGGAAATGAGATCACCTCGCACCGTTTTCACGACGAGCAGAATAAGGGCTGAGGCCGGCTCGACCGATATGGAATACTCGACTGGACCTTCGCTCAGCCTGACCCGCAACAGGAATTGTCATGCGCCTCACCCGATGCAAGGACCAACCTTCCAAGACGCTGGATGAGTTCTACGGTGAGGTGGCGCGAGAGAACAATCAGACAGGCCGCGCAGTCGGCAAGGCGATGCTCGGACAGATTGCGCATCTGCGGTCGAGGCCCGACGACAGGCAGGTCTTCGGGCTGACATCGCACTACCGATTGGTGTTGCTCGCGGAAGACACGTTCACATCACCCTGGTTCGTCAGAATTCTCGCGCTCAACGAGCAGGAGTACCAAGTCGAGTTCCTCTTGCCGCCATCGTCAGCTCCGTGGCCTGGTGCCAAAGTCACGGGCGAATGCAGGTCCGAGCAGGCGGCGGTTTCGATGATCGAAACGGCGATGGAGCGCAGCGGCGGATGGTCCCCACGGCCGCCCACTGCTTGAACACGCGCGAGCCCGCTTCCAACGCTCAGAACTGCCGGCCGAGCACGAGGAACACGTTGTTGTGTCCGCCCTCGGTCAGACCGTACCCGACATAAAGCGGCCCGAAGAGCGTGTCGACTCCGACGAACACCGAGCCGCTCGGGAGCATTCTGTCGAGCGTGATCTGGTCGACGTCGGCGAAGACGCTGCCGAGCTCGGCCGACGCGCCGCCGTACCACGTGAACACCTTGCGCTCGAGGCCGATCGGTCCGAGCGCGTGCGTGTACACAGCACGACCGAGAACGGAGGTCGGACCGCTGATGGCTTGCGACTGCAGACCCGACAAGCGCAGGAATCCTCCCAACGGTTGAAAGCTCTCGACGTTGCCATCGCCGCTCACGATGTCGCCGAACTCCCCGCCGAGCGTGAGTGATCCGCCCCACAGCGGGAGCGGGTGATCGACGCGCGCGCGCACGATCTCGTCTTGATCGCTCTTGAAGCTCTCGATCGGCACGAACCAGTCCGTGCGCACCAGCCAGCCTGCGCTCGGGAACGCGAGGTCGTCGAGGCTGTCGCACGTGACGGCGAACCGCGCGCCACCGGCCTCGAAGTTGCCGCCGTTGCCGGGCACCGGCTCGCCGACGTCGAGCGTCGAATCGCCGCCGCGGTACTCGATTCCGGCGCGCGCTTCCCACACGTCGCCGATCTCGCGCACGAGGTCGAGGCCGAGATCGACCTCGCTCACCGAGTACTGGGACAGATGGCCGTCGCCCCCGTCGACGCGCACCGGATGCTTCAACCACGACGCGCTCGGCACGAGGAACCACAAGCCCGCCGGATCGAGCGCGTACCGGTACTCGAGCGACGTCAAGAGACGGGTGCCGAGCTCGACCTTCGCGCGAAATTCCGATCCCCAATCATCCGTCGGCGCGAAGCGCACGCTCCCGCCCACGACGAAGTTGACGCCGTCGCCCGCGTTCACTTCACCCGCGAGCCCCATCCGCCAGTGCAACGGCGCCGCCGGTGTCGGCTCGGCACCGACGATGAGGTCGGCATGGTCCTCGCTCGTGGGCTGAAGGTCGAAATCGACGCGACCGAACAGCTTCAGCCCGTAGAAGCGCGCGAGATCGCTGCTCGCTGCATCGGGATCGAAGCGCCCTCCGACGCGGTTCTCCAAGCGCGCCTCGATGGATTCTTGGCCGAGCGGGCTGTCCCCGCGCACGCGCACCGCGTCGATCACGGGGAGAGCGGTTCTCCGCGCTCGTTTCTCGAGCGCAGGTCGCGCGGCCGGATCGGCGGCGAGCGGCGTGAGGCGATCGGCCAGCGCCAGCAGCGCCACGCGACCGCGCTCGACGACGGCGGGCGCACGCTCGAACTCGACGAGATCGATCGGGTCAATATTTGGCACGCACAGCACGTCGCTCGCGCGCAGACCCGCGTGCGCGGCGGCTTCGCGTTCGCGCGCCACGAAATCCATGGCACGCGTGCCCACCTGGAGGAGGTTTGGGTGCGCGCTGTCGATGACCGGCGGGACGACGTCGACGACGATCACGTGCTCCGCGCCGAGCGCGAGCGCGACGTCGATCGGGAGCGGATCACTCAACGCTCCGCTGATCAGCAGCCGTCCGTCCTGATCGACAGGGGGCATCACGACGGGTGTCGCCAGGCTGGCTTCGATCGCCTTCGCGAGCGATCCGGTCTCCAACGTGATCGTCCCGCCCCGCTCGAGGTCCGTCGCGACAGCGCGGAACGGAATCGGAAGATCGTCGAACCGCTCCAGGCCGAGCGTTCGCATCGTCAGCCGGCCGAGCTCGATGCGGATGCGTTGTCCGAGCAGGATGCTGGGCGGGAGGATGAGCCCGTCGGCACCGATGCCGAGCGGAATGTCAGCGAGGTAGTCGCGGTCCTCCTGCTTCGAGCGGAACGACAGGAACCGGCGCGGCATGCGGTCGGCGAGAGCGTCGGCCCATTCGCGCGAGATCAACGCGCGCTGGATCTCATCGGGTGAGAGACCTTCGGCGTAGAGTCCGCCGACGAGCGCTCCCCATTCCGAGCCGACGACGAGGTCGACGTGGATGTGCAGCTCTTCGAGCGCCTTCAGGACGCCGACGTGGGCGAGACCGCGCGCGCCGCCGCTCGAGAGCACGAGCGCGACCCGCGGAGGGGGGCGCGCGGGGTGCGATTCCGCTTGCGCCTGCGCGCGGACGGCGGACACGAAGAGACCGAGTACGAGCAGCCCGAGCTGGAGGACTGTGCGCGCGCAGGCGCGAAGATGGTTCGCCGCACGAGCCCGCCACATGGAAAGGGTGTACAGCGCCGCCCGAGATGTTGAAACAGACCCGTGGGAACAGATCTGTGGACATCGCGCGTGCGGCATCTTGACATCGCAGGCCACCTCCGTTTCCCTGAGCACCGGTCGAGACGGTCACCGACCTCTCGCATCCCAACTCTCACGACGGAATCCACACGGAGACGCACATGGCCAAAGGTCAGCAACAACCCAAGGAAGCGAAGAAGCAGAAGCTCACGATCAAGGAGAAGCAGGACAAGAAGAAGGCGAAGCTCGCCAAGAAGGCCGGCGCCTGATCTGCGCTTGGGTCTGGGCGTCGACGGCGACGTGCGCTGGGCTCGACGTGCTCTTCGACGCTTCCTGATCAACCCATCGAGCCGGACCGTGGCCGTTTGCGCAGCGGATGCTGCAGATCGGCCACGTTCCATTTCATGAGCGCGGCGCCGGCCTGGTACGTGCTCTCCATGAACTCGAGCAGCATCGCGTCCGGATCGTCGGCCGTGCGCACCGCGTCGTACGGCAGCATGAACTCGCCCAGCGTTGCGTCGTAGCGCGCCGCCCTCGGGCTGACGCGCGCCCGACTCCGGCTCCCAAGGCGACTACGAAGTGATCGCGGACACAGGCCGGTCCGTCCACTACCATGCTGCGCCTCTCCGGACGCGCGCGTGGTCCGGACACGCCCAGTGCACGTCCCCTCCTTCCGAGAAGTCCGCGGCGCGCAGGTCCCTTCGCGATGATCGAAGCGCTGCGCAAGCTGCGACAGCACCTGCTCACGGGTGTGTCGTTCGCGATCCCGTTCATCGCTTGCGGGGGCATCCTGATCGCGTTCGGCATTGCGTTCGTGCCCATGACGCCGACCGGGCCTGACTTCTCGAGCGCGCCGGCGCTGAAGTTCATCCTCGACATCGGCGTCGCGTCGTTCTCGATGCTGTTGCCGGTGCTCGCCGGATACATCGCGTACTCGGTCGCGGGCAAACCGGGCCTCGTACCGGGGTTCATCGGCGGATACCTGTGCGGATCGGACCACACGAAGGCCGGATTCCTCGGCGCCATCATCATCGGCCTCGTCGCGGGATACATCGTCGTCCTGCTCAAGCAACTGCCGGCACCGCGCTACATCAAGCCGATCATGCCGATCCTCGTGATCCCGATTGCGTCGTCGCTCCTGGTGGGCGTGATCATGCTCGAGCTCGTCGGCGTCCCCATCGCGAACTTGATGGCGGGACTCGGCGACTGGCTGCACAGCATGGGCGAGGGCAACGCGGTCGTGCTGGCGTTGATCCTCGGTGCGATGATCGCGTTCGACATGGGCGGCCCGGTGAACAAGACCGCGTTCTTCTTCGGAGCGGCAATGATCAAGGAACAGCAATACGCGGTGATGGGCGCGTGTGCTGCGGCGATCTGCACGCCGCCGCTCGGCATGGGCTTGGCGACGCTGATCCGCCGGCACGTGTGGACGAGCGAAGAGCGCGAGGCCGGACTCGCCGCGCTCGCGATGGGCATGATCGGCATCACCGAGGGCGCGATCCCCTTCGCCGCGTCCGATCCGTTCCGCGTCATCCCGAGCATCATGGCGGGGTCGATGACGGCCGCGGTGATCGCGATGCTCGGCGGTGTCGGCGACCACGCTCCGCACGGTGGACCGATCGTGCTGCCGGTGGTCGATCACCGCATCGCCTACGTGATCGCGATCGTCGCGGGTAGCGTCGTGACCGCGCTCGTCGCGCACGCACTGAAGGGTTTCCGTCGTCCGATCACGCCCGCTGCCACAGCACAGGTGACCGCATGAAGATCGTCGCAGTGACCGCGTGCCCAACCGGCATCGCACACACGTACATGGCGGCCGAGCAGCTGGAGAAGACCGCCAAGGCGCTCGGTCACCAGATCAAGGTCGAGACGCAGGGAGCGATGGGCATCGAGAACGCGCTCACAGCAGCAGACATCAAGGAAGCCGACGTCGTGATCTTCGCGGTCGACATCGAGGTCGAGCACAGAGAGCGTTTCAGCGCGCGGCGCATCGTCGAAGTCCCGGTCAAAGAAGCGATCAAGAACCCGCATGGGGTCTTCGAAAAGATCAGCTCCTGACGGCGACGCGCGCGCGGGGTCGTCGGGTGCGGCGGACAAGCGCGGCGCGTCCCCCGCGGGATCGCCGGGCGAGCGCGCCGTATCACCGTCCGGCGCGCGCGACATCGAGTTCCGCTGCACGTTGCCGAACGGATTGCACGCGCGTCCGGCGAGCCTCTTGTCGGAGATCGCAGCGCGCTTCGCGGCCGACGTCGAGCTCATCAACGCGCGCACGGGGGTCGCTGCGAACGCGAAGAGCGTGCTCGAGCTCGTCGCCAACGACGTTCAGCTCGGCGATCACTGCCGTATCGAGAGCCGGGGCCAGGATGCGGGCGCCGCCGCGGCCGCTTTGCGCACGTTCGTCGATCAGGTGCTGCCTGCCTGTGACACCGCGTTGCCCGAGACGAGCACGGAATCCGCGCGTGCGTTGCCGCGCGTGTTGCGCGATTCGGGTGCGACGTGGCACGCGGGCACCGTCGTGTGCCCGGGCATCGGGCGCGGCGTGCTGGTGAGCGCGGACGGGCTGACGCTGCCGGCGGACCTGCTCGAAGAAGCCGCGCTCGAACGATCCGCGGAGGAAGATCGAGTCCGAATCGCTATCACGCGGGTACGCGAGAGCCTCACGGCGCAGCTCGAAGGCCGTCGCTCGCCGCTCGAAGCCGACATCCTGCGCGCACACCTCTCGATCGCCGGTGACGTCGGTCTCGTCGAGAAGATCCACAGCCGAGTCGGGGCGGGAGCGTCGGCCGCGAACGCCATCCTCGACGCGGTCGAGTTCTACGCCGATCGGCTGCTGCAGTCGGGCAGCGCGTACGTGCGCGAGCGCGTCGCCGACGTGCAGGACGTCGGGCTGCAATTGCTCGAGGCGATCTACGGCGACCGCGTGCGCTCGGACGAAATCACCTTGAGCGTGCGCTCGGTCGTCGCAGCCGAGAACCTCACGCCGCGACAGCTTCTGGCGTTCGACAAGGAGCTGCTCGCAGGCCTCGTGCTCGAGCACGCCGGCGCGACGTCGCACGCAGTAATCCTGGCGCGCTCGTTCGGAATTCCGACGTTGACCGGCGTGGTGGGCGTGCGTTCCGCGCTCGACTCCGGCGCCGACGTCGTCGTGGACGCGAACCACGGGGTCGTGATCCCGGCGACGTTGCCCGCGGTCGTGCGCTTCTACGAGCGTGAGGAGCGCGCGCTGCGGCGTCGGCGCGAGCTGCTCGCATCTCGTGCAGACCGCTCCGTGGAGACGACCGACGGACAAGCTCTGGAAGTCTCCGCCAACGTCGCGACCGCGCAGGAGATCGCGCCAGCTTTCGCTGCGGGTGCGGATGGAATCGGCTTGTTCCGCACCGAGATGCTGTTCCTCGAACGCGAACAGGCGCCCACGGAAGAAGAGCAGTTCGCGGTCTACTCCGAGGCCGCTCGCACAGCGGGCGGCAAGCCGGTGATCATCCGTACCTTCGACATCGGCGGCGACAAGCCGGTGCCCTACCTCCAGCTTCCGGAGGAGGACAACCCCGCTCTCGGATTGCGCGGCGTGCGCCTCTATCCGTCCCAGCTCGCCGTGTTCATGACGCAGGTGCGCGCGATCTTGCGCGCGTCCGCTCACGGCCGAGTGTGGCTGATGGTGCCGATGGTCAGCGCGCTCGAGGAAGTGCGCTGGGTCAAGGAGCGCATTGCGCAAGTGCGCGCCGAATTGAGTCAGTCAGGCGTCGCGCCCGACCCGAACTTGCGCGTCGGCATCATGATCGAAGTCCCCGCTCTGGCCGAGATGATCGGCCAGGTGGCAGCGGAGGTCGACTTCTTCAGCATCGGCACCAACGATCTGGCGCAGTACTTCTTCGCCGTGGACCGCGGCGACCGGCGCGTCGCACCGTTGTCGAGCGCGCGTCATCCCGCGTTCCTGCGGCTGCTCGACCGGATCGTGCGCGACTGCCGCGCGCAGGGAAAGTGGATCGGCATGTGCGGCGAGATGGCGCGCAGCCCGCGCAACCTGCCCTTGCTGATCGGCCTCGGACTCGACGAGATCAGCACGGCGGCGCCCGAGATCCCCGGGCTCAAGTCGATGGTCGCGAGCTTTTCGGCCTCTGCGTGCCGCGATCTGTTGAAGCGGGCACTCGCCTGCAGCAGCGTCGCCGAGGTCGAATCCGCCGTGGCCGCATTCCGCGCTCGAGGCGGTGCGCGCGGATTGATCGAGCCCGGCTTGGCGAACGTCGGCTCCGACAGCGTCACCAAGGCCGAAGCGATCCGCGAGATCGTCAATGCTTTCTATGTCGCCGGCCGCGCTGACGATCCGCTCGCGATCGAAGAAGCCGTCTGGGCGCGCGAGGCCGTCTACTCGACCGGCCTCGGCCACGGTTTCGCGATCCCCCACTGCAAGACCGACGCCATAACCACCAGCTCGATCGGTGTCGTGCGGCTCGCGCAGCCGGTCGAATGGGGCTCGCTCGACGGACAGCCGGTGCGCTGCGTGATCCTCTTGTGCATGCGCGCGACCGACGAAGAGGGCGTGCACATGCGCGTGTTCTCCACGCTCGCGCGGCGCCTGATGCACGCGGAATTCCGCGATCGGCTGATGTCGGCGCCGGACTGCGATAGGCTGCTCGCCGAGCTCGGAAGAGAGCTCGGGCTGGAAGTGAACGCGGGCTGATCGCCCGCGGTTTGGAGACCCCCTCATGCGTGAATTGGACATGCGCCGCGTCGCGGTGATCGCAAGCCTTCTGTCGTGTGCTCCGGCGTTTGGGCAGGACAACGTCCCGCATCCCGACTTCACGAAGGAGCCGACGTTGTACGTCGTCGGCTACGCGCACCTCGACACCGAGTGGCGCTGGACGTATCCGCAGACGATCCGCGACTTCCTTCCGGCGACGCTCGAGGAGAACTTCGCGCTGATCGCGAAGTACCCCGACTACGTGTTCAACTTCAGCGGCTCGCGCCGGTACCAGATGATGCGCGAGTACTACCCGGAGCAGTACGCGAAGCTGCAGTCGGTCGTCGCGGCGGGTCGCTGGTTCCCGTGCGGATCGTCGGTCGACGAGAACGACGCGAACGTGCCGTCGGCGGAATCACTCGTGCGTCAAGTGCTGTACGGCAACCGCTGGTTCCGCCGCGAGCTCGGGCTCGCGAGCGAAGAGTACATGCTGCCGGACTGCTTCGGCTTCCCCGCCGCGTTGCCAAGCGTGCTCGCGCACTGCGGCGTCCAGGGCTTTTCGACGCAGAAGCTGACGTGGAACGCGGTCGTGCCGATCCCCTTCAAGGTCGGCCTGTGGATCGGACCGGACGGACGCAGCGTCGTCGCCGCGCTCGATCCGGGCAGCTACGGCGGCGAGGTGCTCGAGAACCTCGCCAACTCCGAAGGTTGGAAGAAGCGGATGGACGCGAGCGCTGCGAAGTCCGGCTTGTACGTCGACTACCACTACTACGGAACGGGCGACCAAGGCGGCGGTCCGACGGATCGCTCGGTCGCCATGGTGGCAGAGAGCGTCAAGACGAAGGGCCTGATGCACGTCGTGTCGGGCGCCGCGGACTGGCTCTTCAAAGCGATCACGCCCGAGATGCGCGCAAAGTTGCCGACGTACAAGGGCGAGCTGCAGTTGACGGAGCACTCGGCCGGCTCGATCACTTCGGAAGGGTACATGAAGCGCTGGAACCGCAAGAACGAACTGCTCGGCGATGCCGCTGAGCGCGCGTCGATTGCGGCAGCGTGGCTCGGTGGACGAACGTATCCGGCACAACGTCTCGAGGACGCATGGACGCTCGTGCTCGGCTCGCAGATGCACGACATCCTTCCGGGCACGAGCCACCCGCACGCGTACGACTTCGCCTGGAACGACGAAGTGCTCGCCGGCAACACGTTCAGCGCAGTGTTGACCGATGCGGTCAGCAACGTCGCGAGCGTCCTCGACACGCGCCGCGACGGCATCGACAGCGAAGACCTGGCCGTCATCGTGTTCAACCCCCTGTCGATCGCACGCGAGGACGTCGTGGAGGCCGAGGTTCCCGGCGACAGCCCTGTGACCCTGCACGTCGTGGGCCCCGATGGCCGCGAAGTCCCGTGCCAAAACATCGGTCGTAGGGTCGTCGGCAACCACGAGCGTGGGGTGGTCGGCACCCATCGCATCGCCTTCTTGGCCAAGGTCGCTCCCGTCAGCTTCTCGGTGTTCGACGTGAAATGGAATACGGCGAGCGCGCGTGATGCAGCCGTCACGACCCTGAGCGTCGAAGAGAAGCGGCTCGAGAACGAGCGCTACATCGTGAAGCTCGACGATGGGGGCGATGTCGCTTCGATCTTCGACAAGGCCGCGAAGCGCGAACTCTTGTCGGCGCCCGCACGACTCGAGCTGCACTACGAAAACCCGCGCAACTGGCCGGCGTGGAACCAGGACTGGACCGACCGACAGCAGCCGGCGCGTGAGTTCGTGGGCGGGCAGGCGTCGTTCAAGATCGTCGAGAACGGATCGGCACGCGTCGCCGTCCAAGTCACGCGCACGCTCGGCAGCTCGACGTTCGTGCAGACCATCCGCCTCTCCGCCGGTGATGCCGGCAACCGCGTCGAGTTCGACACAGAGATCGACTGGGCGCAGCGCGAGCGCAGCCTGCGCGCGTCGTTCCCGCTCACCGTCTCCAACACGCTCGCGTCCTACGACGTGCAGACCGGCGTGCTCGAGCGGCCCGTCATGCACAAGGAGCAGTACGAGTACTGCTCGCACCAGTGGTTCGACCTCACCGACGCGAAGGGCAACTACGGCGTCACGGTCATGAACGACTGCAAGTACGGATCGGATCGGCCCGACGATCACACGCTGCGCCTCACGCTGCTGCACACGCCTGGAACGCATGGCGGGTACGAAGATCAAGGCACGCAGGACCTCGGCCGGCACCATGTTCTCTACGCGATCGAAGGACACACGGGCGATTGGCGTGCGGGCAAGAGCGCTCAACAAGCCGAGCGTGTGAACCAGCCCATGCGCGTGTTCCGTTCAGACCAGCACCGCGGATCCGCTGGCAAGTCTCTCTCGCTGATGAAGACGAGCGACGACAACGTGCGCATCACCGCGCTCAAGAAGATCGAAGACGGCGAAGAGGTCGTCGTGCGCTTGCGCGAACTCTCGGGCCACGATGCCAAGGACGTGGTAGTCACTGCCGCGAGTCCGATTCTCTCCGCGCGCGAAATCGACGGCCAGGAACGTGACATCGGGCCGGCCACGGTCAAGGACGGCAAGCTCGTCGCCAACGTGCAGGGCTTCGGCCTGCGCGCGTTCGCACTGAAGCTCGGCCCGCCCGCAGGCTCCATCGCGAATACATCCTTGACGTCCAAGTGCACGTCGATCGACCTCGCGTTCGACACCGACGTCGTCAGCACGAACGACAAGCGCACCGACGGCTCGATGGGCGCCGACAGCGGCGCGATCCCGGCGGAACAACTGCCTGCGACGATCACCGCTGAGGAGGCGACGTTCGTGCTCGGTCCGACGACGGACGGCGCCAAGAACGCACTCGCGTGCAACGGGCAGGACATCGCGCTGCCATTGAGCGGTGCGGACCGTCTCTACTTGCTCGCCGCTTCGAACGACGGTGACGTGCAAGCCGAGGTCATGGTCGACGGCAAGCCCGTACCGATCCGCGTCGAAGCGTGGAACGGTTTCGTCGGCGGCTGGGACAAGCGTCTGTGGCTCGGCGTGGTGCCCGAGCAGGCGTACGGTTGGTCGAACGCGCTCGGCGGCATCGTGCCCGGCTTCGTCAAACAAGGTCACGTCGCGTGGTGGTGCTCGCACCATCACACCGAGAAGGGCGACGCGTACTACCTGTACTCGTACCTGTGGTCGGTCGCGATCGATCTGCCGAGGGGCGCGAAGTCCGTGCGCTTGCCGAAGGACCCGCGCATCCTCGTGCTCGCGGCGAGCGCCGTGTCTTCGAGCGCGCCGCCGGTCGTCCCCGCAGCTCCGTTGTTCGACACGCTCGAAGGTCGCGAGCAGGACGCGCCGCGCGTCGTTGCAGCGGACGACGCGCCGCACTCGGGCGCGTACCACGACGCGACGACCGTGCGCATCGATCCGCGCTTGTACTGGCGACCCGATTCGATCCGCTACACGGTCGACGGCAACGAACCGACGCCCAACTCGGCCGTGTTCGCGGCGCCCTTCATCCTGGAACAGACGACCTTGGTC
Organism: Planctomycetota bacterium; assembly: GCA_038330085.1. Taxonomy (GTDB): domain Bacteria; phylum Planctomycetota; class UBA1135; order UBA1135; genus JAEUIA01. Next base: position 988 of record JBBQNP010000021.1, on the reverse strand, counting down.
AAGACTGCGGTGTTCGACGAGAACGGTCACCACGGCCCCGTCACCATGTCGAAGGTCGTCGTCGAGGACGACACACCGCCCACGGTCACGCACGTGCGCCTCGCGTATGGATCGCCGGTCGTGCACGTCGCGTTCTCGGAGCCCGTCGACGACTCAGCACGCAGCACGCAGTCGTACGCATTCGAACCGGCGATCGCAGTCCTCTCCGTGAGCGCGGGTGACGACGCGAGCCAAGTCGTGCTCACGCTCGCGGCAGCGCCTGTGGTCGGACGCGCCTACAAGCTGAAGATCAGCGGAGTGAAGGACTTTTCGCCTGCGCGCAACGTGATGAGATCGGCAGCCACCGACGTCGCGGTCAAGGGCCCTGTCTTCGAGATGAAGACGATCACCGCCGCCGAGATGGGCCAGGAGACGCGCGACGTTCCCGGCTTGCCGATCAAGGCCGGCGACGCTTGGACGATCAACTTCTTCGTGCGTGCGGACAAAGCACCGCAGAACCGCACGTTGATCGCGGGGTTCGGCAACTGCGCGCAAGGCGTCGACGGCGGCGCGCGCTACCTCGCCAAGTGGCAGAGCGGCATCCACTTCTGGAGCGACAACCGCGACGCGGGGAGCCGGGTGCCGTTCGATGTCGGACGCTGGCAGATGCTCACCGCGACGTACGACGGCACCACCTGTCGCCTCTACAAGGACGGCAAGAAGGCCGGAGAGCGGGAACTTCAGCTCGCGGACGACCAGAACGTCGTCAACCTGGCGCCGATCGATCCGTGGGAGAAAGAGCGGCGTTTCGCGGGCGAAATCAGTGGTTTCACGATCTGGGATCAGGCGCTGGGCGAGGAAGCGCTGGCGACGCTGGTGACCGCGATGCCGAAAGAAGGCGTGCCGAAGAACGACACGCCGGCGGAAGCGGGCTCGAAGGACAAGAAGCTTCCGCGCTGATTGCACTGCGACGTTTCACCGAGAGACGGCACAGAGGGACGGCCCACCA